>JAXHKT010000046.1:0-171863 GCA_034522975.1 Bryobacterales bacterium
GTATTGCTGTAGACATTGACGCCCAGGAATGGCGGTGCATGGTCTTCGTGATGATCAGGGAAATGTTCTTTGGTCCCATCGATGGAGCACCGGATTTTCACGTCTACGCGCAGATGCCCGACCCGCTGCGTCCTCTGATTGCGGATCTGAATGACGATTCGGAGAACGCAGTCGTACCCTTGGCACGAGTGCCCACTGGTAGACGGCCATAAGGCAGAACGCCATCCTCTATTCGTTTTGACGCCGCTGGAGAGGTTCGCTGGAAGTTTGAACCGGATGTGACGTTGCGCACCTCCTACCGCGAATTTCCGCCCCCTTACAGCGGGCGTACGGTTCTGCGCGGTCTGGTGCAGGACGGGGGCCGGAAGCGCGGCATCTGGTGGTTGCCAACGATGGACGATGCCATCCTTCGCGGGTGATGCTGTTTTCCGCGGAAGGAACGCTGCTGCGCGAGTATCTGCATAGCGGACACCTTCACCTATTCCTGGTGGAGGACTTCAACCAGGATGGGCGAGAGGAGATTTATGTCTCGGGTATCGCGATGGATTACGAATCCGCGGACCGCACCGTGCTTGACCCCGACACCATGGATGGCGCTTCGGCCGAACCGCGCCGGCAGTTGCTGGAGTGAAGGGCGGCCCGGTGGTGGCGCGCGGAACGGAGTTGCGGAGGTCGCCGTCGCCCCTAACGTACATGGGGAAGGTCCGTACCCCGACCGCATCCCTGGAGAATTGCGCCGCGAGGGGAGTCGTTGACTCCCAGCGGCATGGAGGAAAGCATGGACCTCAAGGGATATCCGAGCACGTACTTTGAGTTCGACCGGCAGTTGCGTCTGTGTCTACCGGCGGTACGGAGAACTACGTTCTTTCCGGGAGGTTTTGCGCAAGCAGGGAAGCTGGACCGCGCGTACCGGAAGGGGACCTGATGGGCTCGAAGGACGTGCGGACGTCGCGGGCGGGCGGGATTTGCGGGCGTCCGAGTAGGCTGGATTGGCTCGAGGAGGGACGGGGCGACTGGCGCGCGCCGGCGAAGAGCGCATCAGGAAACGCACAAAGTGCCCAGGCGTTTCCTGATGCTGGTTCCACGGTGCACCCAGGACAGGTGGGTTGGGCCGGCAACGCCACCGAAGCGGCCCTGACTGGAAACCTGCCCCCAGGATGCCCCTGCCTCGGGTAGCCTACAACAGGAATGCGAAATCCGGGCATTTCGCGCGTGCGGGGGCTTGTGCAGTGGAACCGGGTTCGGGATCCGGTCTCCGGTCCGGGATAAGCTGGATGCAGATTGTGCCACCGCCTTCGGGGCTTGGGAGGGAGTCTGGCGCTTTCCACAGGCTCAGGCCCATGGCAAACGCACCCCACCGCGGCCCGTCGGGCCTTACTGCGGGGGCGTGGGGCGTGGTGTTTGTGGGGAATGGGCGATCGAGGCGTGTAAAACGCCTGGCCATTCCTATTGCTATCGCTGACGCGATGCATGGGTCCGGGCGGGGTGGGTGCCGGAGGGCACACTGCAGAATCGGGGACCGGGGTCCGGTTTCGGGATCCGGGGATAAGTTGGATGCAGAGATTGTGCCACCGCCTTCGGGGCTGGCGTTGCGGGGGGCATCGGTCCACGGATTGAAACCCGTGGCTAGTGTGCCCAGCATGGGCAAGATCGAGTTGGCTGCGAGGTGCCAACGGGAGGCGGTGACGACAACCGTAGCGAAACGCAACGCCCAACCGTGAGGGGAAGGCGGAAAGAAGCGCGTAGCAAACCCTTGGCCGTAGGTATACGAACCGGCAGTGAGGCCTTGTGCGTTGGACGAGCTGCCTTGCAACAGTGAAGTCCGATAGTCACCCGAGACGCATGGGGTAAAGCCGGGCGGCGTGAGGGGAACGATCTTGCACCTTACCTGGGGAGATCTCCGGGGTGAGAGTCCTGGAGAAGTCAGCAGAGGCCGTAGTAGCGAAGAAGGTCCTGTAATGGGGCTGGAGCGAAGGGCCGAAGGAGTCTCAGAACGGAGCTAGAGGAGGGACTGGGCAACTCGCCGAGAGGGAACAGGACACCGAGGGCCAAGGGCGCTTGTCCGGGAGACCGGAAGGCGAAAGCAGGGGAGCACCCAGCCCGAGGACAGCCGATGGAGGAGCGGTGGAACCGACTCTAAACCGGAGGCGGCGGATCCCGAGGCGGGAGGCTTGCGGAACTCCCGACAGAAAGCGATGAACGAGATACGGATGGAAGCGGTGGTGGCGGCGTCACCGGCTTTCACGGCGGGGTCTCTGGCATCGAGGAAGCGGATGGTTTGGCCGTTGGCGGAGAGGAGGAAGGGGACGCCGGATTCGCCGTAGCGGTGACCGAGTTGCTGGATGCCACGGGCGTAGCGCTGGGCCTGGGTTCTGTTTCCATGGCGAGAGTGCGGGCTGGTGGGTTGCACCGCTGACGCGGTGCGTCGGTTTGGGAAGGAAAGGTATCCAGCCGGGTGAACCGGCTGGCTATTCACTTTCGATCGCTGACGCGATGGGGGAGCGCGTCGGTTGGTTGTGGGGAACTCGGTGACGGCGGCGTGGTGGTAGCTGGCGAAGGGCTTGCCGGGGAGGTGGGGGACGATGTGCCAGCCGGATTCGCGCAGGGCGGCATCGATGCGTAGCTTGCGGGTGAGGGCCTCGGGTGAGGAGCCCCCATCTCTCACTGGCATTCGGCTGCAACGCGTGAACCGTGCTGCCCCGCTGCGTTGCGCTCCGGAAACGTCCTCAACGTACCGCCTGAGTACGCCTCCGGTCCTTTCCTTTCGCGCGCCTTGCTGGACAGGCGGTTGACGCGTTTCGCTTCGAACGAAGCGAGAGATGGGGGCTCTGGCTGTTCCGGGTGCGGCCATGGGCAGTTGCCGGTTTGGGACCGATTTTCTTTGGGACGGGCGGCGGTGGAAGTCTAGGCTTCTTTGTTAATGAAGTTTCTTCATAGCGGAGAAGGGGGTGCTGGGGCAAGAGGAAAGGTACCGTTTGGCGGGGGCGGTCGCCTGACGCGGTGCGGGGGGTTTGGGGGCACTGGGGAACGGAACCTCTTGTCTACGCGATGGGGGAGGAGGAAGGGCCGGGGGTTCGTGGCCCGGGCCGGGGGGTTTCCCCCTCTTTGGGGGGGACCGCCGGGCCCCACTGCTCGTTTGGGGATCCAGCCGGGTGAACCGGCTGGGCTATTCACCTTCGATCGCTGACGCGATGAGGGGGAAGGGGACGAGGAAGGGTCGGGGGAGAGGAGGAAAGGCCGGGGGTCCGGGCTTCGCGGCCCGGGGCCCCGGGGGTTCTGTCCGCGCGGTTTCTTCGCTGCGCGCTCTTTGGGTGGGGACTCGGCTGGGTTGCACCGCTGACGCGGTGCGGGGGGTTGGGAAAGGCACGGGAACCAGCGGGTGAACCCGGCTGGCTATTCACTTTCGATCGCTGACGCGATGACGGGGAGGGGACGAGGAAGGGTCGGGGAGATAGGAGGAAAGGCCGGGGTCCGGGTTCCGTGGCCCGGGGCCCGGGGGTTTGTTCGCGCGGCTTCTTCGCTGCGCGCTCTTTGGGTGGGGACTCGGCCGGGTTGCACCGCTGACGCGGTGCGGGAGATTGGGGGCACCGGGGATCCAGCCGGGTGAACCGGCTGGCTATTCACTTTCGATCGCTACGCGATGAGGGGAGGGGACGAGGAAGGGTCGGGGGGAGAGGAGGAGAGGCCGGGGTCCGGCGTCCGGCGTCCGGGGTTGAGTTGGCGCGGTCGCTTCGCTGCGCGGGTTTGGGAGGGGGCTTGAGGGCGGGTTCCATTCAAGCCCATCCGGCAATCCACAGCAGAACCCACCCAACAGGCAGTAGGTTGAGGCACTAGCGCCGCTTCACCAGGACAACCCAGTCGCGCGAGGTTTCGGCGGGGGGCTCGCCCAGCCAGACGCGCTGGCGGCCGCCGGTCACTTGCTTCACGGGGCCTTCCTGCAAGGGTCCGCCGTCGCGTGGGTTGAACCACTGGACGGTGTATGCGCCCTCAGGCAGTTGGATTTGCACGGAGCCGCCGCGGGGGAGCTGCAGGGCGTAGATCGATCCCGCTTTGGCGAGGACCCGGGCGGGCGCCCCATCCACGATGTGCCGCTCGTCGGCCACGGGCTCCATTTCCCAGAAGGGCAGATGCTGGTGAAAGAAGTGGAGGGCGATGCGGGTCTGGCGCCACATCGCGTCGCGCGAACGCCAGTCTTCGCAGTTGAGATCCATGTGGGGATAGCGATAGCCGAAGTACCATTCCACACCGGCGCCGCCCCCCATCAGGTTGCCCCAAAGCCCTTCGATGCGCGGGATGTCGTGTGTGGGGTCGTCGGCATCGGGCAATACGCCGGTATGCGCGGAGGATTGTTCATCGTGGAAGATCACCCACTTGCGGCCAGCCTCCGCGCTGCGTGCCCGGAAGGCGACGGCCTCCTGGTGGTAACGCGCCATGTCGGCCTGGACGGAACTCGCTTCAAAGCCGGCATCGCCCCACAGCGCCTGATAGTCATCGTGAGCCCTGTTCACATGGCTATGGACGGCGATGGGGTGACGATAGGGATCGAGGGCATGGATGTAGGCCGCGATCTGCTTGCGGTCGGCATCGGGCGTGTTGTTCTCTTCGCCGAGATTCCAGACCAGCGCGGGATGGTGGGCGAACCGGGCGACGAGTTCGCGGAGATACAGGCGCCGGATTGGATTCAGGCCGGGCCCGCCGCCGAGTTTTCGGTCGTTCTCCGTCTCCTGGGTGATCACGTGGAGCATCAGGCCAAGCCGGTCCATGTGGGAGAAGACGATCTCCCATTGCGCGAGCTTGCTCACATCGAAGCGATCCCGCACATCGGGCGAAGTCCATACCCAGGTGTCTTTACCGTCGCCGGTATCGACGTTGTAGGTGAGGAAGTAGACGCTGTTCATGCCGGTACCGGCAAGGTAGTTGAGAGCGCCGATGATGTTCCTGCCCTTGCCGTTCTGCCAGGTGGGATCGCCGGGCTTCCAATCGCCGGCATGCGGCTGATAGCGGTGGACGAAGGGTTTGGCGGTGGTGTTCTGTCCTTCGTTGAAGGTGGCATCAGTGTCGAAGGTACCGTCGAACTCAAAGTAGGCGAGGAAGTTCTCCGGGCTGTCTGCGCCACCTTTCAGGAAGCGCTCTCCCGTGCCGGAGAAGCGGAGATAGTGCTCGCCCGTATATTGCAGCAAGCCCCGCGCGCGGAAGTCCGGAGCCGACTTATCGGAGGCACTGATGGTGAAGCGGCCGGTGGCTCCGTCGAAAGCGGTGGGCTGGCCGGCGGAGGGGTCGTCAGAAAGAGCGATGTTCGCGCCGGTGCGGAAGGAGGCGCGGTAGGTCCAGTCTCCGGGCGCATCGGGCAGAAGACGCGCCTGCCACACGCGTCCGGCTGCCGCCGAACTTTCGGCCGCCTCGCCATCGGCCGCGAAGAAGCCTGGCACCTGCAGGGCGCGCCCACTTTCCTGGTGCCGAAACTCCACGATCAGGCGCATGTCCAGGAACGGATTCGGCGAGGCGTCTTCGGCTGTCTGCGGACCATCGAACGACACAGTCACGGTGTGCCATTGTTTGCGTTCACCGGCGACGCGGTTCGCCAGGCATGGCACAGAGAGCAGGATCAGGAAGAGAGGGAGTATACGGATCATGAGATCTCCTGGACCGTATTGAGCATATATAACCGCGGTTGCCCGCGCCGGCGCCGTCCCGCACTGAGGCCTGCAGCGCGTGCCATTTGTGCCGAGGGGCGCTTCTCGATAGGATATCGAACGTCATGAGATTTGCAGGTCTGTTGCTCTTGATATGCCTGAGTGCGTTCGGTGCGGAATGGCAATCGTTGTTCGACGGGAAGACCCTTCATGGCTGGCGGGTGGAGGCAAAGCCCGCCGATCGGGAGAAGGGATTCTGGAGCGTGGTGGATGGCGCCATTGAGGCGAACTCCATCGGGCGCAAGGAACACGACTACGTATGGCTCATCCGCGAGGGCGAGTTCGGTGATTTTGAGCTGGAGTTGAAGGTCCGCGACTTCTCTGAATCCACCGGGAACTCCGGTGTACAGATACGGAGCCGCTGGGATGCCGCAAAGGAGTGGCTGCACGGGCCGCAGGTGGATATCCACCCACCCGCGCCGTGGCGCAGCGGTTTGGTCTATGACGAGACCTGGGAGGCGCGCCGGTGGATTCACCCGTCGCTCCCCAACTGGAATATTGAGCCAGCGCAGGGGCCGTCGAAGTGGAAGTGGAAGGCTGGAGAATGGAACGACCTGCACATCACCTGTCGCGGCGGACGCATCACAACGCGGGTGAACGGCGTCGTGATCACGGATGAAGACCTGAGCGCTGTCCTCTTTGACGAGGCCCACCGGAACCACCGCGTCGGCCGGACCGGGCAGATTGCGCTGCAACTGCACGCCCGCGATGAATTGAAGATTGCGTACCGGGATATCCGGGTGAGGACGCTGGAGTAGCAGCCCGGGGGCGAACCGGGTGGATGAAGCCGCTCAGGGTGGTGGGGAAATGGGGAACTCACTCATAACCTGGTGCCGAATTTGATGCCTTGCTGCGGCTGCTGCTGCCAGGCCCAGCCACAGGTCGATGGCCGGGCCTGGCATTGAATGCGATCTACGAACGTATTCGCGGTGCGTTGCCCATGCCGGTGGGCGACAACGGGTTGGCGGTCACGCTCTTCGCCGTCCGCGGAGCCTCCTTGCCCAAAGCGCTGCTCCGCCGAGTGCGATCAACGCCCAAGTGGATGGTTCCGGCACCGCGCTGGATGAGTTCGGCTCCGCGAACAGTGCAACGTTGTCGATGTAGTAGGAGACGTCGGTGTTGACGGTCACTCCGGGTGTACGCGTGTCCAGTTCGGCGGCGAACCGGATGGTATGGCTGGTCGCGGTGGCGACGAACGAAGTCTGGTGGCTTACCCAGGGCTTGCTGGTGAAGGGACCGGGATAGGAGAGCAGCAGCAGAGTCAGACCGTTAGGGCTGGTGCCTGCATCGGTGGGGTCAAGGAAGGCCGCGAACGAAGGGGTGGTTGCGTTGGTTGCATGGTGCAGCAGGTCCCAACTTAAGTTGTAGGATTGCCCTGGATTCAATCCAGCGATGGTCTGCTGGATGTAGGGATCGCTGGTCGCAGTCCCAAACCAATTCAACAAAAAGCTGCCAGCCGGGTTTCCTATTGTTTCTTGGAAGCCTCCAGAGACGATGTTGCCCGAAGTCCATCCATCGGCATTGGAAGTGAAGGCGCCGTTGGCGATGAGGTTGGCGTTGGCGCGGGTGACTGGAACCATCGCCAGGATAAGCAGCAAGAGTCCGCCAGTCGCACGGACCGCAAGGGCAGACAGATTTCGTTTCCTATTCATGGGATCTCCTCCTGCCAGACACGCGCGGACCCATTGCAAAATGGACCACTAACCAACGGGGGGTGAGTTCCAGTACCGAAGGGCGTGGCTCTCGCTTCCATGACAGGATAGAGGCACCGCGGGCGGGGAAAACCGGACGCTCGGGATAGAATAAGAGGGACCTGAGAAGATTGAGGGGTTGCCAAGGCAAGACGCGGGATGGAGAAGGGGCATGTGACAGCACTGCTGCAGCGCTGGGCAAGCGGAGACGCGGATGCGTTTGGCCGCCTGATGCCCCTGGTGTATGACGAGCTGCGCCGCATGGCGGACAACTTCCTGCACCACGAACGTAACGACCACACGCTGCAGCCCACGGCACTGGTGCATGAACTCTATCTGCGGATGGTGGACCAGGACCGCGCGAACTGGCAGGATCGCGCGCATTTTTTCAGCGTGGCGGCGAAGATGATGCGGCGCATCCTGGTGGACCATGCCCGCAAGCAGACCGCCGGCAAGCGGGGCGCGCGCGCTGTACACCTCCCCATTGAAGAGGCGCTGGACCACGCCGAACGTTCCAACCGCACGCTGCTGGCGGTGGATGCCGCGCTCACCCGCTTCGCCGAGTTTGACCCGGAGCGAAGCCGCATCGTGGAATTGCGCTATTTCGGTGGGCTCGACCTGGAGGAGATCGCCACCCTGATGCAGGTGTCGCGAACGACCGTGAAGCGGCACTGGCTTGTGGCACGCATGTGGTTACACCGGGAACTGGAGGCAGAGTTCCATGGACAGCAATCGCTGGAAGGAGATTAGCGACCTTGCGGCGGTAGCCGCTGACACGGGGCCCGAAGAGCGCGAAGAGTTGCTGCGGGCGCGGCCTGAGCTGCGTGCCGAGGTGGAATCGCTGCTTCGCTACCTGGACGAAGACTCGGGGCCGCTGGACCGGCCCGCGGCACTAGAAGGCGGCGGAGGGTATGCCGGGCAGCGCATCGGCGCTTACCGGGTGATTCGCGAACTTGGCAGAGGCGGCATGGGCGTGGTGCTGCTGGCGGAGCGCGACGATCCGACGCTTACGCAACAGGTTGCCATCAAGCTGACGCGGGTGTCGTTTCAATCCGAGTTTTACGCGCGGCGCTTCCTGGAAGAGCGTCAGATTCTGGCGACGCTGGAACACCCGAACATCGCCCGGCTGCTGGATGGCGGCGTGACGGAGGATGGCACGCCCTATCTGGTGATGCAGTATGTGGATGGGGTGCCGTTGCAGCAGTGGGCAGAGGCGAAGACGGCGTCGTTCCGCGAACGCATTGACGTGATGCTGAAGATCTGCGCGGCGGTGGCGTACGCGCATGAGAACCTGGTGGTACACCGGGACCTGAAGCCGGGGAATCTGCTGGTGACGGCGGCCGGAGAGCCGATGCTGCTGGATTTCGGCACCGCCCGGTTGCTGGAACCGGCCGAGCAGACCGGAACCACGCAAAGCTCCTTGCCGATGCTGACGGCCCGGTATGCCAGCCCGGAGCAGGTGGCGGGTATGGCGGGTTCCGCGCGGAGCGATGTGTATTCGCTGGGGGTGATCCTCTACGAACTGTTGACCGGCGAGTGGCCCTACGAAACCGGGACAGAGAGCGTGCCTACGCTGCTGCGCGCGGTGAGTGAGAGGGAGCCCCGCCGGCCGAGCCGCGTGGCAAAGCAGGCGACGGTTTCCCGCCAACTGTCGGGGGACCTGGACGCGATTCTGCTGAAGGCACTCGAAAAGGCACCGGAGCGGCGTTATGGCGCGGTGGTCCAGTTCGCGGAAGACCTGCGGCGTCACCTTGCGGATGAGCCGGTGGAAGCGCGGGAGCCCACTCTGGCTTACCGGGCGGGGCGCTTCCTGCGCCGGCATGCTCTGGCGAGCGCGGCGGCCGCGCTGGCCGTGCTGAGCCTGGCAGGCGCTACCGCATACAGCGTGCGTCAGGCAGCCATCGCCGAGCGGGAGCGGGTGAAGGCCGTACAGGTGGCGATGTTCCTGGAGCAACTGCTGGGTGCGTCGAAAAAGGGCGGGGTGTCTGCGCTGGCCACGGGCGGGCGCGAAGTGAAGGTAGTGGACGTGATTGAGGCGGCGTCCGCCACGGTGGGGGAGGAGTTCCGCGAGAGCCCGGATATTGAAGTGGGGCTACGCTCCACGATCGGCAGCGCCTTGATGGCGCTGAGCGAGAACAAGAAGGCGAGACCGCACTTGGAGCGAGCCGTCGAGTTGAGCGAGCGGCTTTATGGCGACAACCATGCAGCCACCACAAGAGCGCTCTCCGCGCGCGGCCGGCTGCGAATGGCGGAAGGGGACTATGCGGGGGCGCAAGCGGACCTGGAGCGCGCCGTCGCGTGGCACAGGGCTACTCACAGCCAGGAGATCTCCTTTCAGCACAGCCTGCTGGCGGAAGCATACTTCCGGCAAGGCGATTTGCAAGGGGCACGGAGCAACTTCGAGCAAGCGCTAAGGGCCATGCGCGCGCAGTATGGCAACAAGCACATCACCACCGCGACGATGATCAGCAACCTGGGAGTGGTAACAGACGACGCCGGCGATGCGGGGGCCGCGGAACGCCACTTCGCAGAGGCTGCCGCCATCTTGCGGGAACTGCCGGGACCGCCGGCAAACCTTCTGTTTCCGCTGGGCGGCCTGCAACGCGCGCATTTCTTTCGGAAGGAGTATGAGCAGGCGCGGAAGATCTGCGAAGAGGCGTATGCGCACGCGCGGAAGACATCCGGGGAACGGAGCGTGGGTATGATCGTCCCCACGATGAATTTGGCCTTGGTGAAGGCCTACATGGGGGAAGCCGATGCCGAAGCACTGGCACGGCAGACTGTGGGAGAGGCTCGTGAGGCGTTTCCACCTCAGCACATTGAGATTTCCCGCACACTTACGACCTACGGGCGTATTTTGATCGCGCTTGGAAAGCCGACGGCGGCTGAGACCCTGCTACGCGAGGCCGCGGAGATTGCCCGTGGCGTTTTCGCGAAGGACAACTGGCGGCCCGCGGAATCGCAGGTATTTCTGGGCGCGGCACTGGCGCAGCAAGGCAAGACCGACGAGGCCGCGCGATTCCTGCGCGACGGACTGCGTGAAATGAGCGCCGTGCTCCCGGCCGCGCATCCGCGCGTCCAGGAAGCCCAACGCATTCACGATCGGTGCCTCGCCGAGCCTGTCGTTGGGTGCACCTTGTAGGCAAGGGCTGCGGAGGTCAGGCGCTGGCGGCCTGGGCTCGTCCCCGGGGCGGGCCACGACGCTCCATTTGTCCGATTGTCCGTAACGGGAAATCCGGCGATTCTGGTGTACTTTCACGTAATTGCGTTGGGAATTGGAGCTCGGGAATTGGGTATCACGGGAAATGGGCCGTCCCGTGACCCGCGCATTCTCCGCTTCGGAGTGCGCCTGGTGTTCTGAACCCCTACTCCACTCTCCGCTGCCGCGCCACGCACTCGCGTTGCGCGGCAGTCCCTTTTGGACCGCTGCCATTCCCGGAAACGCAGTACCGGGTCTCCTTAGGAAAGGCGCAGCACCAGTTCATCATCACTGCTGCCAGCGCCCTTCTTGTCGAAGGCAGCGGTCATCGAGGTATAGCCCCGAAAGGTGAGCGCCTGCAGCACCAGCGCGAGTAGCTTGGGCACAGCCACCAGGAAGGCGGAGACACGGAGCTTGGGGTAGGGAATGGGAACAGAGCCCGGCGGAGCCGGTGCCTTCTGTACGGTGAAAGCTTCCACCTTCGCGCGAACCTGCGACGCCATCGATCCCTTGATCCGGATCTTCAACAGATTCCCCGCCTGGATGGCATTGCTGAGCTGGGACTCCCAGCCCTGGCTGTTGTACAGGACGCTCACGGTAGGCGAATGTGGCATGCGGAAACCTCCAGGAAAACGGTCGCCCGCACCAGGCGGACGGCTGGATGCTCATTCTCACACGCGCGAATCTGGCTTCGGATGGACCATACCTACCGGGACCGCGAGAACCGGGATTTTCGGGGGCTACGCTTTCACTTTTCTTCTAAGTTATTGATTTCACATGGCATCGAGCCGAAGGCGACCGTACGGGAACCCTTTGTGTGGAGCTCCCCGATCTCATCCACCTCCTGTTTTGGCCGTGTGTTCACAGATTTCGTTTGACTCTATCTTTCCCGGAATCTGATACTTGGCCCCGCCAAGTACTTCATTGCCTTGTGACGCGCCGATCATAGAACCGGACGGCGCTTGCGGCGGTGCGATTCGTATCGCCTTCACATAAATTCCGGTGACAGTCACACTATCCCCCGATCTCCATCGCGCGCGGGTTCTCGCCGGCGGCGCTGGCTGGGTTTTGAGTTGCCTGATGGCGAAATCCGAGCCGCCACCCGCCCCTCGGCAATCACCTCGCCATCGGCTGAGCGAAGGGATAAATCTGGTGCAGGATTTGTGGGAATCTGTGGCCCGGGTACTCCGGAAATGCGCTTGGGCGAGGCGGTTAGGCGCCGCCGCGCGCCAGGACGGGGAGGCCGTCTCGCCAGTCTACGCGGACGGCCGACAGGTACCAGGTTCTGCCCTGATCGTTGTTTCCTTGAAAGAAGAGCCAGGTCTTGCCGCCCTCATCGACGAAGGCGCCTGGATGTCCGGACTCGGAGGCATTCCACTCGCCGGGCTTACCGTTGGGAAGGAACGGTTCCGCAAACAGCCGTTCCCATCGGACGCCGTCGGTGCTGCGGGCGCATCCCACCTGCTGCGGTTCGTTGTTGTAGCCGCCGGCGTAGAACATATAGAGCTTCCCTTCCCGCACGACAACCGATGGGGCCTCAATGCAGTTCTTTTCCCAGGCGAGTTCGGGCTTCAACAGCGGCGCACCGGCCAGCATCGTCCATGCGCCACGCGCAAAGCCTTTGCCTGCCTGAGCACTGGCTCCCACCAGCATTTGGACTTTCATTTCGGGATCCCGCGTGGCCGCGTAGAGCAGCCAGCGATCGCCGAAACGAACCACCTCGGCATCGATCGCCCTTCCTGCATTCCAGTTCCCGGTGGGCCGGAAGACCGGGTTGGTGGGCTCTTTCCGGAAGCGCAAGCCATCGTTCGAATCCGCGTGGCAGATGGCGTCGAGACGTCCGTTGCCATACGTTTGGTAGAAGATGTGTACTTTGCCATCAAGGACCATGGCAAAGGGCGCGCAGATCCCCATCCGCTCACACTCCTGCTCCGGCTGCACTTCCCCCACCTTGCGCCACCGCAGCAGATCCGTACTCTCCGCGATGCCGATCACCCAGTCCGTCAGAACATCCTTCTGCTGCCGGGTGGGGGTGGAATAGTAGAGCAAATACTTTCCGCGAAACCGAATGACGCAAGGGTCCTTCGAGAAAGGGCGACCAATCCGGGAATCGTCAGCCCATGGCATACTCTGTGCCTGCTGGGCGGCGAAGTTTGCGCCGGAAGCGAGCATCAAACCGCCAAACAGTCTGCGCGTCATCGTGAACCTCCCCGGGAAGCACCAAGTCTAACGAGTTCTTCGCGCCCACGTGAGCGGGCCTCGATGAGTCCACGAGACGGGCACCATCCACCCACGAGACCTTCACAAAACGGCATCTTCGCGGCGCTACACCGGAAGCAGTCACGCGCGTAATACTTGTGGCGCTCCTCCCGGTGGCGGCAGCCCTGTTGCATGGCAGAGGCGAATTTAGGATCTGAGGGCGCGTCTTTCGCTTTTACGCCGCTAACCGCCCCACCACCCGGCACGTCTGGACCGGACAAACGGCGTGAGACAAGGCTGATCGATGGAACGTCCAGCGGATCAGAGTCGTTGGCCGTTTGGAATCAATGGTTTAGAAAAGGGGGGAAGCCGTCCCTCGAATTTCTCGTAATTTCTCGTATGCGGAGCGCCGTCTTGAATGAGGCGGCTCTTAAGGTTGCGCGGGATGTGGGGCCAATCGAGTTCACCTCAGCCAGCGGCCAGTGCGAGCCGTTCGACGTCGCAAGGCATCTGACTACCGACCGGCTGAAGCAGCATACCCAGAGCTTCACCCTGGGCTCCGCATAACGTGCCCTGCAGGCCCGCACGGATAGAAGCCACAGGGGCGGACGGCGACGGGGTGGTTCTCCCGCCCAAGGCACCTGGGACGCGGGGGCTGTCCCTCAAGGCGCCTCAAGGCGTGTCCCTCAAGGCGGATTCGGACACAATAACATTAACACCCATGTTCAGGTGTCCTGGCCAATTCGGAGGTTGAAGAATACTGCGAGATCCCGCGCTCCATGGACGACGCTAATCACCTGAATGGGTCTGGCTTCCCAGACATAGGCAACAACGTATGAGTAGAAGTTCCAGAAGCGGTATTTGCGACTCAAGAGTTCGTCGTGATAGTGGCCGATGCCGGGAGACCTTCCTAGGCCCTGAAGTCCCTCGTAAAACTCCTGGCGGAGACGCTCTGCGGTGTCCGGGCTATCCTCGGCAATATCGAGAAGTATCTGTTGAAGGTCGCTTTTCGCCTCTGGGGTGAGGAGGAACAGCCGTCTCACTGCTTAACGGCCTTGTTGCGTCGGCGCTCTTCGATCATTTCGCGAAGCTCATCGAATACTTCGTCACCATCGAGCAATTCGCCGCGCTCGGCCTGAGCGGCCCCGCGCTCAAGCTTCGCCTTCAACTGCTGGAAGCCTTCCTCGCGCTCCTGCTCGTGGCGTTCGAGCAAACGAAGGGCTTCCCGCACAACCTCGCTCGTTGTCTGGTAGCGCCCGGACTTGACGCGGCTCTGGAGAAACGCATCGAGTTCAGGAGTGAGAGAGACATTGACGGTAGTGCGGTTCGTGGCCATGACTAAACTTAACCCGTGTGGCACATTGTGTCAAGTTGTGCCGGAAGGGGCCGTCAGGGCCCAAAACGAGCGAAATCCGGGACAATCGTAACTTCATGTACGTTAAACAAAAACCGCAATGTTTAGTGCTGATAAGTAGCCTTATCGGTAGACTTGAGTGGCGGACTTCTTCTCCCCGCATCAACCTAACAAATTGTCATTCGCAAAAGCTTCACTTCCATCCGATTCGTCTACCGGGCCAGTTGGCTACAGAGTCACTGCTGTCCAAATTAGCCGCAACCCATCACTGGAAGCCCTGCCATTGTTGACTCCGCGATGCTCGTAGCGTCGTTTTTTGGTTGAGGTTGGGGGTCTTGTGCCGCTTCGTACAGCGCTGCCAGCAGCGGTGGCGGCGATTCCTCATCCATATCCGCTCCTGGCGGCCCCTCGAAGGGGCGGTCCAGAAACAACCATAGATCCCGGTAGACGAACAGTTGCTGGCGCAGCAGCGCGATGAAGCGGGAGAGGTGCCAGCTAAGCTTGCTCTTCAACTGCAGGAAGCGCACCAGCAGCAGCGCGATCAATGCTGTCCAAATTTGCGTCTTGAGCGCGTTGGCGGATGTGCCCACAAAGCTCTTGATCCGTAGGTTCTGTTTCAGCGCCTTGAACAAGTGAACGACATACTGCCCATCAACACCCTCACGCCGAGGTAACGATCTACTACGCCTTTCACCCGCTGCGCGCCCAAAGCTTTCCGGTGGTGAGAGTCTACATTGTTCACGATGAAACCCACTATGTGGTGCGACGGGCGGACGGACGGACGTTGGCGGTGCCGGCCTGGATGACCCGTCCGGAGGCCGCCGAGTTGAAGATCATGTCGACCGCGATTCTGCCGGTTGATGCTCTGGTTGAACTCGCGCCGTGCCGCTCTGGGCCTTCGCGAGCCTCCAGCACGCACAATGTGCACGACGACGATCACGCCGGTGCACCTCCGAACGGCGGTCGCAGAAACGGCTGCTGTTCGAAGAAGACCGCCCGAAGCTCCCGCCGCGAATCTCCCAGCGGACGTGCAGAAGGAACTGCGCCAAGCCCTGTCACAGTCGATGCAAGCGATGATCAAGGCTACCCGCAAGGAGGACGGCGATGGGGCAAGATGAACGCCGAAGGCGTAGCCGCGCGGCGAGCTGCGTGACGTCCGGGCCGTCGACACCCGGGCAGGACAGAACAAGCTGGAAAGCCAGCGGCGGCAATATGCGCTCGAGGATCGCGCCCGGCGCCGGATGGCAGGACATAGAGGTGATCGACGACGATCTCGGAATCTCCGGCTCCCGGCACAGCATCGTCCTGGCTTCGAGCGCCTGTTGCGCGAGCTGTGCAACGGGCAGGTGGGCGCGGGCTCAGCATCGAGGCCCCACGACCCGCACGCAATGGCCAGGGATGGCGGGGCGCCGCTGAGAGTTCTGCAGATCGTCGGAGCTTCGCGAATCGACGCCGAGGTGGGAGACCCAAGTCACCAAGATCGGCTGTTGTTGGGCATGAAGGGACGATCAGTGAAGATGGAACTGGCGAGCTTCCGCGAGCGCGCGCAAGCGGCTTGCGGCAGAAGGCGGCAGCGGGGCGCGTTAGGCAGGCGCCCCATCGGAATGTCAAGGGGCCGGATGACCGCATCGAAAGGACCAGAGCCAGAATAAGGCGGCCATCGACCTCATCTCGGCAGAGCGGAGCTAAAGGGCCCGGAAGGCTATTCGGGCGGACCAACAGCAGGCCAGTGCCGACCGCGCGGGCACGGACATCGCGCGGGCGCTGGCAACCGGCCCGCACCACGCCGGCCAGGGGAGACCAATAGCCGGGATAGCCACGGGCGAGCAAGAACGCAGCGGCGAGGGGAGGAGAGACCGCCGCAGAGAAGCAACAAAAGGCGGAAGGGGCTGACACCACGAGGACAGAGGGGACAGGAGCAGAGCCCACAACCACAACGCCAAAGGGGAGCGGGGCGAGGGCCAGGACGGCGGGGGACTGGCCGGGGGGGGGCAGGGGCCAGGGCCCAGCCGGCCCCGGCGGGACAGGCGGGAAGCAAGGCACCGGGGAAGCGGGGGGGGGGGAGGGGCCGAGGAGGGCCGGGCCAGGGCGAAGGGCATCGGGGCGGCCACCAAGGGCGGGAAAGGAGGAGAGGCGGAGAGGGACCCGGCCCGGGCGGGACCAGCCACCGCCCGTCGCGGCGGACCGAAGCAGGGGAACAGGGGGACGGAGGGCAGAGGAAGCCGAGGGGCCGGCCCCGACACACAGAAGGGGGCTGGGGGCATCCAAACGGGGAGAGGGCACCAGAACAAAAAGGGAGACCACAGCACAGGAAGGGGCCGGGGAGGACGGCGGACACAGAGGGGCCAGAGCGACCGGCAACATGGAGCACGACGAGGGGGGGGAGGGCGAAAGGGCGGAGGCCCGACGAGGGCCCCCCGAACACGAGACAGGGACGCGGCCAAACAACGAACGCGGACCGAGGGAGAGGAGAGGACGGCGAGAGCGGCATGGAGGGCCGCCGCCCGACCGCCAACCACCGTCGCGGCATCCGGGAAACAGGCCGGAAGAGGCGCCGAAGCCGGGGTCGCACAGGGGAGGAGGAGGCGCCGCACGGGCGGACCCCAGCGACCAGGCGGGAAATTCATGACATCGAAGGATGCACCATGTCGGGTTCTCGAAGAATAGTTCAATCTGCCAGCGCTCCTTGTAGATCGACGCGATGGTATCGGCCGGCAAGGCGTGATAGTTGGTCAGGAACTTGAACTCGCGCTTGGACGCCTCATCCCAAACCTGCACCACCCGGAAGAAGGTTTCCTTCCCCTCGTTGGCGTGCTGCGCAAAGACGATGGCTTTGTCGGCGGTCACGTTGTCGCCCTCGGCGGGCTGCGTTTCCAGCACTTCATAGGCGGCCTTTTCCTTCAGCCGGGTGACGAAGTATATGTCCTTCCGGTCGAGTTCGGCAAACCACGTGTAGTCGCAATAGCCGCGGTCGAAAACCAGCACGCTGCCGGCGGGCAGATCCAGCTTGCGGGCCACTGCAATATCGGATTTGTTGCCCTCGGTGATAACGGCGTAGTGCGGCAGCAAGCCCTCATGATCGAGCAGCAGATGCAGCTTCACGGCTCCCTTGGTCTTGCGATATTTGGCCCAGTCGAAGACCTTGGCGCAGAGATCGATGACGGTGCTGTCCAAACTAAGCAGCCTGCCGGGCAACGACAAACGCGGGGCGCGCTCGGATTGCGTGAGCTTCGCGGCGAGACTGGCGCTGAGCAGCTTAAACAAGGTCTCGTAGACCTGCCAGGGACGCTGCTGATTGGCGTAGGCCAGTGTGGAGTGCGCAGGCGCCTGTTGCATGTTGAGGTGGCGAAGCTTGCCTTCGGCGGCCCGCAAGCCTTCCTCGATTTCGCGCAGACTCTTGGCTTGGCCGAGCTGGCAGAAGAGCATGGCAACGAACTGATCCCAAGAGCGGAATCCACGCGAATGCCGCTCGCCGCGATGCTCGGAAACGGCGCGCGCAAACAGAGGCGCGGGGACGAGCTTCAACATCTGGCTGAAAATGCTGGATACTCGATTCATGGCGCTCCTTCTGGGAGGGGAGTTTCGTCCTTGCGGGAACTGATTCTCACCCTAGCAGGAGGGCGCCACCTTGTTTCGGTGGTGCTCGGTGAGACGGAGGTTAGTGATCCGCCCCGATCCCGCCCGCCACCATCGCACCATCCAGTTTCGGGACATCCAACTCCCGAATCTCGGCAAGACGGGAATGGCAGCTCCACTCCAGACCCTTACTGCGGAAATCCACCCGCCATCCCCGCACCATCACCACAACCCGCAGATTTCTCAAAAACTCCGCAAACCCAGTCCCCTAAACCACCTCCCGCCCATCCGGAACCCCGAACCCGCAACCCGGAGTCCGTTTCCCTGGCCCTCGTGCTGACAATCAACCAGAACCCACAACCAGGCCCACCCCGTCTACTGTCCGCAGACCTCCCGCCCTAGTGCCTTCTCCGGGCGAGCCCTAAGGCACAGTATCCGGAGCCCAAGGTGAAGCCGTGTTGCCTAGACACGGCCCAGCGCTGGGTAAATCCACCTCGTGCCACCAGCACCGCACCAAGCCCGGAGGGTGCCTCTCCAGGGAAAGCCCCGTGGCGTCAGCCCGGGGAAACCACAGCCTCGCGCAGCGAGACCATGGAGCACGGCCCCGTTTGGCCGTGTGACTTCGAACGCCGCACAGCTCACCCCATCGCTACTGCTACTCAAGCTGACCGCCACCGCCAGCCCACCGAGTGAATCAATCGGCGTCAATCGAACGGCAGCAACAGACCCCGACGAATTCCGTCGACCTTGGTCGTCGCTTCGCTCGCCCTCGCGGACCCACTCTGCCTCATCGAATCCATCGGCGGAACCCAACACGAATCTTTAACCCCAAGGAAGCCGCCATCATCGGCCTCAGTGCCCATTTCTGGTGTGCATCGTCCCGGCCCTCGCGCCACTATTCTTCTCATGGATAACCCCGACGCTGGGTCGCCCTGGCTGCCCGCCCCATATCACGCAGAACAGAGAGCAGCTTTCCTCGCGATCGTCCTCTAGAACGTCTAGGGCCGCTCAGGATACCTGAATCTCCTTGCTCGGTATTGCTGCCAGGTGCAACGGCAACTCCTCGGTTACCGCCCGACGTCTGGGCTCTCCTTGGCTGTTGGCCACAACCATTTCATCGCTGTTCCGGATCGGCAGGATTTGATAGCCACTGCGATGGCCCACACCCCACCGATCACAGGTGCCCGGGGTCCACTTCTTCCTGCCTAAATCATACGTGCGACAGCACTTAGGCTCACCGTGCCGCTTCCCGGTCGAAACCGACGGTTCGCTTCGGCGAAGGAAAACGTACAATCCTGACGCGCGCGGGAAAACTCCGTCTTCCGGCTGGGCCTCACGCCCGGCTCGACGCGGCGCTTGCTGCCAGCGTTCTGTGACAACCGAAAGATCCACCTCCGGCGAGAAACTCGCCGCCCGGCCAAGCGTCCGGATTGTCCGGAAAAACCCGGACAATCCGGACAATCCGGAAGGCTGGCTTCGGCTGTAAGCTTCTGTAAAACAGCACTTTAGCGAATGCGTCGCCAGCCTAACCGGCTCTCCTTTTTTTGCGGCGTCCCGCCCGAGGCGATCCTGGAACAGCGGGTGGTGCGCCAACCCAATCCATCCATTGGCTTCGGGAGATGGATCGGAAGCGCCGGTTGGCCGGTTGCGCCCGGCACGCGTTCCGTGCTTCCTGCAGCTTCCGCGTTTCTTCCGCCCCGGCCCTTGCAGAAGACCTTGGTCGATGGGTGTTGGGGCAGAGGCTTCGAAATGGGTACCGTGTTTCGTTACTCTCTAAGTGAGGTCCAATTCCATGTCCGATCCCTTCCGCGCGCTGGTGGTCAATCGCGTTGGCGATCAGTTTGAATCCGGTATTCGCATGCTGCCGCTTTCGGCGCTGCCGGATCAGCCCGTTCTTGTTCGGGTGAGCTATTCGAGCTTGAACTACAAGGACGGATTGGCCGTCACGGACAGCGGGAAGATCGTCCGGCGATTTCCCATGGTGCCGGGTATCGATCTTGCGGGCGTCGTGGAGGAATCGGCGGATGCGCGATTTCGGGCGGGCGATGCGGTGCTGGCCACCGGCTGCGGCATCGGCGAGGAACATTGGGGCGGCTATGCGGCATTTGCACGCCTTCGCCCGGAGTGGATGGTGCCGATGCCAGAGGGCCTGGACGCGCGGCGCGCGATGGCTTTGGGTACTGCCGGATTTACGGCAATGCTTTGCGTGGAAGCGCTGGAACGCCATGACGTCCGGCCGGAGAGCGGGGAAGTGCTGGTGACAGGGGCATCGGGGGGAGTGGGTTCCGTGGCTGTGATGCTGCTTGCGAAACTCGGCTACACGGTGGTGGCGGTGAGCGGCAAAGCGGACGTTGCCCGCGACCTTACGAAATTCGGCGCTGCGGAGGTGCTGCCACGGGAGGCGCTCTCCGAGGCGGGTAAGCCGCTCGAATCCGCCAGGTGGGCGGGCGTTGTGGATTCGGTGGGGGGATCCACGCTGGTGCGGGCTCTGGCGCAGACAAAGCTCTACGGATGCGTGGCGGCTTGCGGCAACGCGGGAGGGGCTTCTCTGAACGCGACCGTCTTCCCGTTCATTCTGCGCGGCGTCACTCTAGCCGGCATCAGTTCCGTGAACCAGCCTCTCAAAAATCGCCTGCGATTATGGCCGCGGCTCTCTGGATTGATTCCGATGGATCATCTGGAAGCAATCACCGGCGAGATCAATCTGAACCAGGTACACGATTACGCAGGTCGCATCCTACGGGGAGAGATTCGCGGGCGTACGGTGGTGAAAGTGGAAGAGTAAGGTGGACGTGCGCAGGGCGCGACCGACGGATAAGGTGGTAACGCCGGAAACGAAATCGGGGCGATCTAGGGTTATCCGAACACAAAACTCCTGCAATTTGAGTACAATAAAGTTTGGTGGAACTGGCTGGGAGGAATCCCTCCGCCGCTTGTGGACATCCGATTCTTCGATACGCACTTTCTTGCAGTCTTGTTTGTTTGTATAAAGAAGCGTCGGGCGCCCAGCCTCCGACAGGCCTCCCTAAAGGCGTGTCATGCTGGCCATTCAGTTTGGCCACGGACGATGAAAAATAGGAAAAGAAGAGGAGCAGTCGTGAAGAACGTGAACTTGAAATTCGGACGATTTGGCATCATCCTGGCCTTGGCGCTGGTGATTGGCCTGCCGCTGGCAGCGCAGGATGAAGCGAAGATTCGCGTGCAGGCGGACCCCAGCACTGCCGGTTTGTTTATCGACGGCAAGTACATGGGATCAGCGGAGAATTTCCATATCAGCATCGCCTATGCCGTTAGCCCCGGCGAGCACACCATTAAGCTGGTGGACCCCCGTTACGAAGACTACGAAACCAAGGTCACCGCGGAAGCCGGCGAGACCAAGAAGTTTGATTTCAAGATGACCGCCAAGCCCGTGCCGCAGCCGCCCTTCGGCCAGATCCGCACCATCCAGGGCGCCAGCAAGTATACGGGTGTTTATCTGAACGCCCAGTACGTTGGCCACGTGGACGAATTCTCCAACCGCTTCCAGCGCCTGCTGCTGCCCCCGGGCAGCTACCTGGCTCGCTTTGAGAATCCGGAAACCGGCGCCACCTACGAAGAGAGCATCACCGTTAGCGCCAACCAGACCACCACCATCAATCTGGTAGGCAAGGGCGTCTAGCTCTTTCGACTTCGTTCTAACAAAAAGGGCGCGGCCTTACGGTCGCGCCCTCTTGTTTTGCCACCCGTTGCGGGACTGCTTTTTCCGGAGACCGGAGGCGAGCGTCACGCCCCGCCCTTGCGGATGAGGATGTCGCCATTGTGGTTCTTGAACTGCATGAGCGCCCCACCGCCGTTCACCTTGCCTTTCAAGTTCTGGTTCAACCTCATCTTGAGTGCTCCGCCGCTGGACCGGTTGTCTTTCATCTCCCGCTCCAAGTTGGCTTCCAGGGCGACTTCGAAATCGGTGAAGACCTCACCGTTGTGGGTGTCGATCAGGAAGTCCGCTTTCGTGGTGGCGGGAAGCGTGACGTCGATATCGCCATTCATGGAAGAGAACGACATCGCCTTGACTGCCGTCGGTGCCGCGCAACTGCACTTCCACGTCGTCGTTAAGGGAATGGGCAACGACGGCGCCACCGGCGTTCTTCGCACGAATGCCGCCGTTGATATTCTTCAGCTCCAGATCGCCGTTGACGTTGTTGATCACCATGTCGTCGCAGTTGATGCAGGAGAGTTTGAGCGACGTGTTGGCGGGCACCCGCATGGCGATGCGGGCATTGCTTGGCATAGGCACCGTCACGCGCAGCACGTTGCCCTGCTCCTCCAGGTTCAATCCGCCGCCGGTGCCGCCGATCTTTCGCAGGCCGGCCCGTTTGCCCTTCGCTTTGGTGTCACGCTCCATCCGCTCGAGACCGTCGCCCGTGGCGTCGACCATCACTTCCCTGCCCTCGTATCCCTCGACGGTGATCTGCCCATGCAACAGGTCGATTACCACCGTGCCCGGCTTGGCGGGATCGCTCCAGGCAACACGCAGCTCCTCTGCCGCAGCCCCTGGCGAAGCGGACCCAAACACCAGGCAACCGAGGGCTGCCGTGGCCAGCAAACGCATCCACCGCACATTCGAATTCGTCTTCATGATTTCCGTTCCTTTCGCATTCTCCGCACTCCAACTCCCACCAGAATCCCGAACCAAACGCACTCTATATCGCTGCCTGCACCTGCCGGGCCGCAGCCAATCGAACGCTGGGATCAAGTGCCGGATTCACCGCCATCTGCTCAAGCACCTGTCGCGCCCGCGGATCGTCGATACCACCAAGCTGCTGGATCAGTTCCACCTGCACCAGCGGGCTCGTACCCGGTTCCTCCAACCCCTCCACAAACGCCCGCCTCACCTCCGTCTGGTTACGGTATCGGCTGAGCGCCCCGATAGCCGCGAGGCGAACATCGACGCTGGTGTCGTAATGCAGCGTGCGGATGAGCGCCCCCACCACGGTGGAGTTTGGCGCGGCCATCTGGCTCGAATAGCTCACCGCACGCAAGCGATCCGTGGCGGACTCCTGCTGCAGCAACGTCAGGATGGCCAGCTCGCGCGTGTCTCTCACTTCGGCGCGCAGCTCGCGCAGCACGGGGTCTTCGCGCTCAAAACCGCCAGCGCCCAGCCAACCGGCCGCTAAACCCAGCACCAGAAACACCGTGGCGGCCGCAAAACTGTAGGCAGGCTGCGAAGGCCAGAAGCGGGCAAGCATCCGCTCGATCCAGGTGAGCGACTTTCCGCTGGCAAGTTCCCGCTCTTCCCGCTTCACGGCATCGAGAGCTTCGGCAAGGCGCAGGGAGAGGCCCAGGCCGGGTTCTTCGATACCGAGTGTAGCCAGATCCCCCCATAGCTCGAACTCCGCTTCGAGATCCGGGTAAACCCGCAATTCCGCCTGCAGGGATCCCGTTTCCTCGGGGCTGAGGGTTCCCTCAAAGTGGGCTTCCAGCATCGTCTCAATCTGTTCGCGCGTCACTACGCCCTCCCCTCGGTCAGTTGCAAAAACACCTCGCGCAGTTCCTGCACGCTGCGATGGATTCGCACCTTAATCGTGTTCACGTCGCAGCCCATAAGGTCGGCAATCTCCTTGTATTTCAGGCCCTGATACCGGCTCAACAGCAACACCTCGCGCTTGCGTTCCGGAAGCCGCGCCAAAGCGCGACGCAACATCCTTGCCTGATCGCTGGCTTCGAGCGCCGTATCCACGGCGGCCTCGGTGGTGAAGGTGTCTCCGAAGGAATCGTCCACCGTCGTTTCCCGGAGCGCGCGGCGCAAGTAATCGATGCGCGTATTTCTGGCGATCTGATAGAGCCAGGAGCGGAACGTGGCCCCGGCCCGGTAAGTCCCGCGGAAGCGCATGACGCGGACGAAGACTTCCTGCACCAGATCCTCACTGGCTGACGAATCCAAACTTTGACGCCGGAAGAACTGGTAGAGAGGAGATTGGTAACGGTCAAAAAGGACCGACATCCGGTCCAGGTCGCCATTCTGCACCTGGGCCATCACATCCTCGTCGGCGATCTGCAAGCTCAGCCTGTCCATGGGTTCGTTCAAAGAGGGATACTGCCGGCCTGGCAAAAGGTTACAGGAAACGCTGGGAGGCCTGGGGGCGCGCGCGATTGCCCAATGAGGGTTGGCGGCGCGTTCAGGCTTCGCTATCGCCGAACCAGGCGTTGCGCAGTTCCGCGCGTTGCGGCGGGGTGGCATAAGAGGCGAGGATCCCGCAGAGAAAGCTCAGGCTGAGGCTCCAGACGAAGGGGTCCAGATTGAGCCAGCTTCGCGTGCCGTAGAGAGCGTATTGGAGGGCAAAGCTCCCAAAGCCGCCGCACAACGCCGCATACGCTCCCACTCTTGTGGCACGCGGCCAGAAGACCGCCAGCATGGTGGGGGCGATGAAGGTGGAAGCGAGCCCGGTGGCGGAGAAGATGACGATGTATTGGAGGTATTCGGGAGGGCGGAAGGCGATGCCCAGCGCCAACGCTCCGATGAGGAAGGTGGTGCCTTGCGAGAGCAGTTGCGCCTTGCGGTCAGAGAGTGCGTGATCGAGATTGCGGTGATAGAGATCCCGCACGATGGCGCTGCCGGTTACCAGCAGGAAAGAGCTGATGGTAGACATGATGGCGGCGAAGGGAGCGGCCAGCACCAAGCCAGCCAGCCAGGTGGGCACGGCGGCAACGATGGTAGCGGGCATCGCTTGGTCCGGCATGGCAATCCCAGGTGCCAGATAGCGGCCAATGATGCCGAGGGTCATGATGGCGGGGTAGAGCAGCAGCACGTAGAGACCGTTGATCAGAGTGGCTTTCGAAAGAACGCGGGGATCGCCCGAAGACAGAAAGCGGCTCATCAGGGCGGGTTGGCCCAGCACGGCCAGGGGCCAGACAACAAAGAACGAAAGAGCTTGCGACAAAGGTAGAAAATTCTCTGGACCGGGCGGAGCGAGCAACTCGGGCGACTGCGCGGCGAGATACGCGGAGATGGGCGTGAAGCCGCCAGCTTTGTGCAGCGCGAAGCCCAGGGTGAGCAAGATGCCCAGCAGCATGACGATGGCCTGAAAAGCGTCTGTCCACGCCACGGCGCGGAAGCCGCCCCACGCGGTATAGAGGGTGACCGTGAGCGAGACCAAGAGGAGCCCTGCCCAATAGGGCATGCCCAGGGCCACCTCCATCACGCGCGCGCCGGCGATGTATTGGGCCACCAGATAAGCCACGTAAAGCAACAGCGTAATGATGGCGAGGATGGTGCCAAGTCCGCGGCTTTCGAAGCGGTCGCGGATGAGATCCGGCATCGTCATGGCACCGGTGGCTGCACCGAGAAAGGCGATGCGTTTGCCGAGAATGCCCATGCCCGTGAAGGTGAGCACCATGAAGCCGGCCACCCACAGATGCGCCGTCCAGCCGTTCTGCCAGGCCAGCGCCGGGGCGCCGATGAAAGTGCCGCCACTGGCCATGGTCGCCACCCAGGTAAGCGCCAGTACCCATGCGCCGATGCCTCTTCCGGCAACGAAAAACTCCTCGAGAAAGCGCTGACCACGGGCCTTGCGATGGGCAAGCCAAGCGAGCAGAAAGGTGACGCCGATATAGAGCGCGAACGAGATCGCAACGCTGAGATTCCGTTCAGAGGCGAGGGCGCCGGCGGCAAGGGTATCGGGCATCGCCTACTGCGTTCCCCGCTTTTCGGGAGAGGGGTTCGACGGTGCGTCGCCCGGTTCCGCCAGCAACACGGCGGAGAACCAGGTATTGAACGCGAACGTGGCGATCCACGGTATGCCCACGCCCAGCAGCACCCACTTGGGGATGCCAAACCAAAGCACCGTGGGCCGCTCTGAACCGAGCCACCAGCTAACGCCCACCACCCAGGCCAGCGTGAGCAGCCACCCGGCTATCGCCACGCGCGCATCCCGGCGGGTTTGGAGATAGTTCCGGCGGCGCTGGGCGGACGTCATGCCGAGGCCTCTGGCGCGGAAGCCTGGGGCAGGTTCGCGGCGAAGAAGCGAAGGAAGTTTTCGTGAAAGATGCCATCGATATCGGTATCGGCGTAGCCACGGTTTCGCAACACTTCGCCCAGCTTCTGCAAATCGGCGATGGTCTCAATGTCGCGGGGCGTCTGCTCCGTACCGAAGCCCCCATCAAGATCGCTGCCGATTCCCACATGGCGGCAGGAGCCGGTGATCTGGCAGAGATGATCGACGTGCGCGGCAAGATCTTCGAAGGTAGGGTTCTGCTCACGGGCACAGCCGCGCACATAATCCTTGACGATCATCCAGGAATCGAGCACTACGCCCACGACGCCATCGCGCGCGGCGACGGCGCGGATCTGGGCATCGCTCATCTGGCGGTCGTGCGGCACTAGAGCGCGGCAGTTACCATGACTCACGAAGACGGGGCGGGTGTAATGGCCGAGAGCCTGCTCGATGGCGGTGTCGGCGGTATGCACCAAGTCGAGGACGATGCCCAGCCGGTCGAACTCCTTCACGAGCGCGACACCGTCGGCGGTCAAGGGGCCATCGCCACCGGTGCCCATTGCGTAGGCACTGGGCCCGTAGTGGGCCAGGCAGGCCGTGCGCAGCCCGTTCTCAAACCACTTGGCGGCTTCGCCGGGACTTCGAATCGGGTCAGCCCCTTCCATGGAGACGACAATGCCGATGGGCGGGGGCGCGCCGCGATTGGCGGCATCCGCGTGCAACCATTCCTTCCAGCGTGCGGCAAGCCCGGTGAGATCCTGGGCCGTACGGACGATCTGCACTTCGCCATCGAATTCGAGCATCCGGTAATAGGCCATCTGCCCCTGTGCGGCGGCGCAGGTGATGGTTTGATTGGCGTAGTCGAGGTCTTCGCGATGGATCACCGGTCCATGCGCCCGCTTGGCGACGGTGGTCTCCGCATAGAAGCTTTGCAAGGCGGCAGCGGGCAGCGTGCGGGCCAGCAAAGTTCCTAAACAGAGGCCCACTCCGGCCTTGCGCATCTCCACAAGGCTGGTGGTGCAATTGCCTCTGCCCCGCCCGGTCATCCTCTCTTCACGCGCCCGTAGGGTGGTGACGGGCAGGGTCTGGTCACGGTCGAAGGACATCGCGTTCCAGGCCAGATCGAGGTGAGCATCCAGAATCAGTCGCATAGGGAAACGCCGATTTTTGAGTGTACCGCAGGGAGGGAAGCTAGCCGTTGCGCACCAGGCGCGCCGGCTTGGGCATCCGCAACCCAAGCTCCGCGAATAATGCGAAAACTCGAACAGTTAAAGATCGCTTTGGCCTTTCTCGGCGTTGGCCCGCCCGGCTCGCTCACGGAAATACTGCTTTGTCATCGCTTGAGAACAATCCTCATCGCTTCTGTTTTATCCGTTCGTCCGGCGGTGTTTCTGCCGGGAATTCCCGGCGATTTGCGTAAGAGATCGCACTCTTGCATCCCGCCCCGAATAGTGTAAAACTTTACAGTATCAGCGCATCCACTCCTTATGGCCGCCGTCGTCACAATCGCGCATTTGCAGGGGCTCCTCCGGGAGCGGGGCTTTGCCCATTCCCTGCCTTGGCAAAGCTCGCGCGGGCCGGCTGCGCCCACTGCCCCTAGCGGGGTTATGGCGCTGGATGCGCTGCTGGAGGGGGGCTTCGCGAGGGGGCAGATCAGCGAGATTTCCGGGGCGCTTTCTTCGGGGTGTACGGGGGCGGCGATGGCAATGGTGGCGGCGGCAACCCGGCGCGGGGAGGCCACCGCGTATATCGACGCCACCGACAATTTTCATCCCCCCACAGCCCAGCAGGCGGGTGTGGATCTGGAACGGCTGCTGCTGGTGCGCTGCCAGTGGCCGCGCGAGGCCTGGGACGCCGTGAATCTCGTCGTGGGCGCGGGAGGCTTTGGGCTGATTGTGCTCGACCTGATGGGCACTCGCTCCCGCCGCTTTCTGCAGGAATGGCAGATGCGCCCATGGCTGAAATTACACCGCAGCATCGAAAACTCCCCCACCACGCTACTGGTGGCGGCCACTCATAAAGGCATTGCCGCGCACGCCGCCGTGGCAAGGGTGGAATTCCGCCGCAAGGAGGCGCAGTGGCAGGGGCTGGCCGGCGTTTCTTTTGTACTGGGCGGTATGGAGGTGGAAGCGGCACTCGCTTACCAGCGGCATCCGCGGCAAGGCAAGCGAAGCCCGCAACGGGAGCAAAGTTGCACATTTGCACTCCAAGTAGGCGGCGAACGGGAAGCAACCGGCTAAGGAAAGGCGCACTTCATGCAAGCCATCTACGCATGTCTCCACATCCCCGATTTCGCCGCCGCCGCCCTGCAGCGGGAAGAGCGCCGCCTGCCGCATTCGCCCTTGGCCGTGTTCACCGGCAAAGCGCCTCACTGCGTAGTGCATGCGGCCAGCGCCGCCGCGCGCGCCGCGGGCATCCGGGAGGGGATGCCGCTGGCGGAAGCCAGGACGCGCTTTGCGGCCGGCCCCAGGGAAGCCACCCCCGGCTCCGTACTATGCGTGCGCGAACGCGACCAAGCCGCCGAAACCCTGGCTTGGCGGGAAACGCTGGAGATGGCGCTGACGGTTTCACCCCGTATGGAAGATGTGCAACCCGGCCTGCTGATGGCCGATTTTGCCGGGCTCCGCGACCCCCATGCCGCCGCCCGCCAACTGGCCAACGGCGCCGAAGCGCTGGGGCTTCCCGGCAACGTGGCGGTCTCATTGAACCGTTTTGTGGCCGAGTGCGCGGCGCGTACGCAAAGCGGCATCACGCATGTTTTTCCCGGCCAGGAAAGCGCTCTTCTGCACGTGCTGCCGGTGGAGTTTCTGCCGCTTCCGGAGGAGGCGCGGCAGACGCTCTACCGGTGGGGAGTGGAAACGCTGGGGGCCTTCGCGGCGCTGCCCGAAAAAGCGGTGGTGGATCGCCTTGGCCCTGCCGCTACCCGCTGGCTCCGCATGGCCCATGGCCAGGACGAGCCGGTTTTTCAGCCGCATCAGCCCGCCGAGGAATTTGAGGAATCCATCGACTTTGAATGGCAGGTGGCCGATCTTGAATCGCTCGCCTTCGTTCTTAGCAGCCTGCTGAAGAAACTCTGCGATCGCCTGGACCGCAAGAACCTCGCCGTAGGAAAGTTTCTGCTGGGGCTGAAGCTTGCCGGGGGCACGTGGTATGAGCGCGAATTGCTGCTGCCCACCGCACACACAGACACCAAGACGTTCGTCGCTCTGGCGCGTCTGGATCTCTCCTCGCACCCGCCCGGCGAGCCCGTTGAGGGCATACGCGTGACGCTGCAGGCATCGCCCCGGCGGGTGGCGCAGTTTTCTCTCTTCGAACCGGTGCAGCCCAGCCCGGAGAAGCTCGACGTGACGCTAGCGCGCCTTAGCAACCTGGTGGGCGAAGGCCGCGCGGGAGCGCCCATGGTGCCGGATTCTCACCGCGACGATGCATGCCTTGTCAAGCCGTTTTGCCCTGCTACGAGGATCCAGCCTAGCAAGCCGCGCAACCGCCCAGCGGCAGTTCCAGCCCCCCCTAACGCCGTGCGCGAAGAGGAGCCGTTCACTCTGCGGATGGCTTTGCGCTGCCTGCGCCCGGCGCCGGAAGCGGAGGTGCGCATTGCCCGCGCCGTGCCCGTGCATGTGGCCGCGCGCGGGCTCTGTAACGGGCGCGTGGGCCGCTATGCCGGGCCGTGGCGCAGCGGCGGCGAATGGTGGACCGAAGAGGAGTGGGATTTTGAGGAATGGGACGTCGCCGTGGGCGCGCAGCTCTTCCGCATCCGCTGCGAGCTGCCCCGCATTCAGTGGAGGATCGCCGGGGTCTACGACTAGCCGCACTGGCAAGCCCCCCCCCCCTAGCCGCACTGGCAAGCCCTGGCCGCACTGGCATGTACATCGAACTCCACACCGCTTCGGCATTCAGTTTTCTGGAAGGCGCTTCGCTGCCCGAAGACCTCGTTGCGCAGGCTGCACGGCTGGGCTACGAAGCCATTGCCCTCTGCGACCGCGACGGCGTTTACGGCGCGCCGCGTTTTTATCAGGCGGCCAAACAAGCGGGACTCAGGGCGCTGGTGGGCTGCGACGTTTCACTCGAAAACAACCAGCGGCTTAGCGTTCTGGTGGAAAGCCGCCGCGGTTATCAGAACCTCTGCCGGCTGCTCACCCGGATGCATCTGCGGTCTGAGAAAGGCGAGGGGCGGGCCACCTGGCAGGATCTATCGGATCACGCAAGCGGGCTGATCGCGATGGTCTACGAGCCCTCGCAGGCCGCGCGCGCCGTGGAAGCCTTCGGCCCGGGGAGCGTCTTTGTGGAACTGCGGCGGCACCGGCGGCGCGAGCAGGAAATCGCCAACCAGCACCGCATCGATTGTGCGCGCCACCTAGGCCTGCCACTGGTTGCCACCAACGGCGTGCGCTATGCCAAACCCGAAGCGAAAGCGCTTTTTGACGCCCTCATCTGCCTGCATCACAAAACGACGCTCGACCGCGCCGGCCGCCTGCTGGACGCCAACGCGGAGCGCCATCTTAAAGCCCCGCGCGAGATGGAACGCCTGTTCGCGGATTTGCCCGAAGCCATCCGCAACACGCGCACGCTGGCCGAACGGCTCCAATTCACACTCCAGGATCTCGGCTACCGCTTCCCGGATTACCCGGTCCCGCCCGGCGAAACGATGATGTCCTACCTTCGCACGGTAACCGAACGGGGTGCCCGTAATCGCTATCGGCCCTACCATGAGAAAGCCCGTCTTCAGATTGAGAAAGAACTGAACATCATTGAGAAGCTGAAGCTGGCCGGCTACTTTCTGGTGGTGTGGGACATCGCCGAATTCTGCCGCCGCGAGGGCATCCTTTCGCAAGGGCGCGGCTCAGCCGCCAACAGCGCCGTCTGCTACAGCCTGGGCATCACGGCGGTGGACCCGGTGGGCATGGATCTGCTCTTCGAGCGCTTTCTCTCAGAAGAACGCGGCGAATGGCCGGATATCGACATCGACCTGCCCAGCGGCGAACAGCGGGAGCGCGTCATCCAGTATGTCTACGAACGATATGGCAAACGCGGCGCGGCGATGACGGCCAACGTGATCACCTATCGCGGACGCAGCGCGGCGCGCGAAATGGGCAAGGTGCTGGGCTTTCCCGAGGAGATGCTCACGCGCCTTTCGGCCACCATGAACCACTTTGAAAGGACCAGCGATTTCGGAAAGCTCCGCGACCAGGCCAAGACCGCCGGCCTGCCCATTGAGCACAGCCGTGTGGAGCACCTGCTGCGCCTATCCCTGGAGATTCAGAACCTGCCCCGGCACCTTGGCCAGCACTCCGGCGGACTGGTGATCTGCCAGGGCGAACTCGACCAGATTGTGCCCCTCGAGAACGCCCGCATGCCCGGCCGCGTCGTCGTGCAATGGGACAAGGAAGATTGCGCCGACCTCGGCATCATCAAGGTGGATCTGCTGGGCCTGGGCATGATGGCCGCTCTTGAGGATTGCGTCCGCCTGCTGAGGGGCCGCGGCGTGCAGATCGATCTCGCGCATCTGCCCGCCAACGACCCCAAGACCTACCAGATGATCCGGCGCGCCGACACCATGGGCGTCTTCCAGATTGAATCCCGCGCCCAGATGGCCACATTGCCTCGCATGAAACCGGCGAATTTCTACGATCTCGTGGTGGAGGTGGCGATCATCCGCCCCGGGCCAATCACCGGCAAAATGGTGCATCCGTATCTCAACCGCCGCCAGGGGCGGGAGCCCGTGACGTATCCCCACCCTTCGCTCGAACCCGTGTTGCGCCGCACGATGGGCGTGCCTTTGTTCCAGGAACAACTGTTGCGCGTGGCCATGGTGGCGGCCAATTTCTCCGGAGGAGAAGCGGAGGAACTGCGGCGCGCGATGGGCTTCAAGCGGTCTCACGAACGGATGAGCGAGATTGAGGCAAAGCTGCGCAACGGGCTGCGCGCCAACGGCATTGGCGGCGAGGGGGAAGAAGAGATTGTACGCTCTATCACTTCGTTCGCGCTCTACGGATTTCCTGAATCCCACGCGGCCAGCTTCGCCCTGCTGGTCTATGCAAGTTCCTACCTCAAGGCCCACTATGCGGCGGCGTTTCTGGCCGCGCTGCTCAATTGCCAGCCGATGGGCTTTTACGCGCCGGCTACCCTGGTGAAAGACTTCCAGCGGCATGGCGCGCGCGTGCGGCCGGTGTGCGTGCAATCCTCCGCGGCGCTCTGCACGCTTGAGGACGACAACACCGTGCGCCTCGGCCTGCGCTACGTGGCGGGGCTGCGGGCCGATGCGGCGTTGGCCATCCAGCGTGAGCGCTTTTCCAACGGGCCTTTCCGCTCTTTGCAGGATTTTACGCGCCGCACCCGTTTGCGTAAGGATGAACTCGATACGCTTGCCGAAATCGGCGCGCTCAATCCGCTGGATGCCTCGCTGCATCGCCGCGAAGCTCTCTGGCAGGTGTCCCGCTTCGGCAGGCCCGCCGGACCGCTTCTGGAAGAAGAAGAGGATCCACTGGAGAAGGAATCTCCGCTCAGCGCGATGTCGCCGATCGAACGCGTGGAAGCCGATTTCCGCGGCACCGGGCTCACCACCGGCCCCCACCCCATGCGCTACCTGCGCGAGGAGTTGCGCCCCCACGGCGTCTTCACCGCAGAGGACTTGCGCCGCGTAGGGAATGGCAAGCGGGTGAAGGTGGCTGGCATCGTCATCGTGCGCCAACGGCCCTCCACCGCCAAGGGCATTGTGTTCCTCAGCCTGGAGGATGAGACTGGCGTTTCAAACATCATCGTCTGGCCCGATTTGTTTGAAAAGCAGCGCCTGCTATGGACCACCGTGCCGTTCCTGCTGATTCAGGGACAAGTACAGAAGCAGGATAACGTCATCCACGTAAGGGCCGAATCCGCGCAGCCGCTGGGCGGCCTCCGCCACGGTCCGGAATCGCACGATTTTCACTAGTGAATCCACCAGCAGCTTCGACCTGCAAAGACCGGACACCCCGAAGACTGGGCCACGACACCGCGCATCAGGCCTTTGAGGCACTGATTCCGCGAGAGCGCCGTTTGACCACGGGCGCCGCTTCATCCCGGTGGTCGACTCGGCCTGGGTGAAGACCGTCCGTCCAGCCGGAATCCTTACCCATGGCAGCCAGGCACTGGCGAGAGAAACCCAGAATCAGATTGGCGAGCAGTTCATTCTCGCCGTGAAGAGCATGGACCATCTCGCCAAGACGGTGCTGGTCCTGGGTGTGCAAGATTCCCGTCCAGCGCTTGCGGCCGGCGAAGTGCGCATTCTCAATGGATTCCTTCAACAACTCGGCGCCCATCTCTCGCGCCTGGTCCCGGGAAATCCCGGCGGCGACGAAGGCAGCCTGGGTTGCCTCAAGCAAGGGCAGGCAAAATTCCTTCGCTAGAAAGATACCGGCATCCACCATCGCCCGCGCCTCCCGCTTCGAAACCACCAGGCGGCTGATTGGCACATCCAGGAGCATTTGGCAGAAGCGCCTGAAACGCAGCGAACCCTCCACCAGAAAGGCGGGCGTCTGCCGGTTCGGGAACATGCTCAAACCGCCCAAATCGGTTACCAGCCCGTACAGGTCCCGCGGCAAAACCGCCAGCGCGGAAGACTCCACCAAAACCACCGTATCGACTCCATGCAAAACACATTCGCTACGCGCGGTTTCAAGCAGTCTCAACGTCTCATCCGGCTTCGCGCAAACGAATAGCGTTTCGCAACCGCGCATTTCTTCAATCGAAAGGGCCACATGCCCCGCGCCCAGCGCCGTCACCACTCGTGGAGTCGTCCGGTTTAGGGGTGTGTAAACCGGCCCCAACATCCCATCCAGTGCAGGCAATTTTGCCAGGAATGTGCGACTAACCATTCCGGTCCCTAAAAAGCCAGCCGCATGAACATGCTTGAGCTTCGCCATGTAGAAAGGCACTTCTCCCGGGATCTCTTCGCCAAACCCGGCGAATGAGAATCAAAGCAAGCCCAGCAACAAGTATTGCGAGGCCACAAAGCAACTAGTGTAAGCCGTAAAGCGAACCACACTCACGCGGCAATCATTTTTTGTCGCAAATCCCGAATCCGGTCACGCAACTGGGCCGCCTTCTCAAACTCAAACTCGCGGGCCGCGGCACGCATCTGGTCTTCAAGAGCGGTAACCAGGGCGCCAATCTCCTCGACGGAAACGGGCTCTTCTTCCGGCTCGTCCGCTCCCGCCGTGAGGTCCACATAGTCGCCTTCGGCAATCTGCAGAAGCATCATATCGACAGGTTTGACGATCGTTTGCGGAGTAATTCCATGCTCCCGGTTGTAGGCCTCCTGGGTCGCACGGCGGCGGCTGGTTTCCTCAATCGCACTGCGCATGCTGCCGGTCATCACGTCGGCATAAAGCACGGCCATTCCGTTCACGTTGCGCGCGGCACGGCCCATCGTCTGAATGAGAGAACCTTGAGAGCGCAGAAAGCCCTCTTTATCGGCGTCGAGGATGGCAACCAGGGACACTTCAGGCAGATCTAGCCCCTCCCGCAGGAGGTTCACCCCGATCAGGGCGTCGAATCTCCCCTTTTCGAAGCCCGCGTAAAATCTTCACGCGATCAAGCGTGCTCACCTCTGAATGCAAATACTGGCACTTCACGCCCACCTCGCCATAGTACTCGGCCAGGTCTTCGGCCATTTTCTTGGTCAGCGTGGTTACCAGCACGCGCTCACCGCGTTCCGTGCGCAGCCGGATCTCGTGCAACAGATCATCCACCTGGCCCTTGATGGGACGCACCTCGACAACGGGATCCAACAAGCCGGTGGGCCGGATGATCTGCTCAACGAACACCCCCTGGGTCTTCTCCAGTTCATAGGGGCCGGGAGTGGCGGAAACGTAAAGCAACTGGTGCGTGCGTTCTTCGAACTCCTCAAACTTCAATGGGCGGTTATCGAGTGCGCTGGGCAAGCGAAAACCGAAGCCCACCAAATTCTCTTTGCGCGAACGGTCTCCATGATACATCCCGCGCAATTGCGGAAGCGTCTGGTGGCTTTCGTCGAGAAACAGTAGCGCATCCTGCGGCAAATAATCGAGCAGTGTGGGCGGAGGATCGCCCGGAGCGCGGCCGGAAAAATGCCGTGAATAGTTTTCAATTCCGTGGCAATATCCGATTTCCCGCATCATTTCGAGATCGAACATCGTGCGCTGCCAGAGCCTCTGTGCTTCAATCAGCTTGCCATTGTGCTCCAGTTCGGCGTGACGGAAACGGAGTTCCTTTTCAATCGACGCCATGGCCATCTGCCGGGTGGGGACGCTCATCACGTAGTGCGATTTTGGATAGATGGGCAAGCGTTGGAACGTCTCTTTCACGGTTCCCAACAAGGGGTCCACTTTGGAAAGCGATTCAACTTCGTCGCCCCACAGCTCAATCCGCAGGGCGGAATCGTCGTAGGTTGGATAGACCTCAATCACATCCCCGCGCACCCGGAAGGTACCCCGGCGAAAATCCGCGTCGTTCCTCTCGTAGAGGATCTCCACCAGCTTGGCAAGGATCTCCTTGCGCGAAACGCGCTGCCCCTTTTCGAGCATTAGCAGCATGCCATAATAGGCTTCGGGAGAGCCCAGGCCGTAGATGCAACTCACGCTGGCGACGATCACGCAATCCCGCCGCTCAAAGAGGGAACGCGTGGCGGAGAGGCGGAGCTTATCGAGTTCCTGGTTGATGGTAGCTTCTTTCTCGATATACGTGTCGGTGGGGGCAATATACGCTTCGGGCTGATAATAATCGTAATAACTGACGAAATATTCGACGGCATTTTCTGGAAAAAATGTCCGGAATTCCTGAAACAGCTGCGCCGCGAGGGTTTTATTGTGCGCAAGAATGAGCGCGGGACGCTCAAGCGCCTCAATGATCTTGGCCATGGTGAAGGTCTTGCCGGACCCGGTGACCCCCAGCAGCACCTGATGTTTCTCGCCATCGCGAATGCCGCTCACCAACTCCGCGATCGCCGCGCCCTGGTCTCCCCGCGGCTCATAGTCGATCCCTAACCGAAAGGCCATCCCTTCAGCATAGCGGGCTACGCTCGTTCTCAGAAACCCGCTGTCATCAGACTGTATGGATCGTTCCGCCACCCTGGGTCATCCACTAACAATGGCGCTTGGCGCTGCTGCTAGCGTGAATTTATGGAACGCCCAATTATTCTGACGGTGGACGACGACCCGGATGTGCTGCGGTCGATTGCCCGCGATTTGCGAAAGCGCTTTGGCGATGAGTACCGGATTGTGCGGGCGGAAAGCGGGTCGGCAGCTCTGGACGCTCTGGACGAACTGAAACAGCGCAAGGAGCCGGTGGCGCTGCTGCTGAGCGACCAGCGGATGCCTGGCATGGATGGCGTGACATTTCTGGAGCAGGCGGCGCAACGCTACCCCAAGGCGCGGCGGGTGATCCTGACGGCCTATGCCGATACCGACGCGGCGATCAGCGCGATCAACAAATCCCAGGTGGATTACTATCTGCTAAAGCCGTGGGACCCCCCGGAAGAGAAGCTCTTTCCGGTTCTCGAAGATCTGCTGGGTATCTGGCGCTCGGAGTATAAGCCCGGCTATGGCGGGTTGCGCGTGATTGGCTCACGATGGGACCAGCCTACGCATCTGGTAAAGGATTTTCTCGCTCGCAATCACGTGCCATACACCTACCTGGACGCGGAAGCGGCGCAAGGGGACGAGGAAGTTCAGCAGGCGGTGGCCGATGCCGGCAACCGGCTTCCGGTGGTGCTGCTCGCCGATGGGGAGAGGCTGGCCGGAGCCACGCCCGCGGACGTCGCGCGGAAGGTGGGCTTGCGCGGGACGGCGACGCAGGCGTTCTACGATCTGGCGATTGTCGGCGGGGGACCGGCGGGCTTGGCAGCAGCGGTCTATGCAGCCTCCGAGGGGCTGAAGACGGTGCTGATCGAGCGCGAGGCGCCTGGTGGACAAGCGGGCACCAGCAGCCGCATTGAGAACTATCTGGGCTTTCCGGTGGGCCTCTCCGGCGCGGACCTGGCGCGGCGCGCGGTAACCCAGGCAAAGCGTTTCGGCGTGGAAATTCTGACACCAGCCGAGGCCGAAGCGGTAGCCTACGATGGGCCGTACAAACGCTTGCGGCTGGGCGGGGGCGAGAGCGAAATCTCCTGCCACGCGCTGATGCTAACGATGGGCGTCGCCTGGAATTATCTGCGCGCGGAATGTGCCGATCAATTCGCGGGCCGTGGCATTTACTACGGCGCGGCAATGACCGAGGCGCTGAATTGCAAAGACCAGTGCGTTTACATTGTGGGCGCCGGGAACTCCGCCGGGCAGGCGGCCATGTTTTTCAAGGATTATGCGGCTCGCGTGGTGATGCTGGTGCGCGGAGAGTCACTTGCCGCGAAAATGTCACATTACCTGGTAGAGCGCATTGAGGCGACGCCCAATATCGAGGTGCGCACCGATGCGGAGATTGTTCGTTGCGCGGGCAGCGGGCATCTCGAAAATATCGTCGTCCGCAATCGCAAGACGGGGGAGGAACGCGAGGAAGGCGCCAGCTATGTGTTCGTCTTTATCGGTGCCGCACCTCGCACGAGTTGGCTGGGTGGGGAGGTCCTGCGCGACCGCGGCGGCTTCATTCTCACCGGGCCGGACCTGCCTCTCAAAGGCGACGCGATGAAGCACTGGCCGCTCGAACGCGCGCCGTTCCTGTTGGAAGCCAGCGTGCCTGGTGTGTTTGCGGCGGGCGATGTGCGGCATGAGAGCGTCAAGCGCGTCGCGTCGGCTGTGGGCGAAGGTTCAGTGGCTGTGCATTTCATCCATCGCCATCTGGCGAGTTTGTAGGCGGAACGGCGTGGAGCCGTTAACAACGAAACCTGTTGGATACGGGCGGCTCGCCGCCAAAAGGATGGTGCCCATGGATAAGCTTGAAGGCACTTTGGAAGCATTGCGGGAGTTTCCTTCCGGGATGCGCATCGTTTCAGACTCCCTCTGCGCTAAGGACCTTGCCGGGATGTCCACGCTGGCCGGGTTGCCCGCGGGAGAGGTTGATTTCCTTTGCTCCATCGGCGAGGTGGGAGAGATCGACGAAGGCGCGGCGATCTTTGAAAACAATCAGCCCGCTGAGTATCTTTTCTTTCTGCTGCAGGGTACGGTGCAATTCCAGATCGAGTCTGAGGGCACCATCGTTTACGCAGGCGCCATGTCCGGCGGCGAAGTGGGCGGATTGTTGCCCTATTCGCGGATGACACACTACACAGGGCGTGCCGTGGCCCTTGAAAATTCCCGCGGATTCCGCATCCACAAGAGCCACTTCCCCGCAATGAGCAACCATGCGCCCACCCTGGTGCAACGCCTGGTGGGGATGATGAGCGACCGCGTGCGGGAAGCGACGCGGATGCAGCAACAGCGCGAGAAGATGATGGCGTTGGGAAAACTCTCCGCCGGCCTCGCGCATGAATTGAATAACCCCGCCGCCGCCATTCGAAGCGCCACCAAAGCGCTGCTGGACCGGCTGGCGGTGATGCCCGAACGGGTGATCCGGGTGGGACGTCACGATCTGGGCGAAGAGCATTTGAAAACGCTCAGTTCGATTCCCCAGATACTAGCCGCCGAGCAACGCCCGGCACTTAAGGCTCTGGAGCGTTCGCGGCGCGAAGACGAGATTACCGATTGGCTAGAGGATCACAAGATTGGAAGCGCTTATACGATGGCGGAAACATTCGTGGAGGCTGGTTTCGAAACGGAGTGTCTGGACGACATCGCCAGCCAGACTCCCGAGGATGCGCTGGACGACGTGCTCTGTTGGGTGGAGGGCCACACCGCCATCTTCAACCTAGTGCGGGAAGTGTCGTCGGCAGCGGAACGGATTTCCGGACTGGTGGAATCCGTCAAGAGCTATTCGCACATGGACCGTTCCACCAGCCGCCAGTTCACCGACATCCACGACGGCCTGGAAGCGACCCTTACCATCCTCGGCCACAAGCTGAAACGGAAGAACATCGAGGTGGTGCGGCGTTACTCGACGGATGCTCCGGCGATTCTTGGCTTGCCGGGCGAATTGAACCAGGTTTGGACAAATCTGATCGACAACGCAATTGACGCCATGCCCGGCGAGGGCGGACGGCTGGAGATTGAAACGCGGCGTACGAACTTTGGCGTTTTGGTATGCATCACCGACAACGGATCAGGCATTCCAGAGGAACTGCAAACCCGCATCTTTGAGCCCTTCTTCACCACGAAGGCCATCGGGGAGGGCACGGGACTGGGCCTGGATATCGCGCACCGCATCATCCACCGCCAGCACCAGGGCTATATCGATGTCGATAGCAGACCGGGGAATACGGTGTTTCAGATCTCGCTGCCTTCGGGAGCGGGGCCGGAGCCGGAGTTGCCTGCACCCGAGTAGCGAGCCTTGTGCGAAATTAGCGGTTGCGGCCCAACAGATCCCAGGGCTCGCGGGGCCTGCGCGCCAGCAGGGAGTTCGCCACATCGGAGTTGGTGAAGCGCTCGTTCGCGGCATCCCAATGCAGCTTCTCGCCGGTGCGTAGGGCGATATTGCCGAGATGGCCGATGTTCGTGGCCTGGTGCGCGTCGATGGCCGTGGCGACGGGCGGAACGGCGCCGCGAACGGCATCGACAAAGTGCATCGCGTGTTCGCGCGTGGCATCTTTCGCGGCAACGGACTTGGCTTCAATGAGCGGTGCCGCGTTTGCACGGCCGCCGGGCTCGGGATAGATTTCGAAGCCGAGGCGCTCCGCGATCATGGTTCCTTTTGTCCCGTAGAAAGCCATTCCATTCGGCATGTCGCGCTCGCCGCGGGTGTTGTAGTAGCGCCACTGGGGGGTGCGGAATCCACCGCCGTGGCCGTTGAAGTTCACGCCCTCGTAGGTGAGCACGAAATCGTCGTATTCAAAGGTAGCCTGCATCAGATCGGGGTTGTCTCCCGCACCTTCAAGCACCAGCCTTCCGCCCGATGCCGACACCCGCCTTGGGGCAGCCGCATTGCCTCGCAGACCCATAATCTGGTGGAGGCTGTCGAAGCGATGAGTGCCGAAATCGGTGATGGTGCCCCCGGCGTAATCGCGAAACTGCCGGAACTGGGCGAGGAAGCGTTTTTCGTTGAACGGCACCTTGGGCGCGGGACCGAGATACATCTCCCAATCGAGGCCTTCGGGCGGGGGGGAATCGGGCACCTTGGCGATGGCGTTCGGATGCCAATTGACGTAGTTCCAAATGCGTACGTACTTCACCGCGCCGATGTAGCCGCTCTGGATGAGATCGGCTGCCTGGGCAAAGTGCGGCGCGCTGCGATGCTGCGTCCCCGCGAAGATCAGGCTCTTCGTGCGGGCCATCGCATCGACAATCAGACGTCCCTCGGCAACCGAATAGGCAAGGGGCTTCTCGACGTAGACCGCCTTACCGGCTTCGGCGGCGAGCACGGCGATGGTAGAGTGCCAATGGTCCGGCGTACCGACGACGATGGCGTCAATCTCCTTGCGATCAAGCAAACGCCGGAAATCCTGCACCGCGTCCGGCGCCTCCAGGCGTGCGGCGGCAGCCTGTGCGTTGGGCAGATAGACGTCGGCGGTGGCTAGGTATCGGGCGTTGGGATTCTCTTTGGCGAAGCCCGCCACATAGCGGCCGCGCCCCCCGCAACCCACCAGAGCCAGCCCGACGCGCTCGTTTGCGCCAAGCACCTGGGGGGATGCCAGCGCAGTTGCGAGAAAGTGCCTACGTTGCATGGCGCCCATTCTATACGCAATGGCGGTATTTCGGAGTGCAGCCTCAGCGACAGCAGACTTTGACGGATCTGCCATCGTTAGCGCAAGCGCCAACGGTCTGTTTCAAACACCGCATTCTCTTCATCCCAGGTGCCGAACTTCGCGGCCAGTTGCCCGCCATCCACCAGGAGCGTGGCTCCGGTGATGAACGAGGCTTCGTCAGAGGCCAGAAAGGCCACCGCCTTCGCGACTTCACTCGCTTCCCCGCCCCGTCCCAACGGCACGTGGCGGAAGTAATCCTTCATCACTTCCTCGCGATCGAAGGCGGCCTGGGTAAGGCGCGTGCGGATCAACCCCGGGTTCACGGCGTTCACGCGGATCTGCCAGGGGCCCAGCTCATTCGCCGCCGTGTGCAGGATGCCCAGCACTCCCGCCTTGCTGGCATTGTAGGCCGACAGATGGGGTTCGCCATCGTAGGAGTTGGTGGAAGCCATCAGCACGATGGAACCGTGCCGCAGTGGCTTCATGCAAGCGGCCGCCAGTTGAACGGTGCGGAAGAGCCCGGTGAGGTTGAGGGCGATTGTACGGTCCCAGACGGCTGAAGTGGTTGCTTCGAGCGGTGCCTCAATGGCGGTTCCGGCGTTGGCCACAACGATATCCCAGGCTGGTGCGGCCGCGAACGCAAGCTCCAAGGAAGGGGCGTCCGTAACGTCCGCGACGACGCCCTGCGCGCCAAAGGCCGCGGCGACATGTGCCGGCTCCTGGCTTTCGAGATCGGCAATCCAAACGCGCGCTCCACAAGCCGCAAGTTCCCGCGAAATGGCCAAGCCGATTCCGTTCGCACCCCCCGTAACGAGTGCCGTCCTGTTGCGAAGATCCATGGGCATGCATTTACTGTATCGCCTCTCCGGAAAGGGCTTGCGCGAGGGAAGCGGCGATGGGGTATACAATACAACGCAACCTGGGTTGCCGCGTTGCGGCATGGAAGGAACTTCTAGTGTCTGCACGATTCTGCAAGCGGGTGGCTCTCTCCGTGGCCAGCACGCTTGTTTTATGTATTCCCTTGGCGCTAGCGCAAGACCCGCCGATTCAGCGCGCCGATATCGTGATTGTGGGGTCTGGCATTGGCGGCCTGAGTGCCGCGTGGGAGGCCGGACGGCGCGGGTTGAACGTGGTTGTGCTGGATATGTTTTCCGTATACGGGGGACATGCCGTGATGTCGGAGGGCGGCCTTTGTATCGTCGATACGCCACTACAACGTGAGCAGGGAATTTCCGATTCCGCCGATCTCGCCGCCGGGGATTTCGAGAGCTGGGGCGTCGACGCTAATGTGGGATGGGTGGGTGAATACACGCGCCGTTCGAACGAACAGATTTTCGAGTGGCTGCACGGTTTGGGCGTGCAGTTCAACGGACTTCGCAAGCAGGCCGGTAATCGCGTGGCGCGCTTCCACACGAACGCACAGCGGGGGCTGGGGATTGTCGCGCCCATTTACCGGGATTGCTTGCGATACCCCAACATCCGATTCGTTTGGAACCAGCAGGCGGTGTCTTTATTGAAAGCCGATTCGCGCGTTGTGGGCGTAAGAGTTCGAAATACGCGCACGGGCCGGGAAGGCAGCATCCACGCGGGCTCCGTGGTAGTGGCGACGGGTGGATATCAAAGCAGTCTCGAACTGGTGAAGACCAGTTGGCCGAAGGGAGTTGCGTTCCCAGAGAATCTGTTGCTGGGCTCAGGGATTCACGCAACCGGCAGCGGCCTTGCATTGGCACGCGCCGCCGGAGGCAGCACAGAGCGCATGGATCACCAATGGAACTATCCCTGGGGGATGACCGATCCGCGATTTCCGGGAGCGCGCCGCGGCTTGAATGCAAGGATCGTGGATAGCATCTGGGTGGATGTAAATGGCAGGCGATTCGTAAACGAAGCGCTCAATGCGCGGGACGCGCTGGCAGTGCTCTTGCAGCAGACCCCGCCGATGTATTGGGCCGTCTTCGACGAACCGGGCAAGCTTTCCATGAGCGTAGCGGGAACGGATTGGGTGCAGTTCTCTCGCATTGAGAAACTGCTGCTGGAGAATCCGGCGGTGACCGTAAAGGCAGAGACGCTGGACGAACTGGCGGCGAAGATGAACGTGGAGGCGGCGGTATTGCGCGAATCCGTCGCCCGGTATAACCGAATGGCTGATGCGGGCGAAGACGAGGATTTCCATCGCTTCGGCAGCAAGATGCCCGAGCCAACGCGGATCAACGACCGCATGGCCGGCAAGCCCAAGCGGATTGAACGCGGGCCGTTCTACGCAAGCCGGATGGGCCCGGTAACGCGGAAGAGCATGGGCGGGCTACGGGTGGATTTGCAATGCCGCGTTCTCGACGCGGAGGGCGAGGCGATTGAAGGGCTCTATGCGGTGGGAGAGGTAACCGGCTTTGGCGGTATCAATGGCTCAGCCGGATTGGAAGGCACATTCCTGGGGCCCTCTATGCTTCAGGGCCGCATCGCGGGGAGAGAAATTGCCAAGGGGAACGAGCCCGTTCCCGCTCCCTCCGCGGCCGCGAAGGATGCGCCATCGAAGGAAGCCGTTTCCGCCGCCGGAGGGGCCTGCACGACATGCCACCAGATGCCCAAGCTGCTTGCCGCCGCGCGCCCCGGCTTCCGCCATTTCGAACTGGTGCATGGCGTGGTGATGGAGCGCAAGCTCCCCTGCGCGGCCTGCCATTCTGAAATGACGCCATTCCGGGCGGAGGCGCACAAAATCGATCGCGTGGCGCAAATGCGGAATTGCGCGGTGTGCCACATGGGACGGGAGTAGGATTGTCGCGGAGCGCAACCGAGGTGCTTCGCGGGTGCGCTATTCCACAACGAGGTCGCGGAAACCGTCAAGCGTAAAGTGCTCGCTCTTCACGAAGTCCATGATCTTTTTTTCCCGCGAGCGGATCTCGATCACATGGGCTTCGATTTGATCGATCGGCACGCCGGGCACGGTAATCAAGCCGTTCTCGTCTCCATGCAGAATCGTTCCGGGCTTCACTTCCATGCCAAGGATCTGGACGGGCAGGCCGCTACGCACGATCCTGAAATTTCCGTGGCTGGCCACCGCGCCCCTGGCGAAATACTTGAAGCCCAGCGCTCGCACTTCCGGGATGTCGCGCACCGCGCAATCGCTCACCAGCCCCACCGCACCCAGGCGGGTGAAGAAGGTGGCCATCACCTCACCGCAATGGGCCGCGTAGTCGGCATATCCGCCGATCTCCTGCAGCACCACCACGGCGGGTTTTGGGCTTGCTTCCACCAGCCGGTAGAGTTCCAGAAAACCCTGCATGTCGAGAGGCTCGGTCCGCGAGATGGTTTCCACCTGGGCCGTCACGGCATAGCCGCAGAGGCGCCCCATTTCAGGAAAGAGGCAGCGTAACCCGACAGGAGTGAAGCCCTCCCGGTTGGGCCGCATCTTCAGCAGCTCGACGGCGTTCACGAGTGTGGGCGTATCCACCGTCAGCAGATACTCCACCGCATTGGCCGCAGTCCGGTTGTTCATTTCGTCTCTTTTCTCCGGATGGTTCCTTCCAGCGTGTCTTTGCCTTCGGTGAGCCAGGCGAGGTCGAATTTCGCGAGCGTCAAAGCAGCAGTACGAAAGGCGTTGTCGCCCAGGCCACCACGCTCATAGAAACAATAGATGGCCGAATCAGCACCCACGCCGATATCGGCGTAGCCGCTCCAGCCAGGCTCGATCATTCGCTTTACGGTTCACGAATCGCCCTCGTCGTAGCTGAGTTGCACGCTGAGATTCCTGCGGTCGCGCCCTTGGCCGGGCTTCCCTTCCATAGCCCCGCGCAGCAGATTGTCGGGATTCACAAAGAGCAGCCGGTTGCGGCGGCCATCGCCCACGCCGCTCAGCCTCACCATGCTGCCGAAGCATACCGGCTCTTTCAACTCCGCCTGAAATCGAGGCGAAGACCAACCTGTCGCTCCGTCGGCGCTGGTGACGACGAGCCTTCGGTTTTCCTTCGATTCGGTGCGCACATTGAGCATCACGCGCCCGTCGGCCAACTGTTCGGCAGCGGTCTCGCTGGGGTTCACCCACGCGGCGGTGTTGGGTACCGCGATTTCTCCACGATGCCAAGTTGCGCCATGATCTTCGCTGTAAATCGTCGAAGCGACGGAGGGGCGGTGCGCGTGGCCGCCGGTTCCGGTGGACATCCAGACGGGCACGATGAGACGCCCGCTGCTTAGCTGGATTCCGTGCCCGGGGCCGGTGGCAATCACCTTCCATTCATACTCGTGCGGACCGACCGGTTGAGCCGGGCAACTTCTGGAAGACGCATGAACGAAAGCTTCCACATCCCGTCAAGGGTATCGCTTCCCGGGAGGCCCGTGTGCGGCTGTGTGCGGCCGCCCCGGCTGGCCAATCCGGTATATACTCTTTGCGACATGCTACCTGCCTATCTTTCTAAAGCCGTGCCGAATCCGGCAACGAATCGCGCGCCGTGGTATACCAATACCGCTCCCACCTATGCGGGGATTTTCCTGTGGATTGCGTTTTATAACGCCATCGCCACGGGCACCATCACGCAGGCCAGTCTTTGGGTCTGCCTGCTGGGGCTGGCCGTGGCCGGATTGCTGAGCTACGGGCTCTACTACTATGTGCCCGCCATGCTGGGAATGCGAACGGGGCATCCGCTCTATGTGGTGGGAAGCTCCACGTTTGGAACGACGGGCGGCTATCTGATGCCCGGCTTGCTGATGGGATTGCTGCAGGTGGGATGGTTTTGCGTGGCCACGTTCTTTGCGGCCTCGTTCATCCTCAACGGGCTGGGCATCCCTCCGCTTGCCAATAGCGTGCCGCTGATCGTTGCCGGAGTGCTATGGGGCTATGGCATGGCTTACATCGGGGTGAAAGGAATCGGCTATGTGGCACGGGTGGCCACATATTTGAACTTCATCCCGCTGATCATGATTCTCATCGTCTTCTTCAAGACCTTCGACGGCATCGCACTTTACGAAGCGCCGGCGAATAACCCCGTGATCGCGTTCACGCTCATACTGCAGATCGTCATCGGCTTCTTCGCGACGGCGGGCGCGGCGGGCGCGGATTTCGGAATCAATAGCCGGCACGCTGGCGACGTGAAATGGGGCGGGCTGGTGGGGATCTCGCTGGCGGTGCTGGTGGCGGGCGGGTTGCCGTTGCTTTCCGTAGCCGGAGCCAAGGCCCTCAATCCGGGACTCGCCAGCCTCAACTACGATGCCGTGATTCCGTCGATGGGCGGCGGGCTGGCGGCGGTGATGTTCTTCCTCTTCGCAATCGCCTCCATCCCAGCCACCTGCTTTTGCGCCTTCATCGCCAGCAACAGTTTCTCCACGATGATTCCAGGCATCCCGCGCATGACTTCCACCATGGCCGCGGTGACCGTGGCAATCATTCTTGCCGTTACCGGAGTGGCGGAGAATCTGATCGGGTTCTTCACCATCGTGGGCGCTTCCTTCGGCCCAATCTGCGGAGCAATGGCCGCCGACTATCTGCTGAGCGGCAGAAAATGGGCAGGGCCTCGCAAGGGCGTCAACCTGGCTGGATACATCGCCTGGGCGGCGGGCTTCTTCGTGGGTGTGATGCCCTTCATCCCCGCCTTCGACGGCGTCAAGGAAATGCTGCAACCGGCGGCGCTTTACAGCTTCATCGTCGGCTTTGCGGTGTATGCGATGTGCGCCAAAGCGGGGCTGGAGCCGAAGACCGTTTCGTTGAATGAAGCCTGAGGATTAGCCTAAAACACCAGCGACATCTGGAAACGGAAGCTGCGTCCGTCGTTGAGCGTGTTGGTGATGGCGCCGAAGTTGGGGTCGGTGACGCGCAAGCCCGGAGCATCGAACTGCGGTGTGTTCAGCAGGTTGATGGATTCAGCCCGGAAGCGCAATTGCATGTCGTTCCGCAGTGGAAACGCGCGCGCCAGCGAGGCGTTCACATTGCGGATAGGCCCCTTGCGGAACGTGTTGCGCCCGAGGTTGCCGCGCAATTCGCCTTGCCGGATATCGAAGTACGAAAACGCTTCGGGACGCAGCCATTCATGCGTGGTGTCGGGGTGGCTGGCAGTGCGCCCAAGCACCGAAGGATCCACCAGATTCGGGCGGTCGCTGTTGGTGCCATCGACGTTGCCGAAGCCTGGCGCATCGGAACCGGATTGCACGTTGAAGGGCGTACCGTTTTTCGCCAGCGCCACCGTGGAAACGCTCCAATTTGAAAAAACATGACGGGCGAAGCCCTGCATCCGCGGCGTATCGTAGTTGGCGCGCAGCAGGAAGGAGTGAGGCTGGTCAAAGCGGCTGCGGCTCTTCTGCTCAGCGAAGATATCCTGCTCCCATTGGGCACGAGTGCGGAAGGAATCGGTATCGTAGGCCGTGTTGTTATAGTCGCTGCCAAGGTCCAGGGCTTTTGAGAACCAATAGGAAGCCTCCAGGGTGAGGCCGTGCCAGTTAGGTGCATTCAGGGATGCCTTAAAGGCGTCGAACCAGGCGAACGAGCCGTTTTGCACGCGGCGAATATCGAGGATATCCTGTCGCGGGCGGCGGGCGTTGATGGTGGCGGTGGTTAGTGGAATCCCCTCCACCGGGCGCGCACGATTGAAGTACCAATGCTGCAGCAGCTTGGGTGAGCGGCTGCCGATGTACGCGAACTGGGCACGCCATTTGGCCTTGGGCTCAAACTCCCATGAGGCATTGTACTGGCCGGAATATGGGGTAGCGAGATCCGGGTCGATGTCGTACCAGACGCTGGGCGTATCGCCCAAGGCGGCTTGGTTGAAATTGCGGAGCGGATCGAGCAGGTCGGGATCGTTCACGATAAGTTTGTAATTCAGCGGCGCGTTCAAGCGGATCTGCTGATACGTTACTGGAAAGATCTCGCCAAACTGGATGGTGTAAGCGGCGCGGAAGACGCCCCATCGCTCAGGCAACCGGTAAGCCAAGCCCACCATCGGGCCGACGTTGTTCCAATCGCTATCGTAGTTGAGCGTGTTGCGCCGGTTTACTTCAACCGGCCGCGTGATGGGCCGCCAGCGGACGCCAAGGTTCAGGGTGAAGCGCTGGCTGAGGTTCCACTTATCCCCGAAATACCAGGCCGAATCCCAATTGCGAAAGCCCCGGTTCACTTCGCCCACCGAACGGAAGTAAGTGCTGGGGAGGCCCAGGCGCACATTCGTTATCGCGTCGTTGCCGAAATTGTTAAAGAACGAAAAGGCACCCAGAGCAGTGTCGGACTCCTCTCCGTTCAACTGCCGCCGCACCGCCAGCAGGCCTGCGGTGAAGCTGTGCTTTCCAGTGTTGTGCTGAAGCTGCGCGGCATATTTGAAATCGTTCTGCGCGCGGTTGATGGGCACAACGGTGTTGCCCAGAAGATTCTCAAGCACGCTGGAGGGGAAGATGCTGACGCCGATGAATTGCTCGTCGGGAACAATCACCACGCCGGCGCGGTCGTAGCCCATGGAGATATTGCTAAGAGTGCGAGGGCTCCAGGAGCGATTCCAGGTGATGCGTGCGCGGTGGGAGCGGGTGGTGGTATTGGGGTTCTGCCCTTGCACCAACTGAAAGGCATCTACGGTCTGGCCGATGAACAAGTAATCGAGAATAAATTTGTTGTTCTCGCCGAGGGTTTGGTTCAGCGTTCCGCCCAGGGTGTTGTTATCGATCGACTGGGGGGAATTGGTATTCAGCATCCGCTCATTGATGTCGGAGCGGTTGGGTTGTTCGAGGGGGTAAGAAGCCAGCATCCGGGCGACAAAGCTACCCAGCGCCGGGTCTTTCGTCAACGGCGTTCGCTCGTCGGCACGGGGCACCAGCACGTTTCCGTTCACATTGCCGCGGATCTTCTGCTGATTGCCATTGAAGACAAACGTAGCCCCCCTCCAGAGATTCGCGGTGGCCGTGGCGCCCCATTCGTTCTCCCGCGCCGGCTGCACGCCACCCACCTGGAAGAAAGCGCGAGCGCTGAATATGCTGTTGACGTGGCCATAGTTCAGGCGGCCGTGAAAACCGCGCGCATTGGAGCCCGGCAGGTGGATGGAACCCACCGGCGGGTTGCCATACTCCGCGCTGAAATAGTTAAACTGCGGCTTGAACTCCTCCACCGCCGTGGGCGTGGTGCCCAGGCGGATGTTGAGTTCCTTGAGCGCGTTGTTGTCGATGAGGTTGAACTGCACGTTTTCATTGCGGCGGCTTTCGCCGGATTTGGCGTCGGTCTGCCCAAGAAGATTGAGTTCCGTACGGCGCTGGGCTGGAGCGGCGTCCTGGGCGGCGGGGGAGGCAGCGGGAGCTTCAGGCACTGCCGGTTCCAGCCCGCCCGGGCTTGTGCCATCCACGGCAAGCGGGCGCCCTTCAGTGGACGTGGTTCGCTGCTGCGCATGCAGACGCGGTCCCACTGCGATCTGCAAAGCTATAGCCAAAAGCAATAGGAGCGTTGCCGTGCGGAGAGTGTGAAGCGCAGCAAAACCGAAATTCAACCGTTGTGACATTCGTTTCAGAAACCTGGCTCAGCCGGAAGAAGCAACGCCGCACGGGAACGGCACTCCGGCCCGAACCGGATCCGTCTTCACGCAAGCGGGCCTGGCGAGCGAGGCCAGCAAAAAGCGAGGTCCTACAGTGACCCCAGGGCGAGAAAGCACCCGGCGCGTTCAGCCGGGGAAACCTTATTCTGGCACATGCGAGGGGGGGATTCCGAAATACGGATCAAGCAGGCTGGCGGACGTGGGAATGGGCACGTTGCGGCCAACGCAGGCCGAGCTTCACCTATGGCGATAGGGGGATCCGGTGGCAATGGGGGATCTGGCGCCCAGAGCCAAATGGCGGCTTAGGTATCCGTCTTTGCGGAATGACCGCGGCTGACGGTGTGGCCCGCGGAGACCGGCGCTTTGCCGCCTCCGCTGGAGGGAGCGGCATGCAGAAGTCCAGTCTTTGGTTTGCTGGCTTCGCGCGCCGCCCGGATCTCCTCCGGCGTACGCACGTCGGGCTCGGAAACTTTCGCATGCAACTTCGCCCGCGCCACTTGGCGCTTATGCCGCTTCTGGAGTCGCTTATCCATAATTAAAACCTACAACGGTTAGACGAAAAATGTGACAAAAAAGTAACGGCGCATTCTAGCGCCGGCTCGCGCGGGACACAGGGGATAGCTCCCGGGTCAACTGCAACCAGCGGTCGCGGCGCATGTGAGCGTCGCAGACTTCGTACGAAAAGCCCGTGGGAGGAGATCCGGAGGGGAAGGCGTTCATCTGGTCGTAGACCGCCATCAACTCGGCGCGAAGGTTGTTTGATTCTTCAATCATCAACCAGTTGCGGGCGTCGGATAGGCCAAACACGCCCGGTGCTTCCGGAGCGTTCTTCCAGATGGATGCGCGCGTGAACGCTTTGGCGGACGGGCAATTGAACGACATGGCTTTTCCTTTCCCGGCCCCCAACGCGCAGCCGATGAGCGGCACGCAATTGATGGAGCGGATTGCGCTCCTCGTTTCCAAAGCGGGCGCTGTTCGAACAGAAAAACCGGGCTTCGCGACTAGGATGCCGCACACTCGCTCCAGGCAGGGTTCCGGAAAAGTGCCGCCTCCTCCACCTTAGCACTGATGCTTTACATCCACCTGCCGTTCCCCTAGGCTAGTACAAGACGAAACAATTTTGTTTCGTCCCCACGGATTCGCGCTAAGCTCCAATCCGCGGGCCTTCTGCTTAGCCCCCACCCGCTTCCGCCTTGTGCATGCCCCCAGTGCCAGGCATTGCACGCCACTGAACCGATCGACGAAGAAAACGGATCCAAAGGCGGGCGATGGTGTTTCGTCCGGCCGCGATGGGAATCAGGCCCTATTGGAATCAGGAGACTATTCGATGACAGGAAGAGTAAAATCGTTCTGCCCCAAGCGAGGAGCCGGCTTGATTGAGACCGAAGACGGATTGGACGCTTTGTTTGAAATCGCCGACGTCCTCACTTACGACCGCATTGGTTTGAAGCCTGGCAAGGTGGTGAGTTTTGAGCCCGGTTCCGCCACTCCGATGCACGCGTACGAAATCGTCGTGCGCACCGGCATCGCGGAGCCACCCAACCCAACCAAAACCAAAGAGGCCGAAGACCTGCGCTACACCGGGTTCAGCTACGACGGCGCTTCTCGCGTTTACGCGTTTGAGGAGCGCATCGCGGGCGAGGAGACCCGCCAGTTTCGAGTGGTGACGGAAGTGGAACTGCTGTTAAAGCATCGCATCTCCCTGCAGGATACGCCGACGATCTGCCTTAAATTGCTGCAAACCAAACTGGCTGCCCACCTCTTTCCGAATGGCCTGAAACTCGTTCAATGCCTCTTGAGTGACTCCGACATTGCGTATACCGATCTACGAGAAGCGTGAGGTGGTAAAACCGCGCTTTCATCCGAAGCCCAAACGCCCGGTACGCGGCCCCGCGCCCGCCTTTGGCGCGCAGCCCTCCGGTCATACGGCTGCAAATGGTTCTGGAGCAAACGTTTCTGGGGCAGAAGGTGCTGGGGCGGCTCCCGTTCGCGGCGGAAACATGAACTTCGCTTACGGCGCGGAGAGACATTGATCCACCATGTTAGATCGCGATGAAATCCTGCGCCACGACTACGACGATGCTTTCCACGAGTGGGCCAAGTTCGTAGCCAAGTTGCAGATTGTCCAACACGACTTGACGGGCATGGAATCTCTCGACGATGCGGAGGCAAAGGAAAGCGATGCCTACCGCCACTATGTGGAGTCGCGGAACCGTCTGGCCACCTCCATGCTGGATTTGCCACACACCGAACAGCCCATTCCCTAGCCCGCTAGACCTTGCGTGACTGGGCCACCCTGCAGGCACGCTTGCCCATATACTGATAGCCATGCAGAGACGGCATTTCATGCAGGTATCCAGCGCCACTTCTTTCGGCGTGGCCGCACTTCAGGCGCAACCCGCCGACGAGCGCATTCGTGTTGGCACCATCGGCAGCGGTGGCCGTGGCACCTATCTGACCGCCGAGTTCAAAGAAGTAGGCGCGCAGGTGAACGCGGTTTGTGACGTCTATGAGCCCAATCTGCAACGGGGTATCGCTGCCGCATCCAGCGGTGCGAAGGCGCACACAGACTACCGCCGATTGCTCGACGACCCCGCCATCGATGCCGTGATCATCGCCACTCCCGACCATTGGCATGCTCAGATGCTGATCGACGCCGTGCGCGCCGGCAAAGACGCTTATATCGAGAAGCCGATGAGCCACACCGTGGCCGATGGCCTCGCCATGGTGGAGGCCGTGCGCGCCACGAAACGCATTGTGCAAGTGGGCACCCAGCGCCGCAGTTCACCGCTGTTTCAGGAGGAGAAAAGCATTCTCGATTCCGGTGAGCTTGGCCCGGTGCGGCTGGTGACGTCGCAATGGTTGAACTACCGCCCGGGTATGAGTTCGGCCAAGCTGAAGGGGGCTATCGATTGGAAGCAATGGCTGGGTCCGGCGCCCGCGCGAGAGGTGGATTCGCTGCGCTTTTTCAACTGGCTCTTTTTCACGGATTACTCACACGGGCTGCTGGTGGGACAGGCGGCACACATCGTGGATTGCATCCAGTGGTTCATGAACGCCGGCGCTCCGTTGGCCGTCACCTGCACCGGTGGCAAGGTGAATCTCGATGGAGCGCAGACGCCGGAGACGGCCAGCATGGCGATCGAGTTCGAGGAGAACTTTCTGGCTGTCTTCACGCTGGGTTACCAGGCGATGCACTATCACTGGTCACAGGATCAGATCAAACAGTTCCACGGCAGCAAGGCTCGCTTCGACGTGATGCGCGAAGGCTACGCGCTCTATCCGCAGAGCGACCGGCGGATTGAGAAGCCCAGCCGGGAGAAGTCGGAGTCGGATTCTTTGAACCTGCGAGCCGCGCGCATATTCGCAATTTCCTCGATTGCGTGCGCTCACGGAAGGAGCCCAACTCGCCTGTGGAAACGGGTCTGAACACCTCCATCGCTCTTGCCATGTCGTTCGATTCGCTGATGACCGGCCGCCGCATCCGCTGGAACGCCAAGCTGCGAAGAACGGAAACATAGAGTCCGGGCAAGGCTCGTGAATCGGCGCGGGGACCGTTGCGGGGGAGCGAGGCCACCCGGTACAATCGGCAGATACTCCACCGGAATGCTTGCCACGCTTCCCGCGTCCGCGCGTGGCCCGAAGTTCCCGCGGGCGACCTTTGCCATTCTTCCTATGCATCGCGAATATGTGAAGTGGTTCAGTGAACGGCTGCACCGCGAGATGGAGCTGCTGGTTTTCGGGCATGCAGGTGCGCCCGTACTGGTATTCCCCACCTCGCAGGGGCGTTTCTTCGAGTTTGAAGACCACGGCATGGTGGGCGCTCTGGCGCCGAAGATAGAGTGTGGCGAAGTTCAGCTTTTCTGCGTCGATAGCGTGGACTCGGAAAGCTGGTATGCACGCTGGAAGCATCCGGCGGATCGCGTCTGGAAACATCAGGATTATGATAGCTACCTGGTGCATGAAGTGGTGCCTTTCATTCGCGGCCGAAACCACGCGCCGCGCTTCACCGCGACCGGCGCCAGCCTGGGTGCCTACCACGCGGTGAACTTCGCGTTGCGGCACCCGGACGTCGTGCGCTACACCCTGGCGATGAGCGGCGCCTACACCGTACCTCAGACGTTCCTCGACGGCTACTACGACCAGAACGCCTATTTCCATGCGCCCCTCGATCATCTTCCCCAGATGAACGACCCCTGGTTTCTTGGTCAATTGAGCGCAAACTATTTTCTGGTAGCTGTCGGACGCGACGATCGCTTCGCGGGCGAGAACTGGGAACTTACCGACAAACTCGGTGCGAAGCGCATTCCCAACCGGCTGGAATTGTGGGACGGGTGGTGCCACGATTGGCCCTATTGGCGGCAGATGGCGCAGATGTTTCTTTGATTGGCGAGAGCAAGCTTAGCCGGAACGGGAGGGGGGAATCGATGAAACGCATCGGGGTTCTTTACGGAATGGAAGAGTCGTTTCCACCCGCGCTGGTGGAACACATCAACCTGCTGGTAGCGGAGCGGGATCTTGGCGAGATCCGCGCGGAGAGCGTGCAACTGGATGCCGTTCGCATGGCCGAGCCTAGCGGCTATCGCGTAATTGTCGACCGCATTTCCCAGGACGTGCCCTTCTACCGCGCCTTTCTGAAGAATGCCGCGCTTAGCGGATGCGCCGTGCTCAACAACCCTTTCTGGTGGAGCGCCGACGACAAGTTTTTCAACTACGCGCTGGCTTCGCGGCTGGGCGTGGCCACTCCGAGAACGGTGCTGTTGCCGCACAAAGAGCATCCGCCCGATACCACTGCGCGGTCGATGCGGAATTTGAAGTACCCGCTCGATTGGGACGCCGTGTTTGCCCACATCGGGTTCCCCGCATTTCTCAAGCCGCATGCGGGCGGCGGCTGGAAGAGCGTTTATCCGGTGAACTCGCGGGAGGAGTTTTTCAAGGCCTACGACGAAACCGGCACCCTTTGCATGACGCTGCAAGAAGGAATTGCGTTTGAGGATTACTATCGCTGCTACGTGATCGGTAGAGAGCACGTACACGTGATGCGCTACGATCCGCGGCAGCCGCATCACCTGCGCTACGTCCCCGGCAACCCTCCTCCGGAGCCCGGGTTGAAGCAACGGATGGAACGGGATGCCCGTACGCTGTGCGAGGCTTTGGGCTATGACATCAACACCGTGGAGTTCGCGGTGCGCGATGGAATTCCCTATGCCATCGACTTTCTGAACCCGGCGCCGGACGCCGCCCGCGAAGGCGTTGGCGAAGAGAACTTCGCGTGGGTGGTGGACGCCGTGGCGGAACTGGCTATCGCCAAGGCGATGGAAGCGCCGCCAACGCTTTCCGAGTATCATTGGGCTCAGTTCCTGCAGAGAGCATCTAACCACATCTCGCAGCTCACTTGGAACATCGCAAGCCGCCGGAGATCCATCGATCCGTCCAGAAGCCCAGCTTGAACATCGGCATCGAAGAGGAATACCAGACGATCGATCCGGAAACGCGGGATCTGCGTTCGCACATCAACGCGGAAATTGTGGAAAAGGGGCGCACGATTCTGGCTGAGCGAGTGAAGCCGGAGATGCACCAATCGGTAATCGAGATTGGCACCGGCGTTTGCCCTACAATCGGGCAGGCACGCGAGGAAATGCGCGACATCCGAAGAAAGATCATCGATCTCGCGCAAGCCAACGGGCTTAGCGTGGCAGCCGCCGCGACGCATCCGTTCGCTCAATGGCAACGGCAGGAGATTTACCCCGACGACCGGTATAAGGCCATCGTAGAGGATATGAAGACCGTGGCACGCGGCAACCTGATCTTCGGCCTGCACGTCCATATTGGGGTTGAAGACCGCGAAACGTGTATCCAATTGATGAACGGAGCGCGGTACTTTCTGCCGCATTTGCTGGCTTTATCGGCAAACTCGCCGTTCTGGGAAGGAATCGATACCGGGCTGAAGAGTTACCGCTGCAAGGTATTTGACCGCTTTCCACGAACGAACATTCCGGATATCTATCAGAGCTGGAGCGAATTCCAGGATTTCGTGAACTTCATCGGTAGAGGAGCGAACTGCATCGACAACGCGCGAGAAAATTCTGGTGGGATATTCGCCCGCATCCGAATTTTCCCACGCTTGAGTTCCGGATTTGCGACATGCCGATGCGGCTGGATGAATCGCTGGCGCTGGCCGCGCTCTGCCAGGCGGTGATGGCAAAGCTCTTTCTGCTGCACTACGACAATCTCTCGTTCCGGCACTACCGCCGGGCGCTGATTATGGAGAACAAATGGCGCGCTTCGCGCTACGGACTGGACGGTAAATTGATCGATTTCGGTAAGGAAGCGGAAGTGCCCTGCCGCGAGCTTGTCGAGGAGATTCTCGAATTTGTGGATCCCGTTCTTGACGATCTTGGTTCCCGGAGGGAAGTGGAGTATATCCATGAGATCCTGAAGAATGGAAACGGTGCAGACCGCCAGTTGCGCGTGTTTGAACAGACGGGGGACCTTAAGGCCGTGGTGGACTACATGATTGAAGAAACCCGAGCTGGCATCTTCGAGGAATGCAAGCTGCCAGGCGCAGGGACATGACTGACCATGTGAACGGGACCAGACTCACTGACCTCTCTCTTCGACGCCGCGCTGAGCCCTGGGGCACGCAATGCGGTGGCCCCGCCTGCCTGCGCGATGCGCCGGAGAGAGAACCACAATGATCACCGATCTCGCCTCGCTCGAGATTGCCGCCAGTCTTGCGCGGGAACTCGACGAAGTGGCGCCGCGGTACCGGGTGTGGGTGCTTGAAGAACTGGCCGCCCGGCCACTGATCGACATGCCGCTCGAAGTGCTGGCCGATATGGAGACGAGCGAAGTGAGCATCTTCGCCGTCTGTGCGCAGCAGGGCGAGTTGCGCAGCCGTATGCAGATGACCGATGTTGTGAATCGCCGAAAGATGCGCCACGCGCACATGGTGAACATTGAGAAGCGAATCATGCTCGAAGGCATGCGGGCGGACTTCCAGGAGGTGGACCGCATCAGCCAGCAGGTGTGGGAACTGGCCAGCAGGGCCACCGAGATTCGCGCTACCACCGAGCCGCGGGCACCGACGTCTCGGCCACCTGCACGCCGGACTAAAGTGGCTGAAGACCAGCGGGATCATCAGCCCCAACAAGTGGGGCAACCTGCCCGGCGGCGAGACCTTCACGTCGCCATGGAACGTAGAGGGCCGCTTTGTGGTGGATGGCGTGGTGGGCGACTATCTCTGCGCCAAGTACGGCGACCTGCGCGCAACGCCGCTCACCATTGAAGTAAGCAACAACCGCCTAGTTCTCCGCAGCAAGCGAGAACAAAACGCTGAAGAGCGGAGCTTTCTGGGACTACTGCCATACCGACGAAAACAGTGACCGCGTGGGAGAGTTTGCTATCGGCACGAACATCGGGGTGCGCGACGTGATCGGCAATATCCTGCAGGATGTAAAGATGCCGCGGTGTATCCATATCGCCTTCGGCAATCAGTACGGCGCGCACACGGGCGCCCCGTGGAGCTCGAATACACACATCCGAACGTCGTAGGACGGGACTTCAATATCTGGATCGACCAGATGCGGCGGATCGTGCAGAATCGAGGAGAGTTCTTCAGTGATTGCCTCGCTGCGTAAGGAGTTCAACCAGCGATTTCGCGAAGTCTCTTATCAGCGATTTCTGACGTTGCTTGAAGAGCGCACGGCAGTGCCTCGCGCTTTTCCGTCACAATGAAACGCAGGTCTTTCTGCCCACATTCCCTGGTGGAGCGGATGAAGCGCGGCGGGCGCGAAATGGTCGAGGAGCTGCTGGGCAACAGCCTCTATCTTGGTGCGGCACGCGAAAGCGTGAGTGCGTCCTTCCGCGTTCCGAACGAGGCCGAGGCGCCACTCTTCGTACAGGCTGATTTCGGGCTTATTCAAGATGACGAAGGGGCACTGCATTCGCGGCTGGTGGAGATCCAGGGCTTCCCTTCCCTTTACGCGTATCAACCGGTGCTGGCCGAAACCTATCGCGACGCCTACGATCTCGACCCCACGCTCCCCTACCTGCCGAACGGGCTCAGCCGGGATGGCTATTTCGCCCGATTGCGCGAAGCGATCCTTGGCGATGAAGATCCGGCGCAAACCGTGCTACTGGAGATCGACCCGGCGAATCAGAAGACGCGCGTGGACTTCGCGCTTACCGAACGGGAATGCGGCATCCGGACCGTGGACGTGCGCGGCCTTCGCTTGCGCGGACGCAAGCTCTACTATGATCGGGACGGTGCGGAAACGGAGATCCGCCGCATCTACAACCGGGTGATCGTGGACGAATTGGAACGCCGTGGGGAAGAGATTCCGTTCGAATGGAACGACGATCTCGATGTGGCTTGGGCGGGTCATCCCAATTGGTTTTTCTTGTTGAGCAAATTCTCGTTTACCGTGGCTGAGGCACGAATGCGTGCCGGAGACCTGGTTTCTCGATCAGGCGCCGCCGGTGGAAGATCTGGAAGACTGGGTGCTCAAGCCGCTTTTCTCGTTCGCGGGAACCGGAGTGGTGGTGGGGCCTGCGCAGGCGGATCTGGATGCCATCCCGAAGATGCGCCGCCACGACTACATCCTCCAACGGCGGATGCGATTTACCCCGACCCTTGGAGCCCCGCACTTGGCTCACGCAGATCGAGGGCCGGATAATGTATCAGAGCGGACGGGCGGTCTCGAGATGGTGAACCTCATCCTGCGCAGCGGGCGCGGCAAGATGATGGGCGTCGACCAAAACAAGGGGCTCTCCTGGGTAGGCGCCTCGGCTGGCTTTCTCTGCGTAGAGGAAACCGAATCGGCACAAATGCCCCGCACTGCGCTTAAGGAAGCAAGTAGAGTATCCCAATAACACTGCCATGATGACACCACCACTCACTCTGCTAGCCATCGCCAGCTACGAGAAAGGCCATGACTTTCTCCGCGAAGCGAAGCGCCAGGGAGCGCGCGTGCTGCTGCTTACTTCGCAGAGCCTGCAACACGAAGCAAAGTTCCCTCTCGAATCGGTAGACGAAGTCTTCTACATGCCGGACCACGGCAAGCAGTGGGACGCGCAGCAGACCCTGTACGCGGTGAGCTATCTGGCCCGCCGGGAGCGAATTGATCGCATCGTGCCACTGGACGACTTCGACCTTGAACTTGCCGCCCGTCTAAGGGAACACCTCCGCGTGCCCGGAATGGGCGAGACCACCACGCGGTACTTCCGCGACAAACTTGCCATGCGACTGCGCGCTCAGGAGGCCGGGCTGCCGATACCCGAGTTCGTAGGCGTGATCAACGACGCCCAGGTGAACGAGTTCTTCGACCGCGTGCCCGGCCCGTGGCTGCTGAAGCCGCGCATGATGGCCGGCGCCATCGGCATCCGCAGAATCCACACCCGCGAGGAGTTCTGGCATTGGAGCGATACCCTGGGCGATGAGCGCAGCTTCTATCTGCTGGAGCGCTTCGTGCCGGGCGAGATCTGCCACGTGGATTCCATCGTCTATGAAAAGGCTCTGCTCTTTGCCACCGCCAGCGTTTATGGGCGGCCTCCGCTGGAGGTATCGCACGAAGGGGGCATCTTCACCACACGCTCCGTGGAACGGGGCTCAGCCGTGGAGCAGTCGCTGCTGGATATGAACGCCCGTGTGCTGCCCGCACTGGGTCTGTTGCGCGGCGTATCGCACACCGAGTTTATCCGTAGCCACGAGACGGGCAAGGTGTTTTTCCTGGAAACCGCGGCACGCGTGGGTGGCGCGCACGTGGCCGATATGGTGGCGGCGGCGACAGGCGTGAACCTCTGGGAGGAGTGGGCCAAGGTGGAGATCGCCGGCGGGAAGATTCCCTACCAGACACCGGAGGCTCGCGAGGACAGTGCGGGCTTACTCGTGAGCCTGGCCCGCCAGGAGCATCCCGATACTGCCCACCTCCAGGAACCGGAACTGGTCTGGCGTATGGAGAAGAAGCACCACGTAGGTTTTCTCTTCCGGTCGCCTTCCCACGCGCGCATCTCGGAACTGCTGGGCACGTATACAGAGATCGTGAAGAACGAATTCCATGCGTCCGCCCCACCGAAAGACCGGCCTTCGGATTAAATCTACCCCGCTACCACGCGCTTAGTGGGAAGTGTTGCTCTTCGCCTGTCCCAAGCCCGCCGCCGTGCGCGTGGCCTCCTCAATCGCGCGCGCCAGGACGCTGCGGATTTTGCCGTCTTCCAACATGAGCAGGCCGGCAATGGTGCAGCCGGCTGGCGTGGTGACATCGTCGCGCAGCGAGGCGGGGTGGCGTCCGCTCGACTGCACCATCTTGGTGGCGCCAAGCACGGTCTGCGCCACCAGAGACAGAGCCAGTTCGCGAGGCAGCCCCACCCGCACGCCAGCATCGGCGAACGATTCGATAATCAGGTAGATATACGCCGGACCGCTGCCACTCAAGGCGGTGATGGCATTGAAGTAGCTTTCGTCCACAACGCGGCATTTGCCCACGGCCTCAAAGATGCGCCGGGTCTGCTGCACGTGTTCCCCCGTGGCGTGGCTGCCCCCAGCCAGCACCGTCATCCCCTCGCCAACGATGCATGGCGTGTTCGGCATCGCTCGAATCCAGGGATTCCCGCTGCCCAGCAGGCCTTCCAGTTGGGCGATGGTATCCCCCGCCGCAATTGAAATCAGCAAGGTATCGCCAGGCAGGCCCGCCGCTTTGAGCTTGGCAAGGACACCGCTCATCTGGCTGGGCTTCACGCAGAGCAACAGCACCCCCGCCGAGGGCACGCGCGCACGATAGTCCCGCTCGACTGGGATGCCCAGCGAGGCGCTCACTCGCTGGCAGCTTTCTTCGGATTTCGCCGCCGCCCAGATCTGACGCGCATCGACGAGTCCGCTGGCGAGCAGCCCTTTGAGGAGCGTCTGGCCCATCACTCCCGCACCCACCACGCCGAGCGTGCGTCCGTCGGCCAGCAAGGGCGGGCTAAGTTCGGTATTCATCATTGGTAGAAGTTTAGCGCGGAGCACGTTCAGCCAAGCAACTGCCGGTTGCGGAGCCTGGCGGCAGGAATGTAGGCCGCGTGTCCCTCAATTCTCAGACTTAAACCAATTCGATTGTGACCCGCCGGCCGACTATCGCCGCAGCACGTTGCAGGCTCCCGAGAGTAATGTCGTTCTTGGGGTCGAGCAGGCGATCTACCTGACTGCGGCTGGTCTTGAGCAGGGTGGCCATCTAGTTCTTGGAAATCTTCTGTTGCTTCATTGCCTAGGCAAGCTGCCAGGCAACCACCTCCTTTACCGCCAGCGCTTGTGCCTCTTCGAAGATACCCTCTTCCCTAAGAAAATCGTCAATGCTGGAACCCAAGTTCTTCTTGCTCATCCTTCCGACTCGTTCTGCCGTTTGCGCGCCGTCGCCAAATCCGCACTGCACCATGAACGGTACATTTCCCATTTCCCCTCGTCGCCTAGCGAAGCGGCAGTTCAGCCAGACGATGCGAGATGGTGAAGAACCGGCCGAAGGCAAATTCTCGCGCTGGAATCTTACACATCTTACAAATCTTCCGAGTTTCGTCGTTGTCTGTTCCAATGTGAAACGGGGAGATTTTTGGTGGTTTACAGAATCAAAGTTTCCCGGAATCTGGAGCGAAACGATTCGATTGTCAAAGAACGGCCGTGGGCGCTCTGGAATGGGCGATGAGATCGTCCCTAAAAGATAGAGTTCTCCCCCGCACTCCCATTGTCTATTTTCGCCTAGCGAAACCGTACGATCGCCGTTCCCCGCTAGGGAGAAACCGTCCGCAAACGGGTGAATTCGTAGCCTTTGCAGCGATGAAGAAATAGTTCGAACATCCGTGATGACCCACTCCTCGCCGACCCGAGTCGGCCCCAGGAGGAGAGAGCGGAGCCCCAGTGGATGCGGCGGGGCATTGGGCGCAGACATGCCTGAGTCGAAGGACAACACGCGTTTTTGCGGAACGAAGCCACCGGCCATTCGGGCAACGCTGCCAAACGCGGAGCCGGTCAATGCCGGAGATGCGCTATCGAGCGTTGGAGCCGGAGCATCGATTTCCGAGAGCGGTACGGTGGGGTCGCGCCGACGATCGTGGGGTCGTCGCGACATGGTCTCGCTGACGCTCGTTCCCTTTTCCCAGGCCTATCGACCTGGGCTGTAGGAACGCGCTCTTCAGGCTCGGAGAGACTCGGTGCTGGCGATTCCGGGTCCGCGCGGTTGCGGAGTTGCGGCTTGGTAACAACGTGTTTGGATTGCGCGCGTCAGGTAGTTCGGGGCCTGATTTGGGATCGACGTTTGATTGTAACGATGGCAGGCTTGGAAACGAACGCTTCGGTTCGGCTGGGAGGCCGGCGATTCAGCAATCGACGTTTTGGATCCAGTGGGTTACGGCCAAACGGAGCTATATTTCAGTGAATCGTGATCACTTTGCGAGGATACGATCGAACTCGTAGCGAAAAGATAGCCTGATCCCAAACTCCGGAAACCTAAACTTCTCGAGGTTGAGTGCTCCGTCTCAGAAAACCCAGGAAAACCCAAGATCAGCAGATCAACGCCACGGCTTTGGCGCGTACCTCGGCCAGCTCCGCCGCTGAAGCTTTTCCCTTGCGGGCAGCTTTGCGCGAGCGCCAGTCCAGGCTCTTGATCTGATCGGCCAGAACAACGGCGGGCGGCTCTTGTTGCAGCAACACTTCGAACGGATAATGCTTTATCTGGGTAGTAATCGGGCAGCACACCATCAACCCGGACTTCGCATTGTACGAGGCTGGACTCAACACCAGCGCCGGGCGATGCCCTGCCTGCTCATGTCCGGCTTGCGGCGTAAAATGCAGCCACACGATATCGCCGGTATCAGGAGTACACTGGGCCGCCATTACCAGACCTCATTGCCTTCCGGGTTTCCCGAAATACCACCGGCGCGTGCCGGTTCTTCCCGGAGATCTGGCTGACGAGCGCGTTGATGTCGTAGCGCTCGATGGAGACAGGCTTGATTACGATGCAACCACCCTCTTCCCGTACCTCCACCGGTTGATCGATCTCCAGTTCCAGTGCCTTGAGAATGGAGGCGGGAATCCGAATCGCAGCGCTATTGCCCCATCGCTTTACCGCGCTTTTTATCATGACGCTATTGTAGCATCGTGTGTCTAATTGGTCAGAATACATGACGGATCGCCGGAGTGGCGAAAACTCCAGACTTTCAGGAATTCCCTCCACTTGGCAGCCGGACATCGTGATGCCCAAGCATCAAGGCTGAAGCGTGTGGTCCGGTGCGTGGGAAATGCTCTGCGCCCAATCTTGAGGTTGGAGAACCTGATGACGAAATCCAGCCGCTCAGGCCCTGGAGGATTGCACCCCGCTGGCCTCAAATTCCACACTTTCCACACGGAACGCCGGAAAGTGTGGAATTTTGAGGGGGCGCTTGCCGTGTTGAGCGGAACTCACTTATCGCGCCGAGATCGTTAGCGAAAGCACCGATTCGATTGTCAAACAACATCGCAGGACGCTCGATGGCGCGCCGCATCGGCCGTGCGAAATGGCAAAGATTCTCCCCCGCACGAAGAATTATCCTTTTCAGAGCCCCGTAAACGAACCATGCGTTTGTGTCCGGGAGTTCCTGAAAGCCGTTAAGTAGCTGAAAAAGCGAGGAATCGCCGGGAGGGAAAATCTTTTTGAAGCCGTGATAGATGAAGTTCGCACGGTGATATTTGCTTGAAAAGCGTTTCAGCCATTAGGCCAATGCAGCAGGCGCGGGGACGTTTTGCGGAACGAAGCCAATCCTGTTTTTCGGGGGGGGCACTGACGGGCGCCGGGAGCGACTACGTCTTTCAAGGGCTTGTTGGTTGGGAGTCGGACGTACGTTGGCGTCGCGCCGGCAGCGGGCCGTCGCGACATGGTCGAGCTTCGCTCGGCTGAATTTCCCCAGGCCTTCAACCTGGGCTTTAAGAACGTGCATTGCAGGCTCGGAGAAGCTCGGCGCGGGCAATTCCGGGTGGGCGCGAATGCGGAGTTGCGTCTTCGTAGCAGCGTGTTGGATTGCGCGCGCCATGTAGTTCGGGGCCTGGTTTGGGATCGACGTTCGATTGTAGCGCTGGCGGGGTGGGAAACGAACTCTTCGGTTCGGCCGGAGGCTTGGCGAGCCCGCGATTGAAGTATTGAATCACTCGGTTACGAACAATCTGGCCTTCTTCTGACAGTTGTGAACTGTCATGTCGGGCTGATCGTTCTTGGGTCTGGGGGCCAGTCGAAACGACCGTTTGCGTTCCATTGCCATCGGCGATGGAGGACCGATGAGCATCGTAAGTCGTTCTGGACCAATTGGGTTACCAATAGGCGAAAGCCTATCCTTTTTTGTCCCTTTTTCTCACAATCTACTACTTGTCGAGTATTCTGAGATGAAGCCGACTCTTGCATTCGGTTAACAGCGCGAACGGACATTTGGCGTAATTCCGGGCTGATCGTGGATCGCTCCGAGAAGGCGCGTAGTTCCGGCAACAATATTGAAGCACTCGGGCCAAGACTTGCAATTGTTTCAACCACCTGACTCAAGATCTCGGGGTCATTGTGCTGAAGTAGGTTTCCGATCTCAACAAGAATTGTAGGGTCAGGTTTGGTCAGTTGAGCAAAAGAAGAACTATCGCTTTCAACAAGGGAACCTCAGCACTTCGCAGTATCGATATCGCTGATTCCTGTGCAATTGGCGATGCACCCGCGGATTGAGCCAACGCAAATGTTGCAAGCATCCTTGATCTGTCATTCGCCGTCGTAAAAGCAAGAACTTCGGCATAAGGACTTGTCCTTTCGGTGCCAGGAAGGTTTACGCAGAACGCTATCGCGAGAAGCAAATTATCACGCGTTCGCGAAGCATTCGGCGTAGTGCCGGAGACGTTGCCGTAGGACTCCACTAGTCGATTCTCGAACCCTGCCAAAACGGCGGGAAACTCATCACGGTGCGTGAAGGCCAGCCCTGCAAGAAAACCAGAAGCAGGCCGCTGGACGAAATCGTTACCTCTATCAATATAGTCAAAAATGACCGGCAAATCTTTTCTCTTGAAAGATATCCATCACTACCCATTCTCTGTAATAGTTCAAAAGCTCAGCAGAAATCGCGTTGAAGTCAGCCGTTGCGTCTGGACCATATTTTTCCGAGAAGTATCTCCAGTCGAGATTGGGCCGTCCAAGGGGGCTGCCAGTACAGCAATAACGATGAAAAACGAAACATATTTCAAGCTCATTGAGAATCTCTCCTGTGCCAACCGCTTCACTTCTGGGTGCCCATCCGATCGGCGTGGGGTGATGGTGTTAATAAAGCTATAATTTGCCGGTTGAAATGTGTAGATGGCTTGGCTACCGACGTATACCTCATGTGCCGGAAAGCAATCATGTGTTGTTAGCAGACTGTAGCTAGTTCCCGACGGAGTTTTAGCGAAGTACACATTCTGATCCCAATCAATTGCGGAGACAATATTGATCGGATTCGCTGCTCCTTCAAATATCCTCACGCCGTTTGAGATCTATTCCGCATTAGTGCCACTGACGGCGGCTGTGCCGCGAGCGTGCAACAGATCACAATCCCAGAGACAAGGTCATCATCTGCGCTATAGATAACACCATTATTGGAAATAGCATTGACTGCATAACCTTTGCGTTCTCCAACGCTTTCAGCCGATCAAACAATAAAAGCGCCTGGCCCTGATTGATAGACAATTCGACTTTGTGTCCTGTACTTCGAGGAACTTGCACTGAACGTGCGATCATCTCCTTTGTGATAGACGCCAAAAAGGCACCCAATCGGATCCGGGCCCACATTGTTGATCGGAATAAATGCGCGTGCAGTGATCGTAAACTGTGGACCTGGCACCACGCCGACGGGCTTTGATGGGCTTTGGGGCTGGAGTTGGCCTCCTCCGCCGGGTGCCAGATAGAAACCAAGTCCTGAATACCCATTCGAAGTCACCGCTATGGAATAACTTCCAGGAAATAGCTGGAGCACTCAAAGTGGCATTGATCTGGTTAACGCCCCAGTACCATGGGGTGAGCATGATGTTGCCGCCGGTTGCCGTAAACGCTCAATTTGCGCTCCGAAGTTGCTACCGTATATTTCAGCTTCTACCGACCACCTGCGGGAATCGTGTTCGGCACGATCGCGTTGATCACCGGGGTGGCGTCGTAGACATCGATGAGGGCGGACCCGAACTTCTCTCCTTCGTCGCCGTATTGATTTATTGGGCCCTACGGCAGTTGAGTAGAGCGTCGCGAGCCCGGGCTGATGGGCTTGAATGGGCCTTGGCACCCATCCCATTGGCCATTGAGTCGATACGATGTCGGGATTAAACGAGCTTATTTGCCAGCCGTTCCAGTAGCAGTTACTGTAGTAGCAAGTCATCGTCTCTGCCTGTGAATGCTGGTTTACGACCATTTGTGGAGGATAATTCTGAATGTTGTGGCTGATGATGATATCCACCGACCCATAGTAGGGCGAAGCCACTTGTTTACTCAAGCTGAAGATATGCTCTTTCACCAGGATCTTTGCGCGGGGGTTCGGGGCGCGGATGTGGAAGCCGCCGAAGTTGCGGGATTTTAGCGCGCTGAATTCCGCCGTGCGTTGGGTGAACTCCTGCCCCATGTTGATGTGGACGCTTCCCTTGGCAGGAAGTTGCACGGTTCGCAGGATCTTAGACCCGCTATCGCGGGTTGCCCAAATGTCGATGGTCTCCGTCGTGTCGCTGAAATTCGTCACCGTCAGCAGCGGCGTCTTGTCGCCTTCCACGCTCCAGTAGAGCTCGTTGTAGGCGTTTCCCAGGCCGGATTCGAGCTTCGAATACAGGCCGTAAGTGAGCGTGGAGGATTCGCCGAAATAGCGGCCCAGCAGGGTCCCCGGCGCTCCGGTGAAGGCGATCTCGGCGCTGCAGAGGGCCGGGGAGGCGTGGGCGAACTGGTCGGCGAGGATCCTGTTTAGCGATAGGGTGGTGAGCGCTTCTGGTTCGAGGACAAAGGGGGCGAGGTCGCGGATGGTGTCCAAAGCATTGATGTCGCAGTGCAGGGTGGCATTCACCGTCATCGCTTCCTGGCCGATGTTTGCAAGCACGAGGTGACCGTCGAATTGGGGTCCGCTTGGCAGAAGATCGTTGGGGAACCCATAGGCGACCAACTGGGATCCGTAAAGGCGGTTGGAGGCGGGGCGCACTTCCTGAAAGAGGACGGTGTTCGAAAATCCGGTGCTTTCGTCTTCGAGCCAGGCGTTGGCGACGACTTCCGTGGCGGAGACGCTACCGGTGGCGCGCAGCAAGGCGGTGCGGTCCGATGCGGTGCGGGATTGGGCGAGCGTTGTGGCGGGGACGCGGAGCTTGCGCATTTCGAGCGGTTGCAGCGTGATGCGTTCCACCGGCTGCCAGCCCGCGCCGCCAAGCAATTCGAGGTCAATCGTCACCGGTTCCGGTTGGGGGTTGAAGAAGGCGGTTTCAAGATATGTGTTGGCCGTGGGGGCGCGGAAGCCCAGGTAGGCGGTGTGCCAGACGCTGGCAAAGGCGGCGCGGCCAACGATGGTGTAGGCGTGGTTGCGCTTTTCGTCGAGGATGGAAACTTCGGCTTGCACGACGCCTATCGGGTAATTGTAAGAGACGCGAATGCCGCCGGTGCGGTCCTCATCGCGGGTGGATGGGGGGAGCAGTGACGAGAAGGAGAGCGTAGATGGGAGGATAAGAAGGGTTGGCTCATTCCGGGGTGCCCGCGAATTGGCGGTGATAGAAGCGAGGCTCTGAGAGTCAGGCAGGGCGACGTCGCATTCGCGATGCTTCGCCGCCCTCCGCTGGGAGTGAATGCCTAGACGAACTTGTAGACGCCTGGAACGGGAAGCGGCGGCACCGGGATCTTCGCGGTGTCGCTAAGGTCCTTGGGCAGCAGATCCTGCTTGGAGGCCATGATTTCATCCCAGGTGATGGTTTTGCCCGAGTAGGCAGATTCGCGGGCCATGATGCAGGTGAGCGTGGATTCCGCCACTGCCATGCCGTCGTTGATGTATGGGCGTTCGCCGCGAATCGATTTGACGAACTCGGTGTGCTCCTGCACGTAGGGGCTGACGTTTGAGCGGGTGCCCATGTTGCGGCAGTTGCTGACGCCCTTGCTGCCCACCACCAGTTCGCTGACGTTGTTGTAACCGAGTTCCCTGGGATACTGGCGGCTATAGCTCAACATCCGGACGCCGTTGGGATAGTCGAACTGCGCGGCGATATGGTCGTAGATGTTGCCGTAAACTTCTTCCCGCGGACGCCAGGCGGCACCACCCATCGCCGTCACTTTTGAGGGGTGCATGCCCATTACCCAATTGATGACGTCGATGTTGTGCAAATGCTGTTCCACGATTTGGTCTCCGCAGATCCAGAGGTGCGAATACCAGGCGCGGTGCTGCCATTCGGAATCGCTCCACTTGGGGTTGCGCGCGGTCTGCTGGATGACGGGCGTGCCTTCCCAGTGAGCTTCAGTGGAAAGAATTTCGCCGATCGCGCCGTCTTTAATGCGATCGATGGTTTCCTGATACTCCTGCTGATAGCGGCGTTGCGCGCCGGTCATGATGGTGAGGTTTTTGCGCTCCGCCTCTTTGCAGGCGGCCATCACGCGGCGGCAGCCGGTGGCATCGACGGCAAAGGGTTTCTCAGCGAAGAGGTGCTTGCCCGCTTTAATGGCCGCTTCGAAATGAATGGAGCGGTAGCCGGGCGGCGTGGCAAGCAAAACGATGTCGATATCCGAGGCCAGCACGCGCTGGTAAGAGTTGGGGCCCATGAAGCGGTGGTCCGGCTCCACCTTGATGCGATCCGCCGCGTTGATCTTCTGGGCGCGTTCGCGCAGTTGGCCGAGGGAGCGTTCAAGACGGTCTTCGAACATGTCGCCCATGGAAACGAGATCAACGTTCTCGGTTCCGGTGAACATATCGATCACCGCCCCAGTGCCGCGGCCGCCGCAGCCGATGATGCCGGCCTTCAGTCGCTCTTTGCCCTGGCCGCGAACCAGTTCTGGTTTGACGATCATGAATGCGGACGCAGCCGCGCCCGCTTTTCCGGCGGCACTAAGGAACGAGCGCCGGGAAGAGGAAGTTTCAATTGTGGGGATCTGATTAGCCTGCATGAGATTCTCCTGGATCGCTGCCATTCTATCTCGGAATAGCCAGAAGGCAAGCGGGGACCGGGGGGGGAGGGGGAGGGGCGGAGGGGGGCGCCCCACCCCCCCGGGGAGAGAGAGGGGGGGGAGGAAAGACTCAGTGTCGATGCGCCACCGGCTACGGCTGAGTTGATGGATGAACAGCGGCGAGATCGAGCCCAATTGGAAATTTGTGGCGTAGAAGTTGGTGCTTTCCTCGGCCACGATGTTCTTGCGCTTGGCTGGCCGGTCGTCCTGCTCCCGCACCACGACCTCGCGTTTGCGATCGGTACGGACGGTCTTGACCACCCGCACCAGGCGGTCGGCGACGGGCCAGTCCATCTGCGGCACGTGCCACACGCGCAGTTCCCGGTCCGGCTCGGTCTGGATTACTGCCGGTGAACCGGCGGTGAAACGCTCGGCTTCGCTGCGCAGTTGGGGCTGATTCTCTTTCAAAGTGAAGGCCCAGTCCAGACCTAAGCGCTCTACCTCTTTGACGAAGGGCGCTTGCAGATAGGCAGCGTCGCCGACCAGAAGGTCCAGAAAGCGGCGCCCCAGGCGCGCGACCAGATCCTGCAACAAAGCCAGCGCGCAAGGCACTTCGGCCTCGCCGTCCTTCTGGAAACGAATGCCAAGCGGGATCGGAACCGGGGTGCTGACCACGGCCACCGCGACGAGCGGGGAAACGAAGCGGGCGCAGCGCCCCGGACCGGCCACCCCGGCAGAGCCACAACAGGAGGAAGGACGCGACCGAGCCACCACGGCCGCCACGACAAGCCGCGAGAGCGCCGGCAGGAGAGGCCAGACGCCGACCCGCAGCCGAGCAAAGAAGTCGGGAGAGGGCGGAGGCAAGCCGAGGGCGCGCGACGGACAAGGGGCCAGGGGCCGCGCGGACCGGACGAGAGGGGGGCCGCACGGCCGGCCCAGGAAGAGCAGAAACCGCCAGGGAGCGGGAGCGACCGCCCAGGGAGGACGGAGGCGAAAGGAACACCAGGAAGCGAAACAGGGCGGGAAAAGAGACCAGGAAGCAGGGAGGCAGACGAGGGAGGGACGAGCGGGACCACCCGGCGCACGACGACCAGGGCGGGGAGGAAGGCGGGCCCTCGACGAGACGAGAGAAAGGAGGAGGCCCGCGGAAGGAGAGCCCGGCCGCAGGAGGCGGCCAACGAGGAACGGGAAGACGCGGGAGGGCCAAGGGCGGAGAGGCCCGCGGGGGGAGAGGAAGAGAGGGGGAGGGACTGAGGGGCGGGCTGGGGAGCGGACGGCGAACGGGCTTCTACTCCAGAAGCTTCGGCGTGTATCCCGATTCCTGAATCTTGCTGAGGATGTCGCCTAAGGCCACCTTGTCGGACCGGAAGACGATGGTTGCCTGTTTCTCTTCGAGGCTTACCGACACCGAATCCACACCCAGTTTTTCGATGGCCGCGGTGACACTGGCCACGCATCCTTCGCAGGTCATCCCTTCCACATGCACCACGGCCCGCACGGTGGCGGGGCCGCCGGGAGTTCGCGCGGGAGTAAGCACCTGAAGCGATTTGGGCGTGGGATGCGTCACCCCCCACCACACAGTCCCGGCGGTAAGAACGCCTACGGTGAGCGCGATGGCAATCACCAGGCGCTTGGTTTGAGCGACACTCAAGCTACGCATTTCCGACATACTGCTTCTCTAGATTCAGTGTAGCCGTGTTCGGTTGCAGGTTCGCGCGCAGCCGGAGCTGAAAAGGCCGAGCGAGCGACCTTAGGCAAAGAGCCACCCGCCAGGGGGATAATGTCTGCGAACGGAGAAATACGTATGCGCCCCTTCCTTCTGCTGATGCTGGCCTTCGGGATGCTGACGATCGCCCAGGCCGAAACCCTCCGCGTGATGAGCTACAACATTCGCTTCCCCAACAAAGACGATGGCGAAAACTATTGGGACAATCGCCGCGAAGCGGCCTTGGCGATGCTCCGCCAGACATCTCCCGATTTGATCGGCACGCAGGAACTTTTTTTCCGGCAGGGAGAGGATATCGTCAGTGCCCTGCCCCAATATCAATGGTTGGGCAACAGCCGGGAGGGAGTGCATCGCGGCGAGTACATGGGCATTTTCTTTTTGAAGGATCGCTTCGAACTTCTGGAGATGGGGCAGTTCTGGCTCTCAGAAACGCCGGACCGCCCGGCGAGCATGAGTTGGGGCGTTTCCCTGCCCCGCATGGTCACCTGGGTACGGCTGTCCGACAAGCGCACCGGCAAGGCGTTCTATTTCCTGGATACCCATTTCGCGCATCGGGCCCAGGACGAATCGGCCCGGGCGGCTTCCGCCAAAGTGATCGCGGCTTTTCTGGCCAAGCTGCCCAAAGAAACGCCCCTTATTCTCACTGGCGACTTCAACACCACCCCCGGCAAAGAGGCGTACCAAACCATCACGAGCTATCTCAGCGACGCCTGGGAAAAGGCCGCGGAACGTAAGGGGCCGGTGGGCACGTTTCACGGATTTCGCGGCGGAGAGAAGCCGGAAGGCCGCATCGATTGGATCCTCTACCGGGCTCCGTGGAAGGTGGCCCACGCGGAGACGATCGTCATGCACGAGGGGGCGAAGTACCCCTCCGATCATTACCCGGTGATCGCCGATTTCGTGGTCCAGTAAGCCGCCGCGACGAAGCAACCCAACGCGGGCATTGGAGTATCCGCCAACGCAGCTATGATAAAGACCATGGGCCACAGTGAAACGCTGGCGGTGGGTGCGCTGCCGCGGGAGCGCCTGACGCAATGGGAGGATGTGCTTTCCGGCGTGTTGCGCGGCAAGCGCGAGGTGATTCGCCTGAGCGTCGCGTGTCTTCTCGCTCGCGGGCATCTGCTGATTGAAGACGTGCCCGGCGTGGGCAAAACCACGCTCGCCCAGGCGCTGGCGGGATCTGTGAATTGCGGCTTCCATCGCCTTCAGTTCACCAGCGATATGCTGCCCGGCGACGTGCTGGGCGTTACTGTCTACAACGTCCGCACGGAGAGTTTTGAGTTCAAACGCGGCCCGGTCTTCACCCACTTTCTTTTGGCCGACGAGATCAACCGCACGACGCCCAAGACGCAATCGGCTCTTCTTGAAGCGATGAACGAGCGCCAGGTGAGCGTGGATGGCGAGACCTATCCGCTTCCCGACCCGTTCATGGTGATCGCCACCCAGAATCCGGTGGAACATCACGGCACTTACCCGTTGCCGGAAAGCCAGTTGGATCGCTTCCTGATGCGGCTGCGGATCGGCTATCCGGACGCGGCCAGCGAGAAGAACATCCTGCGCAACGTCGAACACCCAGGCGCGCATCTGCAGCGCGTTTTTGGCCCAGCTGAACTGGTGACGCTTCGCGAATCCGTGGATCAGGTGCGGGTGGACGAAGCGATTCTCGATTACCTGCTGGCGATTGTGGAGAAGACGCGCAACTACGATCTGCTGGCCCTTGGCGTTAGCCCGCGGGGCACGCAGGCGATGTTTCGTGCCGTGCAGGCGCTGGCGTTGCTGGAAGGCCGCGATTACGCGCTGCCCGAAGACGTTAAGCGCCTGGCCGTGCCGGTGTTTGCGCACCGCGTGCTTCTCAATACTCGCGTGAGCCTCACGCAGCGCTCCACCGATAGCACGGAGAAGGTGATCAAGGAGATCCTCACGCAAATTGACGTGCCGGTTTAGGGGCGCTCCCAGGGAAGAAAAAACAATGGCCATGTACCCGGCAACTTCACAGAAATTCTCGCGACGGACCCTTCTCTTGCAGGGCGCCACGGCATTGGCTTTCGCGCCCCCCGCGCTGAAGGCGCAAGCGAAGCGCCCGCCGAATATCGTTTTTCTTTTCGCCGACGATCTGGGCTGGCGGGACGTCCCCTTCAACGGTTCCGATTTCATGGAAACGCCGCGGCTGGATGCCCTCCGGCGGGAAGGCGTGGCATTCACAAACGCCTATGCCAGCGCCGCCAACTGCGCGCCCAGCCGGGCCTGCATGTTATCCGGCCAGTACACGCCGCGCCATGGTGTCTACGCCGTGGGAAGCACCAAGCGCGGCCCAGTTGAAGAGATGAGGCTGGAACCGGTGCCCAACGAAGACCGGCTGAGCCCGGAGAAGATCACCTTCGCCGAGGCCCTACGCGAAGCCGGCTACATCACCGGGCTTTTCGGAAAGTGGCATCTGGGCAACAACCGGGGCAGCGAGCCCATGGCCCAGGGCTTCAATGTCTACTACGACTCCCGCTTCCCCGACCCCAACCGCAAGCGCGACATGCCCGACGACCCCAAGGGGCTCTTCTCCATTGCGGCGGCTGCCTGCTCGTTCATGGAGACGAACCGCGAGCGGCCTTTTCTCTGCTACATCGCCCAGCACGCCATTCACACAAACTTGGAGGCCCGGCCAGGGTCGCTCAAGAAATTCCAGGCCAAACCGAAAGGAAAGCAACACGGTGCGGCAATGTACGCCGCCTGCACCTACGACCTCGACGCGGCGGTGGGCGTTGTCCTCGATAAGCTCAAGGAGCTTGGCCTTGAGGAGAACACGGTGGTGCTATTCACTTCCGATAACGGAGGCACGCAACAATCTTCGCAGGAGCCGCTTCGGGGCAGCAAGGGCGGCTACTACGAAGGGGGCATCCGCGAGCCGATGCTGGTCCGCTGGCCCGGAGTGACCAAGCCCGGCAGCGTCTGCGAAACGCCCGTTACCAACATCGATTTCTATCCCACGTTTCTCGCGATTGCCAATGGCAAGCCTGCCGGGGATGATCCATTGGACGGCGAAAGCCTCGTACCGCTGTTTGGCGGAGATCGCGCGCTTGAAGACCGGGCGATTTATTGGCATTTCCCCGGCTATCTCGACGATCCCGTCGTTCGTGGCCGGGACCCGCTATTTCGCACCCGGCCGGTGACCGCCATGCGCAAAGGCGATTGGAAGCTGCTGCTCTATCACGAGGAGTGGCAACTTGACGGCGGCTGGGAAAAGCGAGACGCCAACGCGGCGGTAGAACTTTACAATCTTCGCGAGGACGTTGGCGAGCGTGCCGATCTCGCCCTGGCGAACCCGGCCCAACGCGACGCCATGATTCGGGAAATGCTCGCCTGGATGAAGCAATCGGGTGCCACCATGCCGGCGGTGCCCAATCCCGGATACGCCCCTTCGCCGGGCGTGAAGCGCATCCCCGCGCCGGGGAGCGAGGTGAAGAGCAGGGACACCTGGCGTCCACCGGGGCTGAAACCGTAATAGCGGGCGGCCCCCCTTCATGGCGGGCATCTGCCGGATCAGGTAGAATCCAAAGTTCCATTGAAACGCAAGTGTTGAGGTTGCAGCCGGACACCGGGGAGGATACTACCGATGGATATCGCGAATATCAAGCGGATCAAAGCGAAGGTGGGCCGGCAGGTGGGCAGCCTGATTGTGGAGTGTACCGCCGCGGAGTCTTCCATTGCGGGCAGCACGGCCGCGGCGCAGGACGTGAAGAAGATCGTCGACCGCGCGTTCGAACTGGTCGAGCCCGATTGTTTCGGTGTGGCGATTGACAGGATCGCCGCGCGGCACGGCACCACCATGCCCAACAAAGTGGCCGAAGCACATCTCCGCACCATTTGCGAACTGCTCGACGAAGCAAGGCGCTAGGCGCCGCATTCAACCGCTTCTTTCGCCCGTTCGCCCGGATTCGATAGGAGCGGAGCGGAGCCTTATTTTCACGAGGCTTATATGGTGCCCTGGGCCTTGGCGTCGCGGTAGGCGTCGCGCAAAGCGCGGATTTGGGAAGCGTGCTTTTCGGCATGCTCCGTATAGAGCTTCAGCAGATCGTAGAGGGCCATTGAACCGCGCCTGGGATGCTCGCTTGTTCGTGCGTAGGCTTCGGGCGGCAGATCCTTCAACAACTCGTAATTTTCCTTGCGGACGATGCGGAAGGTCACCAGGCAATCGGAGGGCTTGCGCTGCGCGTAATCCAGGCGTGAGGCCCACGCATCCTGATCCCACAACTGCATCCGGGGATTCTCCTCGGCGATCATCTGACGCAGCCGCCCCGCCCCCATCATTTCGCTATCCACCAAATGCGCCATGATCTGGCGGATGCTCCATTTTCCCTCAGCGGGGGAGTAGTCGAACTCACGGCCGGCGGCGCCGGTGAGCAGGGTGGCGAGCAACTCAGGGCCGCGCTTGAAGCGCTGCAGGAGTTCGGGGATGTCGTTCATTTTTTGGGGGTCCTTTTGCGGGCGATCGCGGCTGAGCGCGGAGGCCTAAATGTAATCCGCGCAGCTCATGTAGTAGCCGCATTGCGGGCAATAGAGCTTGCATTTGCGCGCCAACAGTTTCTGGCTACAAACCGGGCAGTGGAGCATCGGTTCGTGGTCTTCGGCACGGCGGTGTTCTCCTGCTGGAACCGAAGCCGGGCTTGTGGTCTGCCGGGGCTGGGCGGCTTCATGCATGCTCAAAAAGTCTCCTCTACCCATCATTCTTTCATGACCGGGCAGCCTTCGCCGAGGTTCAGGCGCGCAGGGCTAGGCACGCAGGGTTAGGCGCGCAACCCCTTTCGCAGCGGGAGGTCGCGAAGGCGTTTGCCGGTGGCGGCGAAGATGGCGTTGGCGATCGAGGGCGCCACGGGAGGCACGCCGGGCTCTCCGATTCCAGCCGGCGGGGCGTCGCTCTGAATCAAGTGGACGTGTACCTTCACCGGCGCTTCGGCAATCCGGGCGACCTGGTAATTGTGAAAGTTCGATTGCACCACTTTGCCTTGCTTCACGGAAATCTCGCTGAGCATCGCGAGTGAGGTACCGAACACGCAGGCCCCTTCCAACTGGCTGTGGACGCGGTCCAGGTGGAAGGTCTGCCCAGCGTCCACGGCGATGTGCATATTGGGGATGCGCACGCGGTTGCCCGTCACCTCCACTTCCGTGGCGACGGCGACGTAAGTAAGAAAACTGCGGTGCGCGGCGAAGCCCCAGCCGTGGCCGTTGCCTTTGCTTCGCTTTGCCCATCCCGACTCTTGCGCCACGGTATCGATGACGTTGCGCAGCCTCGCCGTATCGAACGGGTATTTCGATTGATCCTGGTCGTGGTTCCAATACTTCATGCCCACCGGAGTAATCTCCAGCTTGCGTCCCGGACCCAGCAGGCCCAGCGAATATTCCACGGGATCCTTGCCCGCCAAGTGCGCGAGTTCGTCCACAAAAGAGTGAATGGCAAACGCGTGATAGACATTCGCCACGGCCCGCAACCAGCCGATCCGCACGTGGTTCTTCGCCTGGCCGTTCTCCGCCCGGTGGTTGGGGATGTTGAAGGGCAGGTCGTTCCAGCCCATGCCCATTTCCAGTTCCATCCCGTATCCCGATTCGTCGCCGAAGGTGGTGCCGATGGACGGGAAGACGCTGCGCTGCAGCCAGGCCGTGGGCTGCCCGCCGGCGTCGAGGCCAGCCTTCATGTACATGCCCGCCGTGGAGTGATAGAAGTCCGTGCGGATGTCATCCTCGCGAGTCCAGACCACCTTAACGGGCTTGCCGGCTTTCTTCGAAAGGATCGCCGCCTCCGCCACGTAATCGGGTTTCGACTTGCGGCCGAAACCGCCTCCCAGCAGCGTGACGTGGCAGATGACGTCCTTCTTCTCGATACCCATTGCAAGGGCAACGGTCTCCTGCACGGCTTGCGGGTTCTGGGTAGCGGCGTGGCAAATCACCTTGCCGTCTTTGAACTCGGCCACGGCGGCGGGCGGCTCCATTGGTGCGTGCGAAAGTAGCGGTGTGGTGTAGACCGCCTCATGGGTCTTTGCCGCGGCGGCTAGGCCCGCCTCTACATCGCCGCGCTGGGCGACCACTTTGCCGGGCTGGCGGGCCGTGGCGATCAACTGCTCGCGATACTTATCGCTATCGTAGGTGGCGTTGGGTCCGGAATCCCAGGTTACTTTCAGCTTCTTGCGGCCTTCCATAGCAGCCCATGTATGGTCCGCGAGAACGGCCACTCCGCCTAGTGCCTGGAAGTTGTGCGGTCCCTTAAAGCGGTCAATGGCGATCACGTCCCGCACGCCGGGCACCTTCTTCGCTTCCGTGGCGTCGAAGGAAATCATCGTGCCGCCATAGACCGGCGAGTGCTCCACCGAGGCCACCAGCATGCCGGGCATCTTCGCGTCGATGCCAAACGTGCCCTTACCCTCACAAACGTCCTTCTGATGGACGACGGGGACGTTCTTGTGGATGTAGCGGTACTCGGCGGGGGACTTGAACTTCAGGCTGTCCTTTTCCGGAGCGCTGAGCTTCGCCGCCAGCGGCGCGAGTTCGCCATAGCCGGCCTTGCGGTTCGATTTCGCGTGTACCACCTCGTGATTGCGCGCCTGGCACTCGGCGGCGGGGACACTCCACTTTTCCGCCGCGGCCTGTTCGAGCATCTTGCGGGCGGTGGCGCCGGCCACTTTCATTGCGTCCACGAAATCGCGGATGGAACACGAACCGTCCGTGTTCTGCGAACCGTACTTCTCGTCGCCGATCGCCTGCTCCACGCGCACGCGGTTCCAATCCGCTTCGAGTTCGTCCGCCACCACCATTGGTAGCGTGGATTTCGAACCGGTGCCCATCTCAGAGCGGTGCGCCACGATGATCACATCGCCATTGGGCTCGATGCCCAGATAGACGCTGGGATGAAAGGCCGCATTGTCGGCGTCCGAGGCCCAGCCTTCGACGTGGGTACCCAGAATCAGCGCGCCGGTACCAAAGGTGTATTTGAGAAAGGTGCGGCGGTCGAGAGTACGGAACGAAACGCGGCTCATGCCTTCACCCCCGCCGCGCTCTTGATGGCGCCGCGGATGCGCTGATAGGTTCCGCATCGGCAGATCACCCCCTGCATGGCGCTATCGATTTCCTGGTCAGTGGGCTTGGGCTTCTCCTTGAGCAGGGCGATGGCCTGCATGATCTGCCCACTCTGGCAGTAACCGCATTGGGGAACGTTGCCTTCCATCCAGGCGATCTGCACGGGATGCTGCCCGTTGAGCGCCTCAATGGTCTCCACCGATTTACCGGCTACGCTCTTTAGCGGCAAGAGGCAGCTTCGCGTCGCCTTGCCATCCACATGCACCGTGCATGCGCCGCACAGGCCCATGCCGCAGCCATACTTAGTGCCGGTTAGATCCAGCAGGTCGCGGAGATACCACAACAGCGGAATCTCAGGATCGCCTTCAAAACTGCGCGGCAATCCGTTCACGGTGAGTTGAACCATTGAGCCCCCAACTGATAGCTAACTTTCCCAGGTTTGCCGGACGAGCATCCGGCATTGCCACAGTATACAGCCTCCCCGCGATGCCGAACCGCGATTGGTTGGCCGCGATTGGTTGACCGGGCAATGGGGCGCACGCTTTATCGATAGGAGGCGGGGCATCGTATCATGGGGTTGAATGACCAAGCCGCAGGCCATTCCGGAACTCGAGGAGGAGCGTATCGACGAGCGCACGCCCCTCTATCATGTCGTGCTGCTCGACGACGATCAGCATACCTATGACTATGTAATCGAAATGCTCCAGCGCCTCTTTCTGGTGAGCGCGCAGCAAGCCTTCCGGCACGCCGAGGAAGTGGACACCGCGGGCAGAACCATCGTGATGACCTGCGAGCTTCCCGCCGCCGAATTCGGGCGCGACCAGATTCACAGCTATGGCCCGGATTGGCGAATGCCGGAATCGAAGGGCTCCATGTCGGCGGTGATTGAACCCGCCGGCCCCCCACGAAACCCCGCCAGTTTGCGCTGATTGCGGATTTACGGGTGCGCCGCCCAGGTTTGGTGCCGCCCGGGTTCACTCTCCCGCCAGTAAACCCGAAGCCCCTTCTCGCGGAGCATATCGATCAACGGCGCGGGCCGGAAGGAACTATCGATCCGCAAGGATTCTTCTCGCGTCATCTGAGCCAGCGTGGCTTGCACTTTGCCTAATGGGTGTTCGCCCGTAGCCAACATTGCGGCGGCGTCGATCACCGTATGGACGCGATTGTTGTTCACCCAATCGGGCGTCGGGGATTGCGCTTCGATGTCCCGATCGTGAAGCACGTGTAGCCCGGCGTGTCCGCCACCAGCGGGTTTGGTGTCCGCACCGGGGTGAGCCGGGCCTTCGCCCGGATGTCCGTTGCCGGCGGACGATACATGGGCTTGCATCTCAGCCGCTTCCCGCGGGGCTGGGCCATACTCCAACAATCGCCGCTCGCCCGATAGCGCACGGATCTGGCTGGCATCCTGCGTTACCTCAAGCGTGCCCAAGTAATTCTCTTGCGCGTCCCGCACGGCGAAATAGCGGATATGCACGAAGCGACCCTGGAAGTTGATCCAGAACTCCGCAACGCTTTGGCGGCGGGCACGAAAATCCTGCACGATCTGATCGACGATATGCACGCTCTTGGGGGGGTGGCAGTGATGTACTTTTCGCCCGAGAATGGCCCGGCTTCGGGCAAAGACGCGGTCCGGCCCCTCTGAAAAGAACGCTACGCGATCGTCGGCATCCACGAAGGTGAGGTCCACTGGCAGGGTGGCAAAGATGCTCATCAGTTGTTCGAGCGACAGCGTGCCCGTGGGCAGCGCAATCGCTTCGCTCACCGGCAGCGCCATTCCCTGCATGGCGGCGGCCACCGGCGGGCGATAGCCTTCGAGCGGCGCCACCAAGCACCAGCCGTAGCGGGGAGACGCGCTCCAGATCTCGCCCCAATCCTCTTCGGTGAAGGTAGTCAGGCACATTGGGAAGAGGATGTTCTCTTCCTTGTAGATCATCTCCGAGACAGCGTTGACGACGCTCTCGCCCAGCGTTGCCGCCACTCCCTTCCAATGGAGCGCCGTGGCATCGGTGACGCTGAGCGCTTCGCCCATCTGCTTGAGTAGCGCCCTAACTTCGTCGTCTTTGGCCCACATCACCTTCGAAGGGCCGGTGATGCCGTGCGCTTCGAGCTTCGTGAATACCGCGTTCTCTTTGCGCTGATAGTGCTTGTCGATATCCATCAGGTCGTTGTAGCACTGGCGCAAGGTGAGCAGCGCGCCTTTCGGATTCGCATCGCCAGCGAGCGTGGCGATCTCGGCGAAAGCCATTCGCATTCTGCCCAGCACGGCGTTGAGTGCCTGGTTCTCGCGCCGGAAGGTGTCTACCGGATGTCCCGGAGGCAACGCCGAGGGCGGTAGTTGCACCAGCACATCGCGCGTCACCTGGGAGTGCAGATCGCACATGCTCCGGATCTCTTCCACCGGCATGCCCTCGGCGATCAACTCCTGCTCCATGGCTACGATTTCCGAGTAATCCGTCTCGCCCACCAGCCGCTTCATCTGTTCGCGGACCGCCTCTGGCGCCTGGCCCGCATGCAGGTGCCGAATGATGTGCTTCAGCGTTTCAATGCGGTGGGCGCGGTTGTTGATCAGTTCACTCAAAGCAAATACTCCTTCTGCAAGCGACGGCGCTCTGATTCCATCCTCGCGATTTGCGTGCCCGGCTTCTGTGCCCAAAGTCACAGAATCCGTTTCGCAGTTGATGCCCAATGGATACAACAGCCTGAAGGAGGGCGCGTGGCGATCCAGAGTTTTCTTGTCTACACGAAACCGGGCCACCGGGCGGATGTGGCTGCCGCGCTCGCCGCGATGCCGGGAATGGAGGCGACGGCGGCGGACAACGAGGATTTAGTGATCTTAGTCACAGAATCCGAAGGGAAGGCTGCGACACAATCGCTCGAAAGAGCGCTTGAAGCGCTGGAAGGCGTCGATGGCTTTGCCCTGGTGGCGGGCTACTCAGAAGAAGCCATCCGTGCTGCTGAATTAGAGAGCGTGGAGGACGCAGGATGACCAGACGCGATTTGTTCCGGCAATTTGCCCGGGCGGCGGCAATTGCGGCGGCGCAGGCGGCATTCCCCGCCATCACCTTCACGGCGTCGAAGATCGACGTGCCACTCGATAGCCTCACCTGGAAGAAGGCACCATGCCGCTTCTGCGGCACCGGCTGCGGATTGCTGATCGGCCTGAAGGAAGGCCGCGCCCTGGCAGTGAAGGGCGACCCGGCTTCGGCAGTGAACCAAGGTCTCGCCTGCGTCAAGGGCTACCACTCCATCATGGCCCTCTATGGGTCCGACCGTCTGAAGTACGCCCAGGTGCGCAAGAACGGCCAGATGGTGAAGGTGCCGATGAGCGAGGCGCTCGACATCATCGCCAACAAAATGAAAGAGACGATCGCCAAGCACGGAAAGGACTCCGTGGCGATGTATGGCTCCGGCCAGTGGACCATCCCCGATGGCTACGTTGCTTCCAAGCTCTTCAAGGGCGCCATCGGCACGAACAACGTGGAAGCCAACGCGCGCCTTTGCATGGCCTCCGCCGTCACCGGCTTCATGACCAGCTTCGGCCTCGATGAGCCGATGGGCTGCTATGAGGACATCGACCACGCGGACGTTTTCGTGCTGTGGGGCAACAACATGGCGGAGATGCACCCCGTGCTGTTCTCGCGCATGCTTGACCAACGCCTCAAACGGCCTGAAGTGAAGATCATCGATTTCGCCACCCGATCCACGCGCACCAGCATCGCATCGAACAAATCGATTCTCTTCAAGCCGCACACCGATCTCGCGGTGGCCAACGCCATCGCCTATGAAATTCTGCGCAACGGCTGGCACAACCAGGCCTTTCTCGATCGCCACGTCAGCATGCATACTGGCAAGACGAACATCGGCTTTGGGCTCGAAGATAACTTCAAGTTCGAAGACGAAGCCAAGACTATCGACCTTGCCCAGTACAGGAAACTGCTGGAGGACTACACGCCGGAGAAAGTGGAAGCGATGAGCGGCGTGCGCGCCGAAGACATCCGCTACATGGCCTCGCTCTACGGGGATCCCAAGACGAAGGTGGTCAGCTACTGGTGCATGGGCATGAACCAGCACACGCGTGGCACCTGGATTCAGAATCTCGTTTACAACATCCACCTGCTCACCGGCAAGATTTCGCAGCCTGGCAATGGTCCGTTTTCGCTCACCGGGCAGCCTTCCGCGTGCGGCACCGTCCGCGAGGTTGGAACGCTCACGCACAAGCTCCCGCACGGTGTGGTGAACAACGAAGCGGATCGCAAGATGGCCGCTGAAATCTGGAATGTGCCCGCGGAGAATATCTCTCCGAAGCCCACCTATCACACGGTGGAGATGTTCCGGGCGCTCGACCGCGGCGACATTCGCTTCATGTGGATACAGGTAACCAACCCGATGGTCACCATGCCCAACCTGAAGCGCTACCGCGATGGGGCGCTGAAAGAGGACCGCTTTGTGGTGGTGAGCGAGGTCTACCCCACGCCCACCACCGACGTCGCCGACGTCATTCTGCCCTCCGCCATGTGGGTGGAGCGCGAAGGCATGTTTGGCAATTCCGAACGCCGCACCCAGCACTGGGATCAACTGCTTGAACCGCCCGGGGAGGCGATGAGCGATACCTGGCAGTTGATTGAAGTGGCCCGCCGCCTTGGTTTTACAAAGCAGTTTCCCTGGAAGCAGGAAGAACACGTGGAAGAGGTATGGAAGGAATACCGCCGCTTCCATGAAGGCCCCAAGCACAACATGGCCAGCTACGAGGATCTGAAGGCCAATCCGGGGGTGATCTGGCCCTATGTGAACGGCAAGGAGACCAAGTGGCGTTACAACGCCAAGTACGACCCCGCCTGCAAGCAGGAACCCTTTGACTTTTACGGCAAGCCGGACCACAAGGCATGGATCTGGTTCCGCCCCTACGAAGCACCGCCCGAGGAGCCGGACGAAGAGTATCCCTTCTGGCTGAATACGGGCCGCGTGGTGGAGCACTGGCACACGGGCACGATGACACGCCGCATCCCGGTGCTGCACAAAGCGATGCCCGCGGCTTACGTCGGTACTGCCATTTCCGGCGGACGCAAAGGCACTGGGACATCCGCAGACAGCAACACCGTGAAGCTGGCCAGCTCGCCGCGGCATCATTCGTGCTTGCCCGCCGCCATTGACCGCCGGGGACGTCCGCAGAAGGGCATGGTGTTCGTACCGTTCTTCGACGAAGGGAAACTGATCAACGAACTCACGCTCGATGCGTTTTGCCCGATCTCTAAACAACCGGACTACAAGAAGTGCAGTGTCCGCATCACGAAGGCCTAAGCGATGGAGACGCCCAACAATCGCAACCGTGTTCTGATGATCAGCATCCTCTCCACGCTGATGCTGGTGGTGGTGATCATCATCGGCAACAGCGTGCGTGCGGATCAAACTCCAGTGGCCTCGCACGTTTGCTTGGCGATGAGCGGCTGTCCCCTCCCTGTCCGCTGAAGCAGGGCATGTCTCCGCGAAGCCCAAAAGGCGCTGGCGTTCAAGGAAATGCCCGACGCACCCGGCAATCCGCGAACGTTGGATGTCTACTATCAGCGGCGCGCGTTCGCGGGGGCGCCGCCGGTGATCCCCCACGACCAGCTTAATGGCGATACCTATGGCCCCGCGCCCTGTCTGGGCTGCCATCGCAATGGCGGCTTCGTGCCCCAATTCAAGGCATTCGCGCCCATCACACCGCACCCTGACTATCCGAGTTGCAACCAATGCCACGTTCCGGCCAACGACCGCCCGGTCTTTCGCGCGACGGAGTTCGTTGCCGCCACCCCCCCGGCTTACGATCAGCGCGCACTGCCCGGCGCGCCACCGCCAATCCCCCACACGCTAGACCTTCGCAACAACTGTCTGGCCTGCCACGCTACGCCTGCGGCTCCCAAGGAGATTCGCACGACGCATCCGGAGCGGGTGAACTGCCGCCAATGCCATGCATCGGTATCCGAACCCGTGGTGCCCGGCCTGTTTGACCAGATGCAGGGGGGCGCGACATGGAATCGCTAGCCCGCTTGACTCTGGGTGGATGCCTCCTCGCATTTGGTTTGATCGCTCTTCCCGGCTGTTCCTCCTCCCACGCCGAGAGCGGCGTAGTGGCAACGATACGCGCGGAGGACGCCACCAGCGTTGCGCTTCCGGACCTCGAAGCACCGCGTCCTTCCGGGCGCGAGACCGTGCCCGCGGAGGGTTTCTCCGATGTGCCGCCTTTTCAAACCTTGGCCCGCATCCCCCATGTGGAAACCTATCCTTGCAGCCAGTGCCACAACGAGCCCCTGAAAGTGCTGGTGGCCAACCGCCCAAAGGAGGAGCCGCTTTCACACTGGCAGGTGACCATGCAGCATGCGCCGGAAGAGATGATGAGCTGCCAGACCTGCCATGGCGCCGGCAACATGGACGATCTTGAAATGCTCAACGGCAAGCCTGCCAGCTATAACGCGCCTTATACGCTTTGCTCTCAATGCCACATGACCCAGGCGAAAGATTGGGCGGGCGGCGCGCATGGCAAACGTTTGGATGGATGGGCTGGCGAGCGTGTGGTGGAGAACTGCACGGGTTGCCACAACCCGCATGCGCCCGCGTTCGCGGTGCGCTGGCCGGCGCAACTGAAGCGGGGAGTGAGGTAACCATGCGCGTACAAAAACCGGGCCAAAACCTTGTGCAGATCGACCCCGCGCCTCAAGAGGGCGAAGCCCGGAAATCGGGCCTCGGGCAATTGCTCAACCGGCCCGTTGACCGTCGTACCGCCACGGCAATGGTAGGCACGGCGCTGGCCGCTGGAGTGGGTCTGTTGAACGCGGCATTCTCGCCCTTCGGCGCCCCGGAAGATCGGGAAAAGGCGGGCCTTGCCTGGGACGATTTCTTTCAAGGCAACTTCCAGCTAATGTCCGAAGACGAGAAAGGGGAGACCGTCCACCGCCTGGAACGCCTTTACGAACTCGAGACTGGCAAGAGCATTCGCGTGAGCGCCCAAGGCCCACGGGAGCGAGTGCTCTACGGCTACGCATTTAACGTCACCCGCTGCAAGGGCTATATGGATTGCGTCCGTGCCTGCATCCAGGAGAACAACCAGGATCGCGCTTCCGGCATGGCTTACATTCGTATCCATGAGCACGAAAACGGCCAGATGAGTTTTGAGAATTCGAGCGACACTTTTTATCATGAAGTGCCCGCCGCCGGCCACTTCTACATGGGTACGCAGTGCTACCACTGCCAGAACCCGCCTTGCACCAAGGTGTGCCCCACGCAGGCCACCTGGATGGAACCCGATGGCATCGTGGTGGTGGATTACAACTGGTGCATCGGTTGCCGCTACTGCATTGCCGCCTGCCCCTACGACGCCCGGCGCTTCAACTGGAGCGACCCCACCGTACCGGAGGAAGAGCTGAACCCCAACCAGCATTACCTGGGTAATCGTTTGCGCAAGAAGGGCGTCGTCGAAAAATGTACCTTCTGCATCCAGCGCACGCGCGACGGTAAGAATCCGGCATGTGCGGAGGCCTGCCCCACCGGAGCCCGCATCTTCGGAAACCTGCTGGATCCGGAGAGCGAAATTCGCTGGGTGCTCAAGAACAAGAAGGTCTTCCGGCTCAAGGAAGATCTGGGGACCGAGCCGAAGTTTTGGTACTTCATGGACTAGGCGGCGAGCGTCTCATCGAGGGAAGAGAGAACATGGCCACACTACCGGTATCCAGGGAGCAGTATCCATCGGCGGCGCGCGAACCCTCCGTGTTTGCTGCGTTGCGCGAGTTTTTGCTGGATGCGCTCGACGAAGTCACCCACGGCAATCGCGCCTACCACATCTGGATGGCCACCCTCACCTTCGTGATGTGCTGTGGCGCCTTCGCCTACTCCAGCCAGATATCCCAGGGCCTCTCCGTCACTGGCATGCACGACCACGTGAGCTGGGGCCTCTACATCTCCAACTTCACTTTCCTCGTGGGTATCGCCGCTGCCGCCGTTGTGCTGGTGCTGCCCACTTATGTGCTGCACGACGTGGCATTCAAGAAAGCCGTGCTAATCGGTGAGGCGATGGCCGTCTCGGCGGTGCTGATGGCGATTGGCTTTGTGGTGGTAGACGTCGGCGGCCCGGCCAGGTTGTGGCACGTGACGCCCTTTATTGGAGTATTCAACTGGCCGCAATCGCTGCTCGCCTGGGATATCGTGGTGCTCAATGTCTACCTTGTCTTAAACCTCATCATCCCTTTTTATATCCTCTTTAGCCACTACCGGAATCGCGAGCCAGACGAGCGAATCTATGTGCCGGCGATGCTGATGTCGATCCTTTGGGCCGTGTCGTTGCACCTGGTGACCGCGTTTCTCTTCGCCGGTCTTGCCGCTCGCCCGCACTGGAACAACGCACTGATGGGCCCCCGCTTCCTGGCCACCGCGTTCACCGCCGGCCCGGCTCTGATGATCCTCGTGCTTCAGGCCCTCAGCCGCGCCACCGAGTACAAGATCCGCGAAGAGACGATTCGCAAAGTGGCGCTGGTAGCGGCCGTGGCGGCGCAGGTGACGGTGGTGATGACGATCTCCGAATTATTCAAGGAGTTCTACTTTCCCACGCACCACAGCATCAGCTCGCAGTATCTCTACTTTGGTCTCGACGGCCACGGCGCTCTGCGGGGATGGATCTGGACCGCCCTGGCGATGATCTTCATAGCCACCGCCATCCTTTCCGTTCATAAACTGCGGCAACACACCTGGACACTGAACGGCGCTTGCGTGATGCTGTTCTTTGGCATACTCATTGAGAAAGGACTCGGCACCGTGGTGCCCGGATTCATTCCCGAGCAGTGGGGCAAAATTCACGAGTATCTGCCTACGGGGACGGAACTAATGGTAAGCGCGGGTATCTGGGCGGCGGGCGCTTTTGTGTTCACAGTGCTTGCCAAGGTGGGCGTGGCGATCGAGCTTGGAGAGCGTCGCGTCACGCCGCTGGGCCAGTGAACGCGACGATTCAAGTTGCGAGGAGTTGAGGAACGATGAAACTGCGAGTCCACGGGAATTCGATCCGGCTACGATTGCGTAAGTCGGAGATTGCGCGCTTTGCGGCGCAAGGGAAGCTTACCGAGGCGCTGGTGGTTGGCAGCGGAGAACTCGGGTATCGGCTTATTCGCGCCGAAGTGCCGGAGACGACGGTGGAACTAACCGGTGGCCTGCTTGTCATCCAGGTACCCGCCGCACAGGCGCGGGAGTGGTGCGAATCCGATGAAGTGGGCATCTATGCGCAGACTCCCACGGTCGAAGTTATTTTGGAAAAGGAGTTTCGCCGCACTTCCGCCCGCACCGAGTTCGACGAAGACCTTTATCCGAATCCTCGCGCGGGCAAGCACTTCCAGCAGATCGAGCCGTAGGCCATTCTGCCTCAAAGCCGTTTGGCCACGGACTGCTGCCGCCCCCTTGCGCCACCGTCGGCCCGGATGACAAGATGGTGCGGTCTGCCTTAACGTCCACTGATCCGGAGATTCCCGATGAAACGAAGCTCCTTTGCAATTGCCTTGTGCGCTCTGCTCGCGCTGCTCTTCAATACCGTCGCCACCGCCCAGCCGCGACCGCGCCAGAAAAAGCGCGTGATGGCCGTGGGCATGACCGTGGGCTTCTACCACGATTCCACCACCGAAGCGCTAGCAACCGTAAAGAAGCTCGGCGACGATTCCGGTTTGTGGGAGACCTACATTTACACGGACATCGAAGCGATCACCAAAGAGAAGCGCACTGGCAACAAGAAGAACCTCGATCAGTTCGACGCCATTTTCTTCATGACCACCGGCGAGTTGCCGTTCACGGATGAACAAAAGGCATCCTTCCTCAGCTTTATCAAGGACGAAGGCAAGGGCTTCGTGGGTGCCCATTGCGCTACCGACACTTTCTACAAGTGGCCCGAATATGGCGAGATGCTGGGCGGTTATTTCGACCACCATCCCTGGAACACCTTCGACGCTCCGGTTGTGGTGGAGGACCCCACCCACCCGCTGGTGAAGCACTTCCCGAAAGAGATGGTGCTCAAAGACGAGATCTATCAGTTCAAGGATTGGAACCGGGACTCGATGCGTGTGCTAATGGCACTCGACGCTTCGAAACTGGATCTCGGCAAGCCCAACGTGAAGCGGGCGGACCGCGATTTTGGCGTCACCTGGGTTAAGAAGTATGGCAATGGCCGGGTGTTCTATTCCACCCTTGGCCACACCATCGAAAGCTGGCGGGACCCCCGCGTGCAAAAGATGTGGCTGGAAGGGCTGCGGTGGGCGCTGAAGATGGGGCCGGACGTGCCAACCGCGCCGATTGAGAAGCCGAAGAGCGAATAACGGCCGCGCCGCGGAGAGGGTTTATTCCGCGCTTTTCTGTGCGCGGCGCCGATGCAGAAAGCGCTGCGTGGTGCTGTCGTGCTCCACGGAGAACTGCTCCATCGCTCCCCGGATATACGGGCGGAATTCCTCGATCCAGTAGTGCAAGAAGCCGGCGCGGTGAATCTCTCGAAGGGTCTGCTCGTAATGGTTGAGGATCGGCATCGCAAAGACATGTCCGGTCTTGCCGGCGGCGAGTCTGGCGGAACGGCCCAGCCATCGCAGGTTCTCCGGAATTTGGCTGATTGCGGAAAAAGCGATGAGCGACGACATCTGAAAAACCGTTCGATTCTGCACCCGCGCTTCGTCGGTGATATCCCGCCAGCGGGCTTCCACCAAACTCGCGGTGGGCTTTTTCTCTTCGGGAATATGCACAAATTCCGCCCGAATCTGGCGCAGCTCTTCGCGTAAGTCGGCGATGTTGAGCGGAGGCGTATTGAAGGTTTCGGCCAGGCGCCCGGAGCCCCGCTCCAGCCGCGCCAGCAAGGTATCGACATCGTCGATGCCTTCAGTATTCTCAATCAAGCCATCTTTGTGCAGCGCGTCGGCAATCTCACGGACGAGCGCCTTTCCCGCGCCGGTCACATCGGCGATGGCGGCGAACACCCAAACGGGCGAGGCGCGAAAGGTGAGCAGCCCAATCGCTTCGATTCCGTTGCCCGCCGTGCGCCGCAGCAGAAAATCTTCGCCCAGGCGGCCATAAGCGGGGAACACCCCTTTCACCTGCCCCACGTCCTCGATCAAAAACCGTAATGTGAGATCAACCATGGAGCGATAAAGCTGGGTGCGCCGGATGTGCGCGGGCAACGTGGTCTCGCCCACTTCACGAACAATCCCCGCACCTAACGCGGTTGCCGAACGCACCACCCGCTCGGGCAGCGAAACGATATACTCGGCCAGTTCCGACCGCGACATTTTCCAGGGAACCGGCAGCGGAACGGGCAGCGTCGTTTCGAGCTTTTTCTCGATTGTTTCGCGCAGTTTCATGGAATTTCTTAAAAGCCCGGCTTTTTCGAGTTTACCGCGTGAATCGGTGCGCAATGCTCTCTCTGCGAAAAGGGCCGCGCCGCTTCCCACCGATCCGGCTGGCCCGATCCCGCTGAGCGCGCCGGTATCGGCTGCATGGGGATGGGCGGGCCATTGGCTGCAAGCCCCCCTCCGATCGGCAGGTCGCCCGCCGAACCGTCTGGCAAACACCGGTTGAGGGAAGTTCCCTGAGTTATCCTCAATTTCATGCGCTGGCTTCGTCTATTTGCCTTATTCCTTCTCGCGATCAGTTCCGCGTTCGCCTGGCTTGAACCGCTCCCGCAAGACCGCGGATCGGTTGGTTTGCTGCAGCAGTTACGGAAGCTGCAAACCCGTGCCCGGGTGCTCTATATCGTGGCGCATCCGGACGACGAAGACGGCGCTACGATCGCCAAACTCTCCCGCGGGCTGGGCGCCGAAGTGGTGCTGCTCTCGTTGACTCGCGGCGAATCCGGAGCCAACCTCGTCACCGGCGACGCCTTTGATCGTCTGGGTCTCCTGCGCACGGTGGAACTTCGGAAAGGCGCCCAATGGTACAGCGCACGATTGCGTTTTACGCGCGCCGTCGATTACGGCTATTCGAAGAACATCGAAGAGTGCTGGAGCCAGTGGGACGAGAATGAAGTGATCCGCGACGTGGTGCGGGTCATCCGCGAAGAGCAGCCGCACGTGGTGATCGCCCGCTGGCAAGGCACTGAGCGCGATGGCCATGGCAACCACACGGCGGCGGGCATCGTCTCGCCCAAGGCCTACCGCGCCGCTGCCGATCCTCAGCAGTATCGTGAGCAGATCGAAGCGGGCCTGCGCACTTGGCGGGCGCTGAAGCACTATTCCGACAACCGCACGCAACTGGAGCAATGGACGCACAAGTCGGAGACGGGCGATTACGATCCGGTTCTAGGAATGAGCTATGCGCAGGCGGGCCGCGAGGGACTGCGCCAACAGCGATCCCAAAGCGCTGGCGCCGTGATCATGGGTCCGGGTGCCTTCGCCACCTACTACCTGCGAACGGATCCGCCAGCAGCGGAAGGCGAAAAAGAGGATAGCTTCCTCGCCGATATCGACGTTTCCTTGCGGCCCTACCCCACCCTGGCGGCACCATTGGCGGAAGCCCTGCGCAGCTTCGACGCGCAGCATCCCGAGCGTGTGGCACCCGCACTGGCGAAGGCCCTCGAAGAGGTGCGTCGCCTGCGTCAGGATGGCGACGACCGCGATCTTCAGATCAAGGAAGCGCAAATCCAGCAAGCCCTAAGCATGGCCCTGGGCGTGGAAGTGGAGGCGTTGGTGCAACCCAGGAATGCCCCCACCGGACGCATGGCGATGTTTATGCCCTCGCTTACGTTTCAGGTTGCCACCCCTGGGCAGACGTTCGATGTACAAGTGAGCTTCTCGCCACGGCTGGCGAACGAAGCTGTGATGCGCAACATGATTCTCGACGCTCCCCCAGGATGGAAAGTGGAGACGGTGGGGGATGGGAAGTTCCGCGTCACTGTGCCCCGCGGCGCTGCCGCCAGCGCCGCCTTCTGGAAGAGAGATTCCGTCAAGCAGACTTTCTACCGTTATGAGAGCGATGCGGTCTTTGGCCAGGCGCTGCCTCAAGCCCCTTTGCACGCGCGCGTCACCTACGAGTTTCGGGGCACGTTTGCCATTGTGCGCGAGCCGGTTCTGGTGAGCTATATGGACGAGAAGGGGTTACAGCACCGTCGAGCCATCGCCGTAGGCCCCGCTCTTTCGCTTGAAACGGAAACCGAAGCGGGCATCTTCCCCATCGGTAAGGACTCCTACAACCTCAATGTGGAGTTGCGGCACATCGGGAGCGAGCCTATCGCGGGCACAGTGAGGCTCGACTTTCCAGCGGGCTGGCGCAGTGAGCCGCCCTCGGTGCCGTTCCGATTCGAGAAGGAGGGCGAGGCCACCGCCGCGGCCTTCCGCGTGATTCCGCCCGACGGCCTGACGGCGGGCCGCGTCACCGTTGTTGCCGTGGCGGTGGCCGATGGCCGTGAGTATCGCAGCAGCTTTCGCGCCGTCACTCAGCCAGGCTTCGAAGTGATTTACGATGAGAAGCCCGCGACCCACGAGATCGCTCTTGTCGATGCCAAGGTGGCCCCCGGGCAGCGCATCGGTTACGTAATGGGAGCCGGCGATCTGGTTCCCGCCGGGCTTGAGCAATTGGGCGTCAGCGTGGAGATGCTGGACGCTTCCGCCCTTGCCGCGGGCGATCTTTCGCGATTCGACTCCATCTGGCTTGGCATCCGTGCCTACGCCGTGCGCAAAGATCTGCTCACCTATAACGCCCATCTTCTCGACTACGCCAGAAACGGCGGTGTGCTGGTGGTGCAATACAACACGCCCGAGTTCGACAACAACTACGGGCCTTTCCCCTATCAGATGACCCGCCGCCCGGAAGAGGTGAGCGAAGAGGATTCGCCTACAAAGATTCTTGCCCCCGAAGCCACCGTTTTCCGCTGGCCGAACGCCATCACGCTGGACGACTTCAGCGGCTGGGTGGAGCAGCGCGGCTCAAAGCATCTGGTCACCTGGGCACCGGAATACCTGCCACTGATTGAGATGCAGGATCGTGGCCAGGACCCCCAGCGCGGGATCTGGCTGGAAGCGAAGTACGGCAAAGGCCTCTACGTCTACTGCTCCCTCGCCTGGTACCGGCAGCTTCCCTATGCCGTGCCCGGCGCGGCCCGCATCGTAGCGAATCTGGCGTCGCTGGGTGCCAAGAACGCACCCTGGCGGTAGGCCGCGAAGCACGCGTGTTTGATTAGTTGTAGCGCTGCCGGTTTCGCTTGCGGCGAAACTCGGCGGGGTCGATTTCCGGCGCGTCGTCTTCCACGGGCGCAGCGGCGCTCTTGCCTTCTCCGCGAAAGCCCAACTCCTCATCGCGGCCAATGCGCCGCAGGGCGTAAAGCCCTTCGAGGATGAACTCGCCGGCCGATGCGCGGAGTGCGTCGGGCTCACTCGAGCCCAGCCCAAGGTAGCTGGTTTTTTCAAGCAGCCCTTCAACGCCGCCAAGCTGCGCAAGCACTTCGGCGGAGTCCATTTGCTCTTCCACTTTCACCGTGCCGCCGCGATCGAACCACTTCACGGCCGGGCCCAGGTTCGCGCTTTCCAGATACTTCTTGAACACCCGCCCAATGGCGTTGCGAATGATCTCGCGCGCCACCGTGTCGCCGCCCTTCAGTTCGCCCTCATATTCCAGCTCCACCTTGCCGGTGATCGCCGGAAGCGCGGCGTAGATGTCGCTCACCCGCGGCACCACCACATCTTCGCCGCTCACGATGGCGCGCCGCTCGGCATTCGAAATCACGTTCTCCAGTGTCGTGATGGCCATCCGCTGGCTCACTCCGGAACGCTTGTCCACACGGCGATCCTCTCGTGCGACGAAGGCGATTTGCTCAACCACTTCCACCATGTAGTCGGGCAGCCGCAACTCGCCGCCGCCCGCACGCTTGCTCCACGCTTCCTGCATCGTGATGGCAACGCCGTGCTCCACGGTAAGAGGATAGTGCGTGCGAATCTCGCTGCCAATGCGATCCTTCAGCGGAGTGATGATTTTGCCACGGGCGGTGTAGTCTTCCGGGTTCGCCGTGAACACCAGCAACACATCGAGCGGCAGCCGCACGGGGTAGCCCTTAATCTGAACATCGCCTTCCTGCATGATGTTGAACAGGCTCACCTGGATGCGGCCCGCCAGATCCGGCAATTCGTTCAGTGCGAAGATCGCCCGGTTGGCGCGTGGCACCAGGCCGTAATGAATGGTGAGTTCGTCGGAGATATTGGCGCCTTGCCGCGCGGCCTTGATCGGGTCGATATCGCCGATCATGTCCGCGACGGTCACATCCGGCGTGGCCAGCTTCTCCACATACCGATTCTCCGGCGTCAGCCAGGCAATCGGCGTTTCCTCGCCGTGCTCTTCGATCGTCGTTCGGCCGTAGCGGCTGATGGGATTGTAGGGATTGTCGCGCACCTCGCTGCCCGCAATGTAGGGGATGGCGGGGTCCAGCAGCGTTGTCAGCATGCGGATCAGCTTGGTCTTCGCCTGCCCGCGCAAACCCAACAGAATGAAGTTGTGCCTGGAAAGCAGCGCGTTCACAATCTGCGGAACCACCGTCTCCTCATAGCCGTGAACGCCCTCAAAGAGCTTTTCTCCCGAGCGCAACTTCGCGATCAGATTATGGCGAATTTCCTCTTTGATGCTGCGGCTCCGCAGACGCTCCTCGGTGAACCGGCTATCCCGCCGCAATGCGCCGAGTGTATGTGGCAGATCCCAGGTATTCATCCCAATGTCCCCTCTCGCCAGAATGTGGCCCTTTCCAGTTGATCCCGACGCCATCGCATTGGTTTCGCCATCCTCGCCGGGTTGATCTTCACTGTCAATAAAGGGATGCGGCAACAGCCTCGCTTGCGCTAGCAATCCGGCGCCCCGTGTTCCTACCATTCTCTACCTATTGGGACTCCCCCTCCGGCGTCTGCTACCATTGCGGAAAACGTAACGTGGGGTTCCAAGCATCGTGGCGGATTTTGAACGGCTCTGGCCCAGGCTCCAGCAACTCGGATTAAACGCTTACGAAGCGCGCACTTATCTCGTGTTGCTTGGCCATCCCCGTTTTAAGGCGATGGAAGCGGCGGCCCATGCCAGCGTGCCTCGTCAGAAGATTTACGAAGTGCTCGACAGTCTTCTCGAAAAGGGCTTTGCCGAGGTGCTGCAGGAAAAGACAAAGTCCTTTTCCGCGGTGGAACCGGCCATCGCCATCCCCGCCTACCTCTCCCGCAAAGAACGCGATTTCGCGGAGCATCTTCGGGAATCCCGCAACCGCGCCTCTCACGTCATTCAGGATCTTGAAGCGCTGTGCGAGAACGGCATTGCCGAACGCGGCAATCTCGATTACGTCCGTCTCTTCAACGAAACTGCGCAAACCGCCGTGCATTATCGCGCGATGCTCGAAAAGGCGGAGCGCGAGTATGTGGAGTTTGCCCGCCCTCCCTACGCCGTCGATCCCCTGGACGAGCAACTGGTTCAGCAGGCCTGCGCCCGTGGCGTGCGCATCCGGCTTTTGCTCGAAGAGCACCATGAGATCAGCGGCCATTACCGGGATCGTCTTCGAGAGTATGCCGAAGCCGGCGTGGAGATCCGCGAGATTGCCGAGTTGCCCATGAAGCTAGCTCTCTTCGATCGGCAGCGCGGCATCCTTGCTTTGCTCGACCCCCTCACCACTAAACAAAGCTGGACCTCGGTCTGGTTTGACCACCAGGGATTCGGCTCCGCTCTGGCTGAATTGTTTGACTCCCGATGGGCAGCTTCGGGACGCTCCCGTTAGCGATGCGGATCCGCTTTCTGGTGCGAGGGCCGGGAAAAGGAGAATCGTTCGACCGGCGGGCTCACCCCTTCGAGAAGCGCAACCGGCGTGAGTGCGGTGCCCCGTCGCGCAACAACGGCATCTGGCATCAATTTAGAGGTGAGCGGCATCGGAAACCCTTCCTGAGTGGCTGGAGCAAGCCGTTCATCATGGAGCTCATGAACTCCAGTTCCATCCCGCCGCCAATGTTGCCAAACGATGCCGGCACCTCTGCCCACGGTTGACACCGGGTAGCCCCTTGGCTATAGTTCTGCTAGAAGGTTGGGTTAGGCTTTCGCGTTGATTCCTCTCGTCCTCGCACTCAGGTGCAACCACCGTCAGGTTGTCGAAACAGCAGCCATCACCCGTTTTTGTGTGATTTTTTTGCTGCCGGTAACAACATTTCGGTTCTCGCGCCATCTAACCTTTTGCAGTTCTCATTTTCGTTCATCCTGAGATCGAGACCATGAACACTGAAGATCGCGATCTGATCCCCGAAACCTCTCAACCAGCCCCGGAGGCGCCGCTGCCCGAGACTCCGTCCGGCGAGACACCAGTTTCTGAAGCGTCGCCCCTTGAAGCCTCCATACCGGAATCGCCGGATGGCGAGCAGGCCATTCCAGCTTCCGGGCGGCCCTCCGCCACGGAATCGACACCTTCGGCGGAAGCGGCGTCGGTGGCGCCGCCTGCCGCTCCGCAGACCCCTCCCGCTCCGCCAGCGGTTGCGATGGGGATCGAACCAAGCCATGCCCCAGGCCTTCCCGGAATGCCATCCCCCGAGATCGCTCCAGAGGATACCAGCGCCGAAGAAGCGCGCATGCAGGCCGAGCACGAGGCGGCCGACGAGGAAAGCGTCAGCGAAATGGAGCGCCTGCTGGACGATTATTCCCAGCCCGGCGGCTCCGGCGATGGCGATGTCATTCAAGGCCGCGTGCTTGAAATCCGCGACGCCGAAGTGATCGTCGATATTGGCCGCAAAGCGGAAGGCTCCGTGCCGGTGGAGCAGGTGAAGGATCATCTCGGCAACCTGAAAATCGCCGTCGGCGACACTCTCGACGTGGTGATCGTTCGCGGAGTGGATTACACCCAGGAAGGCTACATCAGCCTCTCTCATGAGCGGGTAAGCCGCCTGCGCGCTTGGGACAATCTGGAAAAAGCGTTGAAGGACGATCTCCCGGTGCTGGGGCGCGTCCTCTCCCGCACCAAGGGCGGGCTCACCGTGGATGTGGGCCTCAAGGCATTCATGCCCGCGTCCCATGTGGACGTGCGCCCCGTGCAGAATCTCGATCAATTTGTCGGCACCGACATCCCTGTCAAGATTCTCAAGATGAACCGCCGCCGCTCAAACGTGGTGGTCTCCCGACGGGCCATCGTTGAGCAGGAAGTGGTCTCCCGCAAAGAACATACGCTGGCCGATCTGGCTGAAGGCGCGGTGGTGAATGGAATCGTCAAGAGCCTCACCGAATACGGCGCCTTCATTGATCTTGGCGGCATCGACGGCCTCTTGCACGTCAGCGACATTTCCTATGGCCGCATTGGGAAGCCCTCCGATGTGCTCAAGCAGGGCCAGGAGATTAGCGTCAAGATCCTCAAATTCGATAAAGAGCATGAGCGTGTTTCCCTCGGCCTGAAGCAACTCGCCGCCGATCCCTGGGAAACCGTCCCTGCGCGATACCCGCTCAATTACCGGGTCTTCGGCACCGTGGTGAGCGTCACCGATTACGGCGCCTTCGTGGAACTGGAACCTGGCGTCGAGGGGCTCGTTCATATATCGGAAATGACTTGGTCCCGCCGCATGAAGCATCCCTCCAAGGTGATGAAGATGGGTGACCAGATCGAGGCCGTGGTACTCGCCGTCGATACCAATCAACGGCGCATCTCCCTCGGTATCAAGCAGTTGGAAGCCGATCCCTGGACCACCATCGATAGCCGCTACAGCGTCGGATCAGTGGTGGAAGGGCGTGTACGTAAGCTCTCCGATTTTGGAGCATTTTTGGAAATCGAGGAAGGGATTGATGGGCTCGTCCACATCTCAGACCTCTCCTGGACCAAGCGCGTCAAGCATCCCTCCGAAGTGGTCAAGAAGGGGCAGATTCTCCAGGCGGTCATCCTCAATATCGATTCCAACCATCGCCGCTTATCCCTCGGCGTGAAGCAATTGCAGCCCGACGCCTGGGAAACCTTTTTTGCCAACCACAAATCTGAGGATATCGTCGAAGGAACCGTCGTGCGGGAAGCCAACTTCGGTTACTTCGTGGAACTGCTCCCCAACGTGGAAGGGCTCTGCCACGCTTCGGAAGTGCCGTCTCACTACACGCTGCCAGATGGTTCTCCGGTGATTGCAGTGGGGATGACCCGCCCCTTCAAGATCATCAAGCTGCAGGAGCAGGATCGGCGTATTGGGCTTAGCATCAAGGCGATTGAGACCGAAGATATCCCGGCTGAGGAGATGGAAGCGGCGCCCCCGCCCGAAGGGGCTACGGCCACCATTGGCGAATCCATCCGAAACAAAGTGCAGTAGCCCGCTTAACGCATTCACCCCGCGAGCCGGTCAATCCGGGCCGGCGCAATATCGTTCAGAATTGCGGGCTAGTGCTACGAGTTTACGGCTAAACTCATGATAATGTGGTAGGTATGGCGCTCGTCGCGATGCTGCGGTCGAGTTTTTTTTGCTGGAGACGGTTTCATGACTAAAGCGGATCTTATTGACGAAGTTGCCCGGGTAGTGGAAATGACGCGGAAAGATTCCGAGATCATCGTCGAAACGATTTTCGACAGTGTGGTTCGTTCCCTGCATCAGGGGGAGAAGATCGAAATCCGCGGCTTCGGCAGCTTTCGGACCCGCCAGCGCCAGCCCAGAGTAGGCCGAAATCCCAAAACCGGGACGCGCGTCGACGTTCCGGCCAAGCGGATTCCCTACTTCAAACCCAGCAAAGAATTGAAGGATCTGGTGAACGGCGAAGACGGCAGTTCCGCCGCAAGCACAGATTCGCCAGCCAGCGCCGGCACGCCCCCCACCCCCTTCAGCTTCTAGACGCGAAGAGGCCCGTTCATGGACGTCCTCTGGAGCCCGTGGCGATATCAATACGTCAGCGCCGAACGGCCCGCGGACGGCTGCGTTTTCTGCCGCATCGCCGCGGAAACGGAGCGGGATGCCGGGAATCTAGTTCTTGGCAGGGCGCGCGAGAATTACCTCGTCCTCAACCGCTTCCCCTACTCCACGGCGCACCTCATGGTTGTTCCCTACGCCCATGTGCCGGACCTCGGCACCACGCCCGAAAGCACGCTTGCCGAGGCGGTCCTGCTGGCGCAAAAGGCGGAGCGTATCCTGCGCGAGGTCTATCGGCCGGAAGGCATGAACGTCGGCTGGAATCTCGGCCAATGCGCGGGAGCCGGCGTAGCCCAGCATCAGCACCTCCACCTGGTGCCTCGCTGGCCCGGCGACGCCAACTTCATCACCACCATTGGCGAAACCCGCGTCATCCCGGAGGCTCTCAAAGAAACCCACCGCCGCCTCGCTCCCTATTTCGCCCATCTAGCGGCATCGGCCTAAGCCCCAATCTCAACCACCCCGTCTTCGGCAGCCTCCAGGAAAGCACTTTCCGCCAACCGCGGCCCTCCCTCCGGCGCCATTCGCCCGCACTCCTTCTCCCCCCACCCTTGCCATCCCCCCCTCCCCACCCAGGTTCATGCCGCGGTTCCGGGTTCGCACACGTAACCGCCCCATCCACGCCGTTGAAGGTGTACTCCCCGGAATAGGTGCGCCGCACTTCCTGCAGCAGGGTGCGAAGGTCCTCTCCTTCCGGCGCCCTTCGCCGATACAGCGCTTCCACCACGCGATCCGCGGCTTGCCGCGCAGACCTCCTCGTCCCGGAGCGCTCACGCTCTGCGTGCGGTAATACCAGGCACCGGCCACGAATGCCACGGCTTCATGCTCCACGGCGTCCACCAGCCCTCCCGCGCGATAGTCCGCGATGGCGTGAACGGCTTCATGCACGATCGCCGCCTTTTCCGCGACGGACCAACTCCGCAGTTCCACCTCCATCACATTGACGGATTGGCTGTATTCGGCCCGGGATCCCCCCAGAGCCCCCACGCCCAGCCGCCGCACCGTCACGGCGCCCGTTTCCACCAAACAGGCCACGTCCATGAAGTCCCTGCCCGAAACTGTATCGCCGTAAAGTTCAAACTCGATCTGGGCCAGGGCGCTCTCACGCAAAATCCGCACCACACTCCGCGCCAGCCCGGTGGAAGACCTTCGTTCCCGCATTAGCGAACCATACAGCCGCAGCGCCCCCGTGCCATGGCGATGTTCCGGCCCGCTGCCTGCATGGCCCGGGCACAGCGGATCCGTTTGGCCGCAATACCAGGGGCCTTGATCGGGGAAGCAGAACTCCCCGGCGTTCCGGTGCTTGCGATAGCAATAGAGGGCTCCGCAATCGAAGCCATCTCCCCGCACGCACGCCTCTTCCCCCGCCCCATGGCCCGGGCACGCCGGCAGCGTCCGCGGGCAATACCAACGGCCGCCACATACGCATCCGGGGTGGAATCGCTGGTCTCCCGGCAGATCCCCTTTCGCTGACGCAAGCGCATCGCCGCTGGCATCTTCCCTCCTTCACCGCAGTGGGTAGGGTTTAGCATACGCCTATACCGGCCTCTCGCCGCGTGCGCCCCTTCCCCTCCTCCCCCCCCCCCCCCCCCCCCCCCCCCTCCGGCCGCGCCGATACGTCCCGGCAGCCCCCAGATCGACGATGTCCTCCCCCGGGGGGCCCGCTCCCCTCCTTGCCTATCGGTGGGTGAGAGATCGCGCTACGTTCCCGTTCAGGTTTCTGAAGCGCATTCGCACTAACTCCACCAAAGACGAATGGGTGCTTTCCAGCGTTCGCAACTCATCCCCTGAAAGCGCCCAGGCGGATACGCCGTGGGCAAAACAATCCTCCAATGGCCGCCACCGCTTTTCGAGCGACCATGGAGGAATGGATTTCCTTCGCTACACGACCGAACACGCCACCGGCTGTCTGGCCATCTTCGATGCCCATAGCCCAGATGCCTTTCACCCCAGCGAACGGCCCGTGTTTGAGGGCTTTCTGGCCGCTCCCCACCATCCCTATTGGGTAATGCTGCATGAGGGGGCAATCGTTGGCTGCGGAGGCTTCCTTCGAGAAGAGGGCAGCCCGCGCGCCAGGCTCCACTGGGGAATGGTGCACCGCGACTTCCAGCGCCAGGGGCTCGGGCGCTTCTTGATGCTCTTCCGCCTGCGCGAGATCGGCAAGCTACCCGATGTCGAATGGGTGGAACTGGGCACCACGCCGCTCGCCGCGCCCTTCTTCGAGAAGCAGGGTTTCCGCCCCAGCAGCTTTGCGAAAGATGGCTGGGGACCGGGGATGGACCGCGTGGAGATGGCCAAAAAGCTTAGCGTTTGCGCATAGACTCGCGCGGGCCTCCGGGTTTAAGCCAGCAGTTTCGGGACCACGTTGCCATGCACGTCGGTGAGGCGGAAATCGCGGCCCAGGTGGCGGTAAGTGAGGCGCTTATGGTCCATCCCCAGCAAGTGGAGGATGGTGGCCTGCAGGTCGTAAACGTCGATGCGGTCCTCCACAATCGAAAGGCCGAGTTCGTCGGTTTGCCCGATGGTCTGGCCACCCTTGATGCCGCCGCCCGCCATCCAGATGCTGAACCCGTTGGGATGATGATCGCGCCCGGCGTTGCCGGCTTCGTCGGGCCTGCGGATCTCGCTCATTGGCGTCCGCCCAAATTCGCCGCCCCACACTACCAGCGTGCTTTCGAGCAGCCCGCGCTCTTTGAGGTCGGTAAGGAGAGCCGCGGTGGGTTGGTCCGTTTCTTTGCAGAGCCTTGGGAGGTTCTTGTTGATGGCGGCATGATGGTCCCAACCGGAATGCATGGCCAGCACGAAACGCACTCCGCGTTCCACCATCCGGCGGGCTAGCAGCAGGTTCGTGCCGTACGGCTTCGATTCCTTCTGGTTGATGCCATAGCTCTCAATCGTCTCCGCGGATTCCTTGGAGAGATCCGTCAACTCCGGGCCGGCTGTTTGCATCCGGTAGGCCAGTTCGTAGGAGTGGATGCGCGAAGCGATTTCGAGATCGCCCGTGGCCGCCTGATGTTGCACGTTAAGGTCGCGCATCGCGTCCAGGCGAGCCCGTTGCGATTCCGCGGAGATGCCCTTGGGATTAGAGAGATACAGAATCGGATCGCCGCTCGAACGTAGCACCGTCCCTTGATAGAGCGACGGCAGAAAGCCGTTCGACCAGAGGTCGGAACCGGCGCTGGTGCCGGGGCCCGATTGCAGGGCGACAAACGCGGGCAAATTGCGCGCCTCGCTGCCAAGCCCATAGCTCACCCAGGAGCCCATCGAAGGCCGCCCGCCGATCATGTGTCCAGAGAAGAGCAGCAACTGGCCCGGGTGGTGATTGAACGCCTCGGAGTGCATGGAGCGCACCATGCAAAGCGAATCCGCGTGCTGCGCCGTGTGGGGAAGCAGGTCGGAGAAATCCATACCCGATTGCCCATACTTTTGGAATTTGCGCGGGCTTGCCAACACGCTCGCCGTGGGCTTGATAAAAGCCAGCTTCAACTCCTTGGTCATCGATGGCGGCAGCGGCTTGCCATGCCACTTCTGCAAGGCCGGCTTGGGGTCGAACAGATCCATCTGCGACGGCGCGCCTTCCTGGAAGAGGAAGATCACGTTCTTCGCCTTCGGGGCAAAGTGCGACGGCGCGGGGCCAGCGGGTCCTGCTCCCCCGCCCCCAGCAGTTCCGCCAGCGCGAGCGTGCCGATGCCCGTAAGAGTACGCTGCAGGAACTGGCGGCGGAGTTGTGTGGAAAAGTAGCTTGGCTCGTTCATTGCTTATTCGCGCGTGATGAATTCATCCAGGTTGAGGAGCACGCTGGCTACTCCGGTGAACGCGGCGGTTTCCAGCCGGCTAAGGCCCGGCGCGGGAAGGGGCGCAAGCGCGGCGATGGCCTCCTCGTCCTGGGCGAGAAGCCGTTGTTGTTGTTCAAAGTAGGCTTGCATGCGCGTGAGTTCGGCTGTCCGCGCGGAGCGTCCTAGCGCATGCGCGAACGCCCACTGCACCCGCGCTTCAAAGTTGGGTTTGGCATGGAGCAGCGCCTGCGCTGCCAGGGCTTGGGCCGCTTCCATAAAGACCGGATCGTTAAGCAGATTCAACGCCTGCAGCGGGCTGTTCGAGCGCTCCCGCTTGCACACGGCCAGCACCGCTTTGGGAGCGTCGAAGTTCACTAGTTGCGGATACGGAGTGGTGCGCAGAAACTGCACATAGAGGCCGCGCCGGTAGCGGTCCGCCCCATCCGATTCCTTCCACCCAAAACCCGCGTAGCGCGACGCGTAGGAAAGCTCCATCACGCCATTCGGAATCGGCGGCCGGACGGAAGGGCCGCCAACCGTACGGGAGAGCAATCCGCTTGCCGCCAAGGCATTGTCGCGGATGAGTTCGGCGCTCAGCCGCAGCCGCGATTGCCGCGCAAGCAGACGATTTCCCGGGTCCACTTCACTCAACTGCGGGCGGGCGTCCGACGATTGCAGATAGGTCGCAGAATTAACAATAAGCCGCAGGATCTGCTTGCGGCTCCAGCCCTCCTCACGAAAGGTAGCCGCTAGCCAGTCGAGCAATTCGGGATGCGATGGCGCTTCGCTACGGCTTCCAAAATCGTCGCTCGTTCCCACAATGCCGGTGCCGAAAATCTCCTGCCAAATCCTGTTCACGGCCACACGCGCGGTAAGCGGATTCTCTCGCGCTACCAGCCAGCGGGCAAGGTTCAGCCGGTCGCCACCGGTGGGTTGCGGTAACACCGAAAGCGTCGCCGCTTGCACTTCAATGCCGTTCGTTTTGTAGTCGCCGCGCACGCGCAAAAAGTGCTGGCGGGCAGGGCTGCGCTCCGCCACGGCCTGGGCCTGGCTAAGCTGGGGATACTCGTTCTTGAGAGCAAGCAGTTTCTTGCCGAGTTCGTCCAGCTTCCACGCTTTCGTTTGCTTGCCGCCATAAGCAAAATGGGCATTTCCAATGAAGTGATCGGTTAGCACATCGCGCTCGCGCGGTGTCCGCTCCATAGGCGGAATCTGCACGATCTTCGCGCCATCGCCTCCCTCGGTGAGCTTCAGCACGCAATCCCAGGCGAGATCCCAATCCGTGCGTTCTCCGGGGTGGGCGATCGTGTAGAGAATGTCTTTTTCCCAAGCCGCCTGCAACGCCTCGATCTTGTATTCGACAAGCATCGCCTCGCGCTTCTGCTTGTATTCGAAGTTGCTGCGCAGCCACGGACCCATTTCGCCGGCAAGCGGCGCGTCGATCTCCACCTCTTCCAGCCCATCGAAGTAGGCGAAGAGCGAATAGAAATCCTTCTGCGAGATGGGGTCGAACTTGTGATCGTGGCACTGGGCGCATCCCACGGAGAGGCCCAACCACACCGTCCCCACCGTGCTGGCCCGGTCCACCGCCCCCTCAAATTCAAACTGCACGCTGTCCACCCCGCCCTCACGATTCGTCAGCGTATTGCGATGGAAGCCGGTGGCCACGCGCTGCTCCACGGTTGCGTTCGGAAGCAGGTCTCCCGCGATCTGCTCCACCGTGAATTGGTCGAAAGGCATGTCGCGGTTGATGGCGTCGATCACCCAATTGCGCCAGCGCCACGCCCATGGCCGGAACCAGTCTTTTTCATAGCCATCCGAATCGGCGTACCGCGCCTGATCGAGCCAGCTCCGTGCCCACTTCTCGCCAAAATGGGGGGAGGCCAAAAGCCGCTCCACTTGTCTTTGGTAGGCACCCGGCTGCAGATCTTCGACGAACGCCGCCAGCTCCGCCGGAGTGGGCGGAAGTCCAATCAGATCGAACGAGAGCCGCCGCAACAGTGTGGCGCGAGCCGCCTCGGGCGATGGTTCGATCTTCTCTCGCTCAAGCCGCGCCAGCACAAAAGCATCGATAGGGTTCTTCACCCATTCCGCGTTCGCCACCTTCGGCACGTCCGGTTTGCCGATCGGCTGAAACGACCAGTGCCCCGTGCGCGGCGCGCTTGGCTCGGCACGCTCGGATCGCTCTATCGCCGGATGCTCCGGCACGCGCGCGCCTTCGTCGATCCAACGGCGCAGCAGCCCCACCTCTTCGGCATTGAGCCGTTTGCCCGCGGGCGGCATCACCGGCATTCCATTCGCGGCGCTCACCCTTTGGATCAGCTTGCTCTCCGCGCTATTGCCGGGAAGGATGGACGCGCCGCCATATCCGCCCTTGAGCGCCGCCACGGGGTCGTCCAGCCGAAAGCCGCTCGTCTGCATTGCCGGGCCGTGGCAGCCGTAACAATTCTTACGGAAGATCGGCGCCACGTCGCGGGCGTAGTCTACCGCCGCATCTCCCGGTGCGCTTTGCTGGGCGGGCAGCATCGCCACAACGCAAAGTGCCAGCGCGCATACTGTTCTCAACGCTTGATTGAAATCCCGCAATGGATTCTTCCCCATCCCGTTTCCGTGCCCAGCCGCTGGCCAAATTATACAACCGCGGCTGCTGTCATCGCCCGGTTAGAGACTGCACGCTACAATGAAGCGATGTCCTCCCGTAGCGGCAAGAGCGTTTTGAAAAACGAAGATACTTCCATTGCCACCGCCCAGCCTGGCGCCGCCGCCGAGGCTGGCCAACTCACTCCCCAGTCCTTTGAGAAGGGACTTTCGGAGTTGGAGGCTATCGTTGCGGAACTGGAGCGCGGCGAACTGACGCTCGAGGATTCCATCCTTCTTTTTGAAAAGGGAATGGCGCTCAGCAACGCCTGCCGTGAGCAACTCGCCGAAGCCGAGACGCGCGTCGAACTGCTCTTGCGCAAGGGCGGCAGAATGGTAGCGGAGCCCTTTCCAACGGGCGGCAGAAGCGCCATTGCCAGCCCGCCAGATCCGCAGCCCGCAACCGGCGGCAAATCCGAATCCGATGATGTCATCCCTTTCTGATCTGCGAGAGTTCGCTGATCGCACACTCGACCAGCTACTGCCCTCTGAAGAGACGCCCCCCGTCACCATCCACCGGGCGATGCGCTATAGCGTGATGGCGGGCGGAAAGCGCATCCGGCCCCTGCTCTGCATGGAGGCGGCGCGCGCCGTGAGCGGCGATCTCGCCAGTGCCGCGCACCCGGCCTGCGCTCTCGAAATGGTACACACCTATTCGCTGATTCACGACGACCTCCCCGCCCTGGACAACGACGATTTGCGAAGAGGGCGCCCCACCTGCCACAAAGTGTTCGGCGAAGCGATGGCCATTCTGGCTGGCGATTCGCTGCTCACGCTGGCCTTCCAGGTGCTGGCGCAGACGCCCAGCGCCACGCCCGGAATACGGGCACGGCTGGTGGAAGAACTGGCGCTGGCGGGCGGCACCGTGGGGGGAATGATCGGCGGCCAGGTCTTCGACCTTGAAGGCGAGCACCAAACACCAACCGCCGCGTTGCTCGATAGCATCCACCGCGCCAAGACCGGCGCTCTTCTGCGCGGCAGCGTCCGCATGGGAGCGATCTCGGCGGGGGCGGACGTGCCCCAGTTGGAGGCGCTCAGCCGCTTCGGAGAGCACATCGGCCTCGCCTTTCAGATCGTCGACGACGTGCTGGATGTGGAGCAATCGAGCGAGCACCTCGGCAAGACCGCCGGCAAGGATGCCGCGCAGGAAAAGATCACCTTCCCCGCGGTCTACGGGCTTGCCCGTTCCAAACAGATGGCGTCGGAAGAAAAGGCCAAAGCCTATGACGCGCTGGCGATGTTTGGAGAGCGGGCCGCGGGCCTTCATGCGTTGGCCGCCTTGATCGTCGAACGGACGGCCTGAGCGATGCCCGCACGCCAGCGTTTGGACCTGCTTCTCGTCGAGCGGGGCCTCGCCCCCAGCCGCGAGAAAGCACAGGCGATGATTCTTGCCGGCGAGGTGATGGTGGATGGCCAGAAAGCGCGGAAGGCCGGCCAACCCGTCGCTTCCTCCGTCGCGCTGGAAGTGGCCGAAAAGCCCGCCTATGTCAGCCGTGGCGGATTGAAGATGGAAGGCGCATTGCGTGCCTTCTCGATCGATCCCGCCGGATTTGTCTGCCTGGATGTGGGCGCTTCCACCGGCGGTTTTACGGATTGCTTGCTGCAGCATGGCGCCGCCCGCGTTTACGCCATCGATGTAGGCCACAACCAGCTCGATTGGCGCATGCGCCAACACCCCCAGGTGATCGTCCACGAAGGCGTGAACGCGCGGCACCTGCAGCCCGATTTTCTGCCTGAACCAGTGGACTTGATCGTCGCCGATGTCAGCTTCATTTCCATTCTGTTGATCCTGCCCGCGCTACCGCCGTTCCTCAAGCCCGGCGGTCAAATGATACTGCTGGTGAAACCGCAATTCGAAGTGGGCCGCGAACAGGTGGGCAAGGGAGGAATTGTGAAAGACCCCGTGCTTCACGCCGGTGTGTGTGAGAAGGTGGAAACTGCGGTTCGGGCGCTGGGTTTTCGCGCTCGGCTTGCCGATAGCCCGATCCTGGGCACCGAAGGCAACAAGGAATTTTTGCTGTTCGCAGAGCACACGCTATGACAGTTTCCCCCAGCGAGTCCCGCACCGTTGGCCTGCTTGCCAAACCCAACGTGGAGGCGAGCGAAAAGTGGGTACCGAAGATCGTCCACTGGATGCGCTCTCGCGGCATCGCTCTGCGCATGGATCGCGTCACCGCCGGCTACCTTGGCGAAGAAGGCGGATTGCCCGCCTCGGAGGTGCCCGATGGCTGCGACCTGCTGCTGTCGCTGGGCGGCGATGGCACTCTCCTCTCCGCCACCCGCGCCGTCAACGGGCGCGAAACCCTGATCTTCCCCGTGAACCTCGGCCGCCTCGGCTTCCTCTCCGCCATCCCCCCCGAGTTGGTGATGGAAGAACTTGAACGCGTGTTGCACGGCGACTTTCGCGAATCCCGCCGGCGCCTGCTGCGCTGCGAACTTTTTCGTGGCGAAAAACTGGTGGTCGCATTCGACGCCCTCAACGACGTTGTTGTGACGAATTCCTCGCTGGCCCGTATGGTGGAATTCGACCTGCGCGTCGACGAGAGCCACATGTGCGGCTATAAGGCCGATGGCGTCATCATCAGCACGCCCACCGGCTCCACGGCCTACTCGCTTTCGGCAGGCGGGCCCATCATTTACCCTACAGTGGAGTGCTTCTGTCTCACCCCCATCTGCCCGCACATCCTCACCAACCGTCCCGTAGTCGTACCGGATTCGAGCGTGCTTGAGTTGACGCTCAACTCCCGCAACGACAGCGTCTGGCTCACCATCGATGGCCAGGTAGGGCAAATGCTGGAGCCGGGTGACCGTGTGCTCTGCCGCCGCTCCGATCGCGTCGTCCGCCTGGTGGCGCCGCCCCACATGCACTTCTTTGACGTGCTGCGGGACAAGCTGAAATGGGGCGGCACCTAACCGGCTTCAGTCGCATCGCTACTTCTCTTTGGGCTCGCGATGCTCATACCACCATCGCCAGATGGTCATTGCCACGGCCATCACCGGGGCGGCAAACAGCGCGCCTACAAACCCAAACAGCGAACTCCCCAGCACCACTCCAAGAAAGACCAGAAACGGCTTGAGGCGAAGTTTATAGCCAAGGATTTTCGGGGTGAGATAGAAGCTCTCAAAGGCTTGGGCCAGCGCATAGACGGCGATGATCCAGAGCAGCATCCAAGGGTCGCCGGTAGTGAGCAGCAGCCAGCCAAGAAAGGGCAGAAGCAAACCCAGCGCTGCCCCCACCATGGGGATCAGGTGGAAGACCCCGTTGATGATGGCGAAAACCGGCCACCACGGCAGCCCCGCCAACGCGAAGCCCACCGCATAGCAAATCGTCAGCAGAAAGGCGATCAGCAACTGCCCGCCCACCCAGTGCGCCAGATTGCCGCCAATCTGCCTCAGCAACTGCCACACGGATGGCCGCACCACCACCCGGATTGGTTTCTCGTCTTCCATCAACCCCCTTTACCAGAATGGCTGATCTCGCCAACCTGTGTGGCCGCGCCCAAGATTGCATTCCAGCCCCGCATGGAATATCGTTGACAATTTCGCGCCCCTCCAAAAAACGCCATCCATGTCTCAAACCGAACTCACTGCCGAACAGCTTGCCGCCCGCATGGATAAGCTCTATGAATTCGACCGCGAACCGGTGGACGAAAACCGCCTCCACTCCAATTCGCGCTTCGCCGGCCTTCTGGCCGGTGAGCACGTCGCCGCCACGGAATTCGTGATCGGCGCCTTCTTCGTGCTGCACGGCGTCACAGCCGCGGACCTGTTCAGCGGGTTGATCGTCGGCAACATCCTGGCCGTGCTCTCCTGGGCCTTTCTCTGCGCTCCCATCGCTGTACAGACGCGGCTCACCCTCTATTGGTATCTGCGCCGCATTGCCGGCCCCGGCGTCACCATCATTTACAACATCGGCAACGCCTTCCTCTTCTGCATTCTCGCCGGCGCGATGATCTCCGTCTCCGCCACCGCGCTCGGCCTCGCCTTCGACATCCCTGGCCCGCAGTTGAGCGACATCTATCCCAACAGCGTTGCCTGGGTGCTGCTCACCTTCGCCATCGGCATGGCCTTCACGGCCGTCGCCATTCTGGGCTTTGAGAAGGTAGGCCAGTTTGCCGAACTCTGCTCCCCATGGATCTTCCTGGTCTTCATCGCCGGTGCCCTTGCCATGCTCCCCAGGCTCGGCGTCGCCACCGATTTTTCAAACTTCTGGGAAGTCGCCAACCAAAAAATCTGGACCGGCCGGCCCAGCCCCGGGCAGGAGCAATTCCACTTCTGGCACATCACCTTCTTTGCCTGGTTCGCCAACCTCGCCATGCACGTCGGCCTCTCCGACATGGCCCTCTTCCGCTATGCCAGGAATTGGAAAACGGGCTTCTATTCCGCCTTCGGCATGTTCCCCGGGCACTTCCTGGCCTGGATCTGTAGCGGCATCATGGTGGCGGCGGTAGATCGCGAAATGAACCCCGGCCTGATGGCCTTCACCGCCGCCGGCATCGCCGGAGCCGTGGCCGTGTTCATCGCCGGTTGGACCACCGCCAACCCCACCCTTTACCGCGCCGGCCTCGCCCTGCAGGTGGTGACGCCCAACTGGCCGCGCTGGCGCATAACGTTGATTGCGGGCGCCGCCACCACCATTGTTGCCTGCTTCCCCGTCGTCTTCCTGAAGCTGCTCGATTACGTCGCCATCTACGGGCTGCTGCTGATGCCCATCGGCGCCATCGTGGTGGCCGAACACTGGATTCTGCCTCGCCTGGGCATTCCCCAATTTGAAGCTGAACGCAAAGGCAAGCAGATTAGCTGGACGGTGTTGCTGGTGTGGGCAGGCACGCTGCTGTTCTGCTTCGCACTCCCCATCCATCTCTATTTCCGCTGGCTGCCGGGTTATTTCGTGGCGCTTGGAGCCTATGTCTTACTGCGAAAAGTGAGGGCGCAAAAAGCATGAAGCCGCTACTCTGGATTCTCTCGATTGCCGCCCTCGGCGGTTGCGCTGCTTCCGCCGTGATGGTCTTCGCCGGCGCGATGGACGAAGCCTCGTTCAAAACGACGTTCCTCGTCTGTTCCGTGCTCTGGTTCGCTATCTCGTCGGTACGGATATATCTTCCGGCAAAGGGCTAGGCGCCACCCCGTCCACCAGATCGGCGATCCGCCCATTAGCGGTCGCGGGAACCTGCACCTCAACAGTGCCGGGTGCCAGTTCTGCAATCACGGCCGCAGACTGCTCGGCCATGGCGGGCGCCGCCACCGGCTGCGCCCCACGTTTGGCCAACGGAATATGCACCTGCTTGCGCACCAGATCCTGCAAGCGCTCCTCCAGCGGGTAAGGATGCCCGCGATACTGGCGGAATCCTTCACCAATCCGGATCCCCGCCAGCGTCCCGCGCTCCCGCGTCCACTTCTGCATCATCGATACATAGTTATCGAGACCATGCCGAATCCGCAGCCATTCCTTCTGGCTCCGATGCTCCATCAGCATCGCGATCTTGAGGTCGAAACTGTCTTCGATATCCACCACAAAATCGGGAATCACCGGCTGCTCATAGCGATCCACGCCCCCAATTGGATCCATGAAGTAAAGCGCGGGAATCTCCGGTAACGGCGTCGCTGGCGAAGCGTGCCGCGTTGCGTAATTGGGCAGCGCGGCCGCGAAGCAGGCATCGCGCACCAGTATGGCGGTAGCTTCGTGGTCCGCCATGTAATCCTCGGGCGAAGAGGTAATCACAATGGTGGGCCGGATGGCGCGCAGAAACTCCGTGATCCTCCGCCGCGAAGGGTCGTCGCTGAACACCGCCATATCTTTGAAGCCCAGGCAGTAGTAGCGCGCTCCCACCAGCGCCGCCGAACTCGCCGCTTCCTTCACCCGGATCTGCGAAATCTCTTCCGAATCCTGGGCGATCGCGCCGCAATCGCCAGCCGTCATCGACGCCAGAATCACGCGCACACCGCCCCTCGAAAGCCCGGCCAGCGTCCCCGCCGCGAGAAATTCGATGTCATCCGGATGCGCGTGAATGGCAACGATTGTGTGTTCCATGTGGAAGCAATTCCTGTACTAGACGTTCTGGGACGACGATCTCCCCTCATCGTAACAGGGAGTTGAACGAAACGGGAGAGGAATCTGCCGTACGATTCTCGCCAGTTACGCTGCATCCTGCGTTGTCTGCGATACACTTCCCTTCTATGCCCGTCGAAAGCGCTTCCCCGCAGACCGCAAAGGCGGCAGATCCCTACCTGCTCACGCCGGAAGCGATTCAAGAGCCCCCAAAAACCATCCTCTCCACCTTCCGTAAAATCGGGCCGGGCATGATTCTCGCCGCCTCCATCGTAGGTTCGGGCGAGCTCATCGCCACCACCACTCTGGGCGCCCAGGCTGGCTTCGTCGCTCTCTGGATCATCCTCTTCAGTTGCTTCATCAAGCCGATCGTCCAGGCCGAGCTGGGACGCTTTGTGATCTCAACCGGCGAGACCGGTCTCGAAGCCTTCGACAAAGTACCCGGCCCCCGCTTCAAGGTCAACTGGATCGTCTGGATCTGGGCGCTGATGGTCTTTATGACCCAGTTCCAGGTGGGTGCCATGTTCGGCGGCGTCGCCCAGGTGCTGCACTCGCTGATGCCCGTCTTGTCCGTCAACATGTGGGTGCTGCCGGTGATGGCGGTCTCGCTCGCTCTGCTTCTGGGCGGCGGCTACCGGCGCATCGAAAGCCTGGCCATGGTGAAGGTGGGCTTCTTCACGATGCTCACCGTGCTCTCCGCCGCCATGGTGATGAAGGCTCCCGAATTCAACTGGAGCCAGTTGCTCGACGGCCTATGGCCGCGCATCCCATCGGGCGGATGGGTAACCGCGGTGGCCGTCTTCGGCATGACCGGCGTCGGCGCCAGCGAGATCTTCATGTACCCCTACTGGTGCGTCGAAAAAGGCTACGCGCGCTTCACCGGACCCCGCGACCAAAGTCCAGCCTGGCGGGAGCGCGCCCTCGGCTGGATTCGCGTCATGCACCTCGACGTCGTCTTCTCCATGTTGGTCTATACCGTCGCCACCTGCGCCTTCTACGTCCTGGGCGCGGGCGTCCTGCACCCCAAGGGCATCGTGCCGGATTCCTCCACCATGATCGCCACTCTCTCTGAGCTCTACACATCCACGCTGGGCGAATGGGGATTGATTCTTTTCTATCTTGGCGCGGTAGCCACCCTCTACGGAACGATCTTCGCCGCCACCGCCGCGCACTCCCGGATTTACGCCGACATGGTCCGCATGATGGGCGGTTTCCGGCGAGAAGACATCGCCGCCCGCAACCGCTGGCGCGACGGCTTCGTGGTAGCCATCACCATCATCCCCGTCGCGCTCTTTTACATTTTCAAGAACCCGGTAAGCATGGTGGTAGCGGGCGGCCTGGCCCAAGCCCTCTCCCTTCCCGTAATCTGTTTCGGAGTCCTCTACCTCCGCCACAAACGCCAGCCCAAGCAAACCGCCCCCGGCTGGTGGAACACCCTATGGCTCTGGATCGCCGGCATTCTGATTACCGCCCTAATGCTGGTCTACATCGCAGGGGAGTTCTAAACCAAAGCCGCCACTCTGACTCTCGGGGTGATGAGGTGGACGGAGGCGGACGACCGCGACGCCGTCCGCTATCGTCACTTAGCGTTTAACCGAACGTGGCTTGGGACTTTGTGCCCACGGCAACCAATCAGCTTTGGGTGGACGATATCACCCGCATTCGGCTGCGCACCGGGTTTGCGTACCTCGTGGCGATTCGGGACGCCTGGTTCGGCAACCTAGAGGACTCCGCCAAGCACCGGTGCGAGAATCCACTCGCGACGAATGCGTCACTAACCTTTGTGCCTAAAGCGGCACACCATCCTCGCCGATGATCCTGGTTATCCTGTAAAGGACGCTTGGCGTTTCGATACGTTTTTCCATCATGCGGTTTTCTCCAATCCCTGCCCGGCGCGCGGAAGCGCAGAGCGATGAAGCGCCCGGAATTGCGCGCGCCGATCGCACACGCGTTCTTTTCGTTTGCTATGGAAACGCCTGCCGCAGCCAAATGGCTGAAGGGTTTGCGAGGGCCTACCATGCTGATGTGATGGAGGCCGAAAGCGCCGGGGTTTCCGCTTTGGGTTTCGTGCCGGAAGAGACCGCCGCGTCCATGCTGGAGCGCGACGTTTCGCTCAAGAGCCACCGTTCAAAAGGAATGGATGCCTTTGACCTTCGCTCCTTCGACCTCATCGTCAACATGAGCGGCTTTCCCTTTCCCAACTCCCTCAACCGGGCCGTGAGCATTGTGGATTGGACTGTCGAGGACCCTTACCTGGGCAATGAACGGCGCTACCGTAAAGTGCGCGACGACGTGGAGAAACGGGTCGCGAAGCTCGCCGCGGAGCTTCGCGCAAACGGGCTTCGCTAAGGCGCGAATCCTGCATATCTCTCTGTCTGCAACCACTGGAATATAACGAATTTGAACCACAACGGCGCTAAAGTGTTCCCAATTTGGTATTCTCCAAGAACGCGGCTCTTTAGGTTTCAAGTCCGAAACGCAAGTGGCCCGTTCGAACTGCTCGCAGTTTGGAAAGGAAGTGAATGCGCGTACACATCGTCAATCCAAGCGACATGTCTTTCGGAGTGGGAGTGATCACTCCGCGGTGGCTTTACGTTCTTGCCGGCTGTACTCCAGCCGAATTCGGTGACCCTAATATCGTTGACGAAACCCTCGAACAGATCGACCCGGAAGTCATCCAGCCTGGCGACGTGGTGGGCATCGGCATCCACACGGGCAATGCGCTGCGCGGCCTTGCTGTGGGCCGCATCGCGCGCGAACGTGGCGCCTGGGTAGTCTATGGCGGCATCCACGCCACATTGTTTCCGGACGAGCCCCGCGATTTAGGTGCCGCTCATGTGGTCGTAAAGGGTGACGGGGACCACGTTTGGGGCCAGGTGCTGGCCGATTGCCGTGCCGGCAACCCCAAGGAGGAGTACGACGGCGGCCGTGTCGAGGCCACCTTCTTCAGCAAGGCCCGCTGGGATCTGATGCCAAAGAAGGGCTATATGTGGGCGTCCGTACAGACCGTGCGCGGCTGTCCGAAGCACTGCTCGTTTTGCTCCGTTTGGCGCACCGATGGGCAGAAGCCCCGGCAGCGGGCGAACTTCCCAGTGATGGAAGAAATCGTCGAGTTGCGGCGCTTAGGATATCGATTCATCGCCCTCGCCGACGACAACTTCTACCCCGTAACCGTCACTGACATCGCCCTCGCGGAAAAGCAGGGCAACCAGGAACGCGTTGAGGAACTTACCCGTTTGCGGCAGGAACGCTTCGACTTCATGGACCAGCTAGCCGAGCTGCCCAGCGACATGGTCTCTTTACGCAAATCACCATGGAAGCGGCCGAAGACGAAGATTTCCTGGAAGGAATGCGCAAGGCCCGGATCAAGGGGGCTCTGGTTGGCGTGGAAGCCGTTACCGAAGCCGGACTCAAGGCGGTCTTCAAAGACTTCAATCTCTCCGGCGAGAATCTGGTAAACCGATTGAAGAAATTCCGCGAGCACGACGTACACGTTCTGGGCTCGTTCATTTTTGGCTTGCCCTCCGACCGCGAAGATACGTTCAAGGCCACTTCAGACCTTGCCATCAAGGCCGACCTCACTTTCGCGCAATTCGTGATGCATGACGCCCTTCCCGGGCACGGTGGATTTCGCGCGGTGGAAAAATCCTTCGACGGCGATATCCCGATGGTAGAGGGCGTGCCCATCACTCGCTATTGGCGCATTCCCCACCAAGTGCGCCCCAAGATGTTCACCCCGCACCCTACGATGTCTTCCGAGGAAATCGCCCAACGCACCCAGGGTGTTTGGGATGATTTCTACAGCCTGAAGGAAGTGTGGCGGAGGGCGAGCTGCGTAAAGTCTCTGAAGTCACGGCTGGCGTTTGTGTTGATCTCCAAGCTCTACCGGCAGATGTATGCCAACACCGGGATCAGCACGGATAGCGCGCGGCGTGAGAAAGCCAACCGCGTGGCACGCGTGATCGCGAAAATCACCCGCATCCTCTTCCGTGCCAAAGAAATGCCCGCGCTTGAGATGCCCCCGCTTGCCGCGCGCGGCGCAACCACTCTTCGCGAACCGCTGGTTACTTTGGGCGATTAGCGACTCCGCTCGACAATGGCGAATGAATCCCCTGGCATCCGGTATCGGGTAGCCAGGGGATTCTTGCTTTGGGGGTGGAGGAACCGTGCTATCCTAATGGCGTCGAGTTAAGTTTCCTTTGAGCGTCCCGAGTCGTTGAGTTGAGTTCCCGCAACAGATCCTACCCTCGCTTTGGTCACTTCGCAGAATCGATCTCGACCCATTTCAAATCATTTGGAGAATCCCTGTGACAAAGCTATTTGTTGGGAACCTCAGCTTCCGTACGACGCAGGACGATCTGCTCGATACGTTTTCCCCCTACGGCGCCGTTGAAAGCGTCAACATTATCAACGACCGCGAGACCGGCCAGCCCCGTGGCTTTGCCTTCGTCGAAATGGTGAACTCCTCGGAAGCCGAAGCGGCCATCGCCGCGCTCAATGGCACCGAACTGATGGGCCGCGCGATCAACGTCAACGAAGCTCGTCCCCGCCCTGAGGGCGGCGGCGGCGGCCGTGGCGGTTTCGGCGGCGGCGGCGGCGGTCGTGGCCGCAGCAACAGCGGCGGCGGCGGTGGACGCGGCGGCAGCCGTTGGTAGTCTAACCAGTCCTAAGAAGGGGGAGCATCTCAACCGGGAGTCATCTTGACTTCCGGCCAAGCTCCCCCTTTGTTTTGCTTTTCGCCAGACGCGATAACCGGGCAAGTGGCCCAACACGGTCCTCTCTGGCGCAACCGCGCGCATCCGTGGCACGACTATTCTTTCGCCAGGGAAGTGTGCAGCAACTGAGAAAGCAAGAGGTATCCATGGCAGGACGCGGTCCCACCACCTTCCAGAAAAGACAAAAAGAACAACAACGCAAAGAAAAGCGGTTGAATAAGCTCGCCCGTCGCGAGGAACGCCGCCTGAACGGACCCGAAACGGATTCCGACGATCCGAACGACGACCTGGATCGAATGGGAGACGACGAGACGGACGATGTCGAAACCGAAGGTCAGGACGTCGAAGCCCGCACGGAATAGCGCTTGCCTCGCAGGCGCCGCTTCCCTGCGGCCCCCCGGCCCCAACCGCAGCCCTCGTTATCCCGCAGCCCACGGCTATCTCGCAGCTAACCGAAGCGGCGTGCATCTATCGCCGATTTTTATGGTCAGCTCCGGCCCTGCCGCTCCCTGGCAATCACCAGCGCCGCAAGAATCCATCCCAAAACGCTGAGCCCCATCCCCCAATACACGCTGGCAGGCGAGTAATGCATCTCCACCCGGTGCGCTCCCGCTTCCACCACCACCCCTCGAAATGCGTGATATGCCGGGTGGATCTCGCGCGGCACGCCATCCACGGTGGCCTTCCAGCCCGGGAACGCGGTGTCGCTTAGCACCACCACGCCGGCGCAGGAACTGCGCACCGCCAGCGCCACGAAATTCATTCCATATTCCACGATTTCCGCGGAATCGTCGCCCGAGCTTTCCTCGCAGGCGGCAAGCGCCGGAGCCTCTCCCACAAACAAAGCGGTAGCCGTCAGGTTGCGGCCGGGCGCACTCACCCGCGCCCGTAGTTGCTCGATATCCGGCACCGCTTCCGTCCGGTGAGCCACCCAGGCGCGGGGCAATGCCCCCGGCACCTGCCATGCCCGCAGCCCCCCCTCAAATGCGGCCACCGGCTGCCCCGGTGACACTCCATCCGCCGCCGCCGGCGGAGGCTCGGTGCCGATGTAATGGCTCACTCCATAAAGCTGCCGATTACCCGGAGTGGCGATACGAAGATCCCAGAGCGCCTCCGGGATGCTCGCACTGGAGCCCTGGAATACGGCCACTTGATGGATGTCCGCCAACGCTCCCCCCACATCCTCCTGCCGCAAATCGCTGCGGGAGCCCAGCGGTTGGGCGCGTAGAAACGCCACCACATCGCGGTGCTCCAGTCGCTCTCGGTAAGCGCTACGCTTGGCAAGGTCGGCCTTTGGCACAAGCGGTTCCAGCGCAGAGATCGAAAGCTCCGCCACCAGCAGCAGCGTCAACCCGCTCAGCAGAAATGCGGGCGATACCCTCTCTGCTCCGGCCTTCCCGCCCCCGCTCCACGCCCAAAGCAGCGCCGCCAGTAAAAGGGCAATCAGCGCCGTCAGCACAAAACGATCTTCAAACGGGAAGATGGTGCCATTCCCATAAAACAGAAACACTGCGCCCAGAAAGAGAGCGCAGCCTGCGCCCGCACAACACCTTCGCCGCCGTACGGACAGAATCCTGCGCCAAACGCTGCCGCAAGGCGTCCACTCCCAACGCGGCTAAAGCAGCCGCGGCCACTGAAAACAGAGCACTGAAGGCCGCGGGCGTGCGCGCCTTCTCTACCATCGGAACCACCGCATAGAGCATCCCGTGGAGTGCCGTATGCGCGCCCATTGCCAGCAACAAGCTGAGAACGGCGATCACCGTCAGCGCCCGCGTCAGCCGCGAGCGTAGCTCCCTCACCCCCGGCCGCACCGTCCAGAAAGCAGCGATCGCCAGCAGCGCCAGCGTCAATCCCGCAGCGCCCAGGAAATGATCGTACTGATCGACGATATTGGGGAACACAATGCCCAGCAAGCGATGCGGACGGCTCGAGAGAGCCTCATGCACGGAGTAGGGAACCGCATCCCGCCAGGTGAGGGGAACCGCGCTTCCCGCAAACCGCGCCGCATGCCGGCCGTATTCCCACGCGGGCACAGTTTGCAGGGCGCTCGTCAGTGCCCCGATGCCGAAGAAAAGCCCCGCCTGGTCGGCCACCGGCCTCCACCCTTCGCCACTTCGCAAAACGCGCCAAGCCCACAAACCGGCGGTCGCGAGCGAAACGAACAATGGCACCTGATGGTGTCCCGTCAGCCATGCCATTCCCAGCGCCACCCCGCCCAGGGCCGCGGCCGTTCGCGGCCGAAACCATTCCGGCCCGCGCAGCACTGCCAGCAGAATCAGCGGCGCCCAGGCGGCTCCGTTCAGCATCTGTGGCCAATCCACCCGCCCCACATAGCCGCCCAGCGAGAAGAGCAGTCCCCCAGCCAGTCCTGCCATCCGGCTTGTCCCCAGGCCCCGGCAAAGCCCATACGCGGAGAGCGCCGCAAAGCAATGCAGCAGCACGAAATACCAGTCCAGAAAGCGGTAGCCAATCAGCCCATCCCGCTGTGGCAGCGCAAACAGCAGCCAGTTCAGCGGATAAGCCGTCCCCGGTTGCACTTGGCCAAGCAGCGGTTGGCCGCCCCACTGGTAAGGGTTCCAAAGCGGCAATTCCCCTCGCGCAAACGCGCTGGCCTGCAACTGAAACCACGGGTAGACCTGTTCCACCAGATCCGGATTCGACATCCAGTCTTCCTGATGCGTAATCCCCACCTGGGCGTAAACCATCACCACCAGCAGGCAAAGCAGCGCCGCCACGGCACCCCTGCGCCGCGAGAGCATCAATAGCGGGCGAACAAACGGGCTGCGGGAAATCTGGCTTTCCATACTGTGCATTGAAGGCACTATTCTACCCGCAAGGCGAGCGGATTCCAGGGCAACCCTGTCGTGCACCCGTCACGCATTCAGTTCCAGCCCCAAAACCATGGTATCGGTCTGCCCCAGCGGAAGACCTTCTGCTGCCCGGCGGCTGGAGTTCGCGCGGTAAAGCGTCATCCATACCGCCCCGCCAATGAACAGGAACATCACAAACGCGCCCGGGCTCCCAAGGAGTGCAAACTCCAGATGGGCCGTAAAGAACGTCAGCAGCACAAACATCAGAACGTAGATCCCAAACATCACCCGCAGTCGGCCGGAATGCTCCGCTTTCGGACGTGTGAAGGGAACCGTATCGATCTTTCGAAGGGTCCATTCGGTGGCGATCAGTGCCATCAGCAGCAGAAATACCGTGTGCGTGCAGGCCAGCCAGGAATTCCAGGCCCATGCGTGAAACGCCAGGCAGACCAACGCGGCAGGGAACACCACCGTAGCCAGCATCACCCCTCGCAGCGCCTTCCGCACGCGCCTACCATCACCCCATTCCACCAGCCAAAAGATCCAGGAAGCTTGCAGCGAGATGGGCGTAAGGCAAAGCGTGCGAATCGCAAGCAGTGCGAACACCACCAGCACCAACGGAATCGGCAGCAAATACACATGCGGGGTCCCCACATCGTCGCCGTCGGGCGAAGCCAGAAGCGCGGAGACTTCCCGAAGCGCGTATGCCGTGGCGAGGCCAGCGTAAAGCAGAAACAGAGCGCGGCTCCGCGCGTCTCGCAGCAGAACCTTCAGGCTATACAGGCCAAGCGCAAAAGCGGGTGGATCGTCGCCCAACCACAGATGCATCCATAACTCAGAGAGCAGAAAGCGGGGCTGCCGCCGGCAGGCAAAATCGGTTTCCTCGATCGCGTAGCGCACCGCTCTCGGATAGGCCAACAAAATCAAAACCATCCCAACCGCCACGCTCAGCCCGGCGGCCAGCATCGCTCTTTGCGCAAACTCAGCGCCGTGCGCCAAAAAGCCATCGGACATCCAGTCGGCGAGTCCCGCAAACCAGAACGAAGGCCACCAGCGCGCGTAGAGCTAAAAGCGGAGCCCCGGAAGCCGCGCGAAGCTCCTCGATTGGAGGTGAAAAGAACATCTGCCCAAGGAACACCACGAAAATCGAAAACTGCAATGCCGCCTTCAGCCATTGGAAGGCCCGATACGGCAACACCAACAGCAGCACGGAAACGAAAGCTGCCAGGCTAAAGAAAGCAGTGGTTGCCGCAGCCACCGTGGCCAACAGATGCGCCGCAAGTTCCGCAAGCAGAGAACTTTCACTCACTGACATGGCCACCAGGGGCACCACAACCAGGCTCAGCGAGTGCATGGCCAGCACGAACACCAGCAAAAAGCCAAGCGTCGCCACCAGCTTTGCGCCCAGCACCATCGTCGGTGCAATCGGCTGCGCAAGCAGAATATGGCAATCGAAGCGATCCGGGAATAGGTTGTCCCAAAGAAACACAAAGAAGGCGCCAGCGAGAGCCAGCGTGCTTGCGTTGAGCACATCGCGCGCTGAAAGCAGGGCTTCGATACGAGCATCCGCGTTCGCGTGGGATAGCTGGAAGGAGAACCCCATAATCAGAAAAACGGCGATGCAAATGCCGTATGCCAGAAGCAGCGCAATTACGGTGGTCACACCTCCCGATGCTTCGCCTTCTCCCGTGCCGAAAAAGTCGCGTTGCAGCCTGCCGGCAAAGTGCCTCACCAGCACAATAAACTCGCGCATGCGGCGCCCTTCATGGTCTTGCAGCATAACGCCTCCTTCAGCCCTTCATCAGCGACAACAAATTAGCCGCGGCAACCTCCGAATCTCTCACTTCAACCAGATCGCGCCACCTCTTCCAGCGAGTTCCGCTTCATCAGGCTTCGGAGGCTTCCAGAGTACCCTCTCCCACCACCCGGCCCTTCCGCAGCACAATCACCGATTCGCATACCTTCTCCACCACTTCGATCACATGCGAGCTGAAGAAGACGGCTTTGCCCGCTTCGGCCAGCCTGCGGAGAAATGTGCGCATCATCATCGCTGTCGTAATATCGAGGCCCGAAAACGGTTCATCCAGAATGATCACGTCCGGGTTGTGAAGCAGCGCCGCCAGAAGAAGCACTTTTTGCCGCATGCCCTTGGAATACGACGCCATGGGGGAGTAGCGATCTTCCCAAAGTCCAAGCTGGCGCAACCCTTCCGCTACTTTTTCCCGAGGGTGGGTTTCTCCTAATCCGTCGCAGGCGACCGATCAGAAACAGATACTCCGCCGCCGAAAGCTGTAGGTAGAGGTAAGGCTCCTCTGGAACATAGCCCAGAGAGCACTGATAACTTCGGAAGTCCTGCGAGCCGGGACGCAACGTCAATCCCCGAAACCGGATCTCTCCCGAATTCGGCTGCAGCAGGCCGGTAATCATTTTGACAGTGGTGGATTTGCCCGAACCGTTTGAACCAAGATAGCCCAGGATGTGGCCTGCCTTGAGACTGAACGAGACCCCTTCCACTGCCGGGATTCCAGCGAACAGCTTGCGCAGTTCCACCGCTTCAAGCACCTCGCCAACCGGTGATGCGGAACTCATCGGCGAATGCAGCGCGGGCATAGCAGCCTCCACGTCAATCGAATGCAGAGAACCGATCGCGCATCAGGTCCGGCCTTGCCTCTTCCTTTGGACACGCTGCCGTTCGGATCGCTTTCCCGCATCATACACCACAAGTTCGGTTTCAGTTCCTGCCCAGATCAGGGCAGAAGCACCAGGGGCTTGGTGCTGCGAACAGGAGGCCTCAATCAGACGTTCCGGCTTCGAACACATGTGCGGCTGCGCTACCCGACAACTGGCGTCGCCAACACTTCCGATCCTCCGAGGACGCACAAACAAACTGCTCTTCAAGCCTTCTCCGCCTAGTGAATCAACGAAAGCTCAGCCAGATGTGCCTCAATCCGAGCCTTCCACTCATCCGGCGTCCGGGGGAACTCGCATTCGTCGTCTGGTAGCAATCCAACCAGATTCTCAAACGGTTCATAGGGCACCGACTTCAGGAACGAATACCCCAAGGCTCCGGCCATCCGCGAGGCCAGCCGGGCCGCGTTGCCCAGCGTCAGGGGGATCCCTGCTTCCACCGGTGCCGCGTGCTCGGCTACAAACGCTTGAAAGACATCCGGGAATTCCCAGTGCCTCACCAAATGGCTACTCACCGCAATGTGGTGAAAGCCGAACAGTGCCTGCTCAGTGGCCAGCAGCTCCGTTTCGCTATGCACCCGGGATGTCAGAAACTTGGGATAGTCCCGCGGGAATCCCCTCAGCAGCACCAGCGAACCGATCTTAAGGTAAAGCCCCAACGAGTAAGGGCAGAACTCGTCCGTCTCGCCGCCCTTGCCAAAGTGCTTCATCAGCCTCTCGCACAGGTAAGCCGTCGCCATGTTATTGCGATGAATCTCGCCATTAAACGCATGGCTGAAGGAATCTTTCATCAACCGCGCGTACGTAATGCGGCGGATGGCACTTTGCACGCGCTCAAAGCCGAGATAAAGCACCGCCCGGGTCACATCCTCAAACGGCTCGTAGCTCGTAAACTCGGCCGAATTGGCCAGACGCAGAAGCTCTCCAGAGAAGACCGCGTCAGACCTGATCAACGCCACCGCATCATAAAGATCGGCCTCCGGACGGGAGAACAGGTCAATCAGTTGCGAAGCCAGCGGCGGAAAGGGCGGAAGGCGCCGACAAATCGCATGCATCCGGTCAAGGTCTAATGGCGTCGGCGCAATGGTCGCTTGGGTTAGGGTCGACATCCGGTTTTGGCTCCTCCAGCCGGGTTACGGTCTCGGATTCTTCATCGGTAGAATCGCCGCCAAACTTGAGGGAGAAACGAACGATATCGCGGTAAGGTCGCCGATTCTTTACTACGCCTAGCGACGCCAGAATACCGGAGTGAACAGCACAAGCACGGTAAAGAACTCGAGCCTCCCGGCCAGCATACAGAAGCACAACAGCAACTTCGCAACGGCTGGAAGATCCGCGAAGTGGCCCGCGGGCCCCACCGCCCCCAAGCCCGGACCCACTCCAAACATGGTGGCCGCGGGAGCGCTAATGCTCGTCAAAAAATCGCATCCCAGAAAGCCTAGCGAGACCGTACAAACCGCGTAAAAGGCAAAAACCAACAAGAACATCTGCATGGCGCTCTGCACGGTTTCTTCGTCCACGGTCTGACCGTCCAGGCGGATCCCTACCACGGCGCGGCGCTCCACCATCCGCTTCAGATGACGGCTGAGCGTCTCCATGGCCAACAGGATACGAAAGCTCTTGAGCCCTCCGGAAGTGCTTCCCGCATTGCCGCCCACAAACATCAGGAGGATCATCAGGACTTGCGTGCTGGCCGGCCAAAGGTTGTAGTCGGCTACGGCAAAACCCGTCGTAGAGCCAATGGAAGTGACCATAAAGAGCGACTTTCTCCAAGCCTCCTCCAGGCCATAGGTCCCCGCTTCCACCAGTTGCAGCGTGCAGAAGAGGGAGGCGCCCAGAAGCCACAGAACCAGGAATCGGGCTTCGGCGGAACGCGCGAAGACAGACAGCGTCCGCTGCCGCGCGAATTGAAAGTGGACCGCGAAGTTGATACTCGCGGCCACCATGAAGAAAACGATAATGTATTCGATCAACGGGTTATTATAGGCTCCAACGCTGGCGGCGCGGGGAGAGAAGCCGCCCGTGGCTACTGTCGCAAACGTGTGGCATGCCGCGTCATACCAGTTCATGCCTGCGAACATCAGAAGTATGAACTCCACCAGGCTCATCGACACATACACAAACCATAGAGCCCTGACGGTCTCCACCACCCGCGGCCGGATCTTCTCCGATTTCAGCATGCCGCTTTGCGCGCGATACAACTGGTGACCGCTGCCGCCAAGCATCGGCAACACAGCTACGCCAAGCAGCACGATCCCGATTCCGCCGAGCCAGTGGGTGAAACAGCGCCAGAACTGCAAGCTGGCGGGCAGTGCTTCGATATCGTGAAGGACGGAGGAACCGGTTGTGGTGAATCCGGCGGTGGATTCGAATAGAGCATCGATAAAAAGGGGGATATGGGAACTGAACACGAACGGCAGCGCGCCAAACAGACACACCGCCACCCAAAGAGATACCACCAGAACGAACGCTTCGCGTACGCTGAGGTCGCCCGTCGGCCGGGGAAACGCGAAGAAACAGGCGGCGCCCGGAATGACGGTGGAGAGGAACGCAAACAGGAGAGGCGCCAAGCCAGCATCCCGATATCCGATGCCGACAGCGGCTGGCACCAGCATCGACGCCGCGAGCATCAGCAGAAAATACCCGGCGATATGGAAACCGGCGGAAAGTCGAATCAATCGCTTCGACAGCCCGCAATCCAGGGCTGCTCTCGCTATTATCCGCTATGAACCGTATTCCGCAAACACGCTAGCGGCTGAAAGGACAACAGGCCGGCCAGGCAGGGGAGCAGACAACGCCGCTAGCCTGGAGCGCTTGGCTCGCCCACGGGGTTAAACGGCCCCGGAGGCGCAGGGACCGGCCTGTTGCAGGCCCGCTTCCGGCCACGGCAGGACCAGAAATGGGCGAAGATTTGGGGGAATCGAGAGAGAAGACGCCCGATCCCTCCCGGCCTGTCAGAAAGCTCACTCCCAGTCCGTAAGGAAGCGCAGTTGCCATTGTGTGTTGTAGGAATCGTGGACAAGCATGTTCCACGCCTCGCCCACCGTCCGGCCCTCTTCCTGCATTCCAATGCCGTCTTCGGTGTACCAACGAAAGAGATCGTCTCGATCGTGAAGCAGTTTGAGATGGATGTCACGCCGTGCATCGTCAAAGATGATGGCGTGACCATAGATGACTTCGTTTGCTGTCATCGCACATCACCTCCTGGTAAGCTCTAGTACTTTTCTGACATAGAAGTGAGGTAATTACAAGGGAAATGCGATTGGTGCAAACCGAATTTACAGCATCCGCATGGCCTCCGCTTTGAACGGCCAAATCCCTGATGGCGTTGATCCTGTAGGATAAGCTGCGGTGCCATCCGCAGCCACCATGTCGGGCTGCAATGCGATTGAGGGACCGGATTTGGTAACCTTCTTAAAAAATGGACTCCAATTTGTCAGAAATCCGCGGTAATTCGGAATCCGGGTTAGAAGTTATCCTGCGACATGAGGGGGAAGCCCCCCGCGAACGCAGCACCTGCGGCTGGCGGGATCGGCTACTCTCTCGCGAAGACGAAGGCAGAGTGGTGGCCTGGGCTCACGCCGTCGATATCGATGGTGCCAGGGAGCACTTCCACAAGGTGGCCACGGAGCTCTACTACGTGCTGGACGGGGAAGGCAGCGTGATGCTGGATGGGGTGGAGCATCCGGTTAGGAAAGGGTCCATGGTACACATTCCCCCGGGCGTCGTCCATGGAGCGCGAGGCGAGATGCGGGTGCTGGTCGTCGGGGTGCCTCACATGAGAGAGGACGATTTGTTCTTCCCCGAAGCGGGGGCCGTGGGCACTTCCGTCTAGAACTCGCTGCCCGCCACTTTGGCTTCCTCGAGATCATCGGGCACGCGAGCCATGGGTTGCGTGATCCCTCCCAAGCGGGCTGGCTGACCTGTGCTGGCGACCACCGCCATCCATAGATCGCCCTCAGGATTCAAGTGCTTCTTGTGGGCCACCGCCAAGGCGATGGGCACATGGACGAAGTAGTTGTGAAGATAGCCAATCAGGACGCCAGTCTTCCCCGCGGCGGCGGCATGCACGGCCATGCGGGCCATTTGGTCGCAGAGCACGCTATCGGCGGAATTTGCCGGGACGCTGCGGATGTAATAGCTGGGGTCGAAGTACTTGATCGCCAGCGGCACGCCCTGCTCGGCGAAGTACGCTTTGATGCGCTCCTGGAGAAATGGGCCGATGTCGTGCAGCTTGGCATTGCCCGAGGCGTCGCGGTCTTCGCGGACGGCGTCGAACAAATCCTGGCCAGCCCCTTCCGCCACCACCAGTACGGCATGCTTTTTCCGGACGATGCGTTTCTTTAGAAACGCGAGAAGGCCATCCTCTCCTTCCAGATCGAAAGGCAGCTCCGGTATGAGGGTGCAGTTCACTTCCTGGCTAGCGATGGTTGCGCCCGCGGCGATGAAGCCAGCGTTGCGGCCCATCAGCTTCACAATCGCTAAGCCGTTCGGGGCGCCCTTTGCTTCCACGTGCGCGCCGTCCAGCACGTCCTTGGCCTTCTCCAGCGCCGTGGCAAAACCAAACGAGCGCTGGACGAAATGAATATCGTTGTCGATGGTCTTTGGAATGCCCACCACCGCCAGGGGGGCACCTTGCCGCAGGGCCTCCTCGGAGATCGCTTGTGCGCCGCGCTGCGTGCCGTCGCCACCGACGCAGAAAAGCATATTGACACCCAGCGAGCACAAGTAATTCACCATCACCCGGGGGTCTTGCGGACCGCGCGACGAACTCAGGATGGTCCCGCCAAGTTTGTGAATGTTGGAAACCATCTCAGGGTCCAGCTCCACCGGGGAGAGACCGTAATCCGGATTCAATCCCTGAAAGCCATTTCGGATGCCGAGAATATCCTTAACGCCGTAATGGTAATAGAGTTCGTTGTGGACCGAGCGGATGACGTTGTTGAGACCGGGGCAGAGGCCGCCGCAGGTGACGATAGCGGCCCGGCAATACTGGGGGCGGAAGTAAAGTCTGGAGCGGGGCCCGGCCTTTTCAAAGTGCAAATTGACGTCGGCGTCTTCGCCGTTCTGCAACTCGATGTGCGCCAGGACGCGGGTGCGGTCGTCGACATAATCGCCGATGCCATCGCCCGTCACTTTTGAGAGCGGGATGGGGGAAACGATCTCCCTGGGGCCAAGTTCCGTTATTTCCAACTGTTCCGGCGTGATCATCCGAGCGCAGGCTCCTTCGCCTCAAGGGCACACTGGCTGCAAGGCTTCACCAAAAACAGGACGACGATGTCCGCAGCGAAGAAACTCAGACCTCCATCACTTCTTTTTCCTTGGCCTTGGCAACGGCTTCGACCTTGGTGATGGTGGCGTCGGTGAGCTTCTGCACTTCATCGAGGCCGCGCTTTTCGTCGTCTTCGCTGATCACCTTGTCGTTCATCATCTTCTTGAGCGAATCGTTGGCGTCCCGGCGGATATTGCGCACGGCCACGCGGTGATCCTCCGTGGTGACGTGAAGATGCTTGACGATGTCGCGACGGCGTTCTTCCGTAAGGGCGGGCACCGGCACGCGGATCAGCTTTCCGTCGTTCGAGGGGTTGAAACCGAGATCGCTTTCCATGATCGCTTTCTCAATGGGCCGGATGAGCGAAGCGTCCCAGGGCTGGATGGTGATCATCGTCGGTTCCGGCACATGCAGCGTGGCCACCTGATTCAGTGGCGATGGCGTGCCATAGTAATCCACGCGAATCGGCTCCAGCAGGTTGATGGAAGCTCTCCCGGTGCGAATGATCGAAGCAGCGTGCTCCATATCGCCCACTACCTTATCCATGCGCGTTTTCGCGCTGTCGGTCACCTGTTTCACGGATTCAAATTGCACGTCGAATTACCTCGTTTCCATTGATTTTCGCACCTGCCCGCGATTGAGAGCGTGAGCGATACGCGGCGTAGAACGGGGCCGATGCCCCTCAGCGGATCGTGGTTCCAACCGCTTCGCCGGTCACCACGCGCATTATATTCCCTCGCTCGTTGAGATTAAAGACGATGATCGGAAGTTCGTTATCCCGGCACATCGCCACGGCACTCGCATCCATCACTCCAAGGGCCTGTGAGAGCACTTCGCGATAGCTCACGCTCTCGAAGCGGACGGCATCGGCGTGCTTGCGGGGGTCCTTATCGTAGACGCCGTCCACGCCGGTGGCTTTGATCACCACGTCGGCCTGAATTTCAAGCGCCCGTAAGGCCGCCGCGGTATCCGTGGAGAAGTAGGGGTTCGAAGTACCCCCGGCGAAAATCACCACGCGGCGCTTCTCCAAATGGCGCATCGCCCGGCGGCGGATGTAGGGTTCGGCCACCTGCTGAAGGTGGATGGCAGTCATCACGCGGACCGGCACGTTGAGCTTCTCCAGCGCGTCCTGCAAGCCCAGCGCATTCATCACCGTGGCCAGCATTCCCATGTGGTCCGCCGTTACGCGATCCATGTTCCGAGCCGCCGCCGCCACGCCGCGGAAAAAATTACCCCCGCCCACGACGATGCCGATATCGACGTTGTGCTCCCAGATAGCCTGCACCTCACTAGCCAGTTCCGCCACGCGCTCTGCGTTCAGGCCAAACTGCTGAGAGCCGGCGAGGGCTTCACCGCTTAGCTTGAGAAGGATTCGCTTGTAAACTGCCACGTTGTGTTTACTCCGTCGGGGAAGACTGGCCGTCGCTCATCCTGCTGCCGGGCAGTCGGAAGAGCTGCTGGAAGCGAAAAAGGCGCTTCCAGGGAAGCGCCTTTCCGTGTTGCCTACTCTTCCGCGGGGCTCTCGTCGCGCTGCGGCGGTGTCGCCCACTTTGAAGCGGACGACAGCGCACTACGTCCAGTTCGTCGCCAAGCGACGCCGCTTTCTGTGAAACCAGTTGGTTCACAGTCAATGTATTCTCTTTGATGAAGGGCTGCTCAAGCAGGCAGATCTCTTCGTAGAATTTGGCCATCCGGCCTTCCACGATGCGGTCCACCATCTTCTCCGGCTTGCCCTCGGCGAGAGCCCGTCCACGCTGGATGTCTTTTTCTCTGTCGAGAACAGCAGCTTCGACATCTTCCTTGCGGATAAACATCGGATCGGCAGCCGCCACCTGCATGGCCAGATCCTTCACCAACTCCTGGAAGTCCTCTTTCGAACTGGTCTCGGCCTTCTTGGCGCTGAGTTCGATCAACACGCCAAGCTGCGAGCCGGGGTGGATATAGAGGCCCAAGCCACCCGTTCCCGCCACGGCAAGGCGGGCAAGCCGGGGGATGCCCTGGTTCTCGCCGATCTTGGCAATGCTGGCTGAGATTAGCTGGGCTACGGTGGTGGAAGGGTCCGCGATGTAGGGCTGCGCGTTCAGTTGTGCAAGGCCCTCGTCGCCTTCGGCATAGGGGCCGCTCTCGGCCACCTGCTTGGCGAGATTCGCGGCCATCGCCTGAAATTCTTCGGTGCGCGCCACGAAATCGCTTTCGCAGTTCACTTCGATCAGCACGCCCAGGGTGGCGTCGTCGTTCAGGTAGGAAGCGATCAAGCCCTGCCTGGTGGCGCGGCTGGATTTCTTCGCCGCGGCCGCGATGCCGCGCTTGCGCAGCACCACTTCGGCTTCGGCCAGATCTCCGCTTGCTTCCACAAGCGCTTTCTTGCACTCCATCATGCCCGCGCCGGTGCGTTCACGGAGTTCTTTCACCAATTGAGCAGTAATTTCCGCCATGCAGTCAGACCTCTGGGTTGGAAGCCCTCCCCTCATTCCTGATGGGGGAGGGCGCGTTAGCAATTAGTCGTTGTCGTTGACGTCGTACTGAGAGTATTTGTCGTCTTCTTCCGCCGGCGGAGCCACGGCAGCAGCCGCTTCGGCCTCCACCGGTTCCGCGGCCGGACGCATTTCCGTGGAACGGGTGAGCGTCTCGGTCATCAACTGCCGCGAGTAATCCGGGTCCGTGTACTGGGTGTAATCGATCAGCTCTTCTTCACCCTCTTCGCCCGCCATCGCGGAGCCAAAATCCTGCTCCGTGGCCAGGGCACGGCCTTCCACGCAAGCATCGGCGATCTTGCTGGCAAAAAGTCGGATTGCACGCAGCGCATCGTCGTTGCCGGGGATCGGGTAGTCCACGTCTTCCGGGTTGCAATTCGTGTCGACGATGCCCACCACCGGGATGCCCAGCTTGCGGGCTTCGCGCACGGCAATATGCTCTTTGGACGAATCGATGACGAACATCACGTCGGGAAGGCCATTGAGATCCTTGATGCCGGCGAGGTTCTGTTCGAGCGACTTGCGCTCGCGTTCGAGCCGCACGATTTCCTTCTTGGGGCGTCCGGCGTAGTCTTCCTCAGTCGCCATGCGGTCCAGCTCGCGCAACCGTTTGATGGATTGCTGGATGGTGATGTTGTTCGTCAGGAGCCCGCCGAGCCAGCGGTTGTTCACGTAGTACATCCCGCAGCGGCTGGCTTCCTCGGCGATGGCTTCCTGCGCCTGACGCTTCGTGCCAACAAAGAGCACGCTCTTGCCCTGGATGGCCATTTCGCTCACGAAGCGCATGGCTTCCTTGAAGAGCTTTAGCGTCTTCTGGAGATCGACGATGTAAATGCCGTTGCGCTCACCGAAGATGTATTCCTTCATCTTCGGATTCCAGCGCTTGGTCTGATGCCCGAAGTGGACTCCCGCTTCGAGCAATTCCTTCATGGTGATTTGGGGCACTGTTCTATATCCTCGCTAACTTTTCTGGCAAAGTTACGGCGGACGCACAAATCCATGACAAGGGCAGCGTAGGGACGATGCCGGTGGAACGGAGGCGGCCCCGAAGGCACCGCCGGCGTCTCATCGAACGATTGGCCGGGCACGAGTGAGCGCCACGGCGGATCGTCGAAAATCGTGGGAGCGTTTGCCGCGATCCCACAGAAAACCAAGGCAAGCCGCGGCACGCGCCGCGGCTTGCAAAACTCTCAAAACTTCTAGCGCTTGGAGAACTGGAAGCGCTTACGGGCGCCCTTCTGGCCGTACTTCTTCCGCTCATGCTGGCGGGGATCCCGGCTGAGAAAGCCACTCGTCTTGAGCTTGCTGCGCAGTTCCGGATTAAACACACACAAGGCGCGGGCGATGCCCAGACGGGCGGCGCCGGCTTGTCCAACCACTCCGCCACCGTGGGCGTTGATCAACACGTCGAAGCGGTCCGACATCTCCACAGCCTGCAGAGGCTGCTTCACCATCAGACGGGCCATCTCCGAAGGAAAATAGTCCGCAATGCCGCGGCCGTTCACCACCAGCTTGCCTTCGCCCGGCCGCAGAAATACGCGTGCGATTGCCGACTTCCGCCGGCCTGTACCCAAATATTGAACAAACGCGGGTGCCACTCAAGCTCCTTTTTCTGACTCGAACTCAACTTAAATTCGTCATCCCCGCAATGCCACATCGGCCTTCGGGGAAAATGCGCCAACGCCTATTCGGCGGCGGCCAGTTCCATTGGCTTCTGGGCCTGTTGCTTGTGCGTGGGGCCAGGATAAACGCGAAGCTTGGTGAGCATGTGCTTGCCCAGCTTGGTCTTCGGGAGCATCCCGCCCACAGCCAGCAGCAACATCCGGTCGGGCCGGGTCGCCTTCATCTTGGTCGCGCCCACTTCCACCAGTCCGCCGGGATAACCCGAATGCGAACGGTAGACTTTCTGCTGCAGCTTGTTGCCGGTAAGCCGAATCTTGGAGGCGTTCACCACCACCACATGGTCGCCGGTATCCATAAACGGCGTGTAGGTGGGCTTGTGTTTGCCCATTAGAATGCGGGCAATCTGGGACGCCAAGCGCCCCAATACCGCATCGGTGGCATCAATGATGTGCCATTCCTTCTGCGGCAAACCTTTGGGAAATGTTGTCGTTTTCATGGCTCGGCGCGGCTCTCCTTCAGGACGTGTATCTGCAAACGGAACCTTACAGTGAAAGAGACAAACCGGTTCGGCTGATTGAGTGAAACTCAACAATGCCAAATCAAGCGTTGCCCCTGCGTGTATTAGGTGCGCGGCGAGCGCCGCCCAGACCCGATGCCGGCAAAACCGGCACCAACGAATCGACGAAGCCAACGGCCAAATCCAATCGGACCGGCGAGAAGAATACCTCGCTGCCGACCATTCTCGGCCACACTCCGCCCTGTAAGGACGCCATCTACCAGTAGAACACGCCCTTGGCTAGCTTGGCAAACACAATTGTCCAATACGGGAAGAGCCAGAAGCGGTAGGCGCAAAAGGACGATGAATTTGGTTGGAGCAAGCGGCGCGGCGTGTACGCGAGGCTTCGGCAAGCAGCCCTGCGGGGGCAATTCGTCTGGAGGCTTGGTTGCGAAAGAGATGCTCCCGGTGAGAAACCTACCGGAAACTCTCGCCGAAAACCAGCACATGGCCGTCGGGATCGAGCAATTCGAATTCGTCCATCGCTGCGCGGTTGGCCTGAATAGGACTGGGCTGTCCGCCAGCTTCGAGAATCTTCTCACGAACGTCGCGGACACCTTCCACAAAGAAGTAGTAGGCAGCCTTGCGATCGCGGCTGGTGATGTCGATGGCGTCCGGTGCCTCGCCCGAAGCGGTGATGATCATCTCCGCGTCTCCGAGTCGCATATAAAGCCAGTCGTCACTTCCACGGTGCTCGGTGCGGTCCACCACTTCAAAGCCGAGGATATTCTTGTAAAAGTGCAGAGAACGAGCAAAATCGGCGCTCAACAGTATCGGCACCACTCTTATCATCGTTGCGATCATAGGGAGCACCTCCTGATTGGCTCCGGTCGCAGCAACCCCGTAAAAACGGATCCCGCGACCGGCGCGCGACGGGACAAAGAAACTCGGCATAAGTTGCCGTGCGGGGGCCGAGGGGCATATCGGGGGAGTGACTGCCTTGAGATCAGCAGGCGATGTGCGGGTTGCTTGCTAGAGGACTCGGCCACAACCCACGCCCGTGATCGGCGCCCCGTTTCGGCCCGGTTCCGCACGGCAAACCGGATTCGTTATCCGGCTCCAGTTTAACTCCGAAACGCAAAAAAAGACCCTTTGTTTTCGAAACTATTTCTTGCAAACCAGGGAGACTGTCTCCGCCCGAAACAATTTCGCTGAAGGTGCTCTGCGGCAATACTCAAGATCGCGCACGATGGCTGGCGATATGCTGGTCTCAATGGCATGATTCGCTTTTCTCCATATCCAGCGGGCGCGGAAGGCACGCCCTCCCCACGTTGCCTGATCGCCGCGAGTGTTTGGCTGCTGGCAAGCGCCGCGATTTCGTTTGCCCAAACTCCCGCGGCACAAGCGATCGATCACGGCGTTGCGGCGATGGGGCAAGGCGATTTCGCGGGTGCCGAGCAGGCTTTCCGTCGAGCAGTGGAGGCAGAGCCGAAGAACGCGCGGGCATGGAAAGCGCTGGGTGTGGCCTTTGCCGCGCAAGGCGTCCACGCCGAGGCGAGCGAGCCGTTTTCCAAGGCCTGTGCGCTGGACCGCAAGGAAGCGGACGCCTGTTACTACCTGGCCCGCAATCACTATCTGCTGAACCGGTTTGCGGAATCCCTGGCGATTTTCGACAAGCTGGCGCGAGACGCGAAAGGCGACTGGCGTTTTGCGAACGGAAGGGGCCTGGCGCTGCTTGCGATGGCGCGTTATCCGGAGGCGGAGGAAGCCTTTCAACGGGCGATTGACACCGAGGGTGGCAGGACGTCTCAACGCGGTGGGGCGTCGCCGGACGAAGACCCTAGTGTGAACCTTGGCAACCTGTATTCGCGCTCCGGCCAGCCGGAAAAGGCGCGCGACGTGTTGCGGGCGTTCCTGCGGAGAAAGCCGGCGGCGGCGCGCGGGTGGTTTGAGTTGGGGAAGGTGGAATTGCAGCTTGGCTTGCTCGACGAAGCCCGCGCTTCGCTTCTCAGCGCGCTGCAGACCAGACCACAATATCGCGAGGCCCATCTACTTCTCTCAAAGGTCTACGGAAGATTGGGCGATGGAGCGAAGGCCGAAGAGCAGCGCAATCTGGGGCTGGCGCGGCAGCCATAGCCGCGAACGTTGGCCGAACCGGGTTACTGCCCGCGAACCAGACGATGCCACTCGTCAACGGCGGGGCCGGGGCGCTCTTCAAGGGTGCCATCGGGCCACTGAATGGTGATTCGCTCGATGCGCTCCGCGGCCCCAAGGCCGAAGTGGATGCGGGAATCGCTTTGGCTCAGGTAGCCCGAGGCGCCATTGCTCGAGTTCAACAGCTTGCGGTCAGCCGGGATGTGCAGTGTGATCGATGCGCCGATGGCGCGGTGGTTGGGACCGGGCTGGCGAAGGTCAAAGCCAATCCAATGATGCGCGGCCGGGCAGCGATTCTCAATCAGCAGCGGCGTGGCACCAAGGCGGCTGAGCGCTGCGTCCACACAACCGTCGTTGTTGAAATCCGCAAAGGCGGCGCCGCGGTGCAAGGCGACGCTCAGCTCCGCCAATCCCGTGGCTTCGGTAACGTCTTCAAAGGCATTCCCTTCCCGGTTCCGAAGCAGGCGGTTGGGCTGACGAGAGGCGCGGCTGGAATACTGCTCGGTGTTGGAGTTCACGTCGCCGCCGGCAACGAAAAGGTCTTTCCATCCATCGTTGTCGAAATCCTGGACGCCGACGCTCCAGCCCGTGTGCGGGAGACTGGCTTTGCCGATGCCGCTGGGGTAAGTGATCTCAGCAAAGATGCGTTTGCCGAGGTTGCGAAAGAGCGGCCAGGTCTCATTGGTGAGGGCGGAGAAAAACACATCGGGAAGGCCGTCGTTATCGATGTCGCGCAGGTCGGCGCCCATTGAGGAAAGAGCCAGGCCGTCGTCGTTCAAGGCCACGCCGGATTCGAAGGCGCCTTCCCGGAATGTGCCGTCGCCATTATTGAAGAAGAGCGAATTCGGTACCGTATCGTTGCCCACGAAAACATCCGGCCAGCCATCCCGGTCGACATCCGCAATGCTGAGGCCCATGCCCTTCCCGATGGAGGTCGCGATACCCGTTTGCGCCGAAACATCGGTGAATGTCCCGTCGTTGTTGTTGCGAAAAAGCTGGTTGGGCAGGCCTTCGTAGAGCTTCGGGTGGCAGTAGGTGGCAACCTTCCGCAGCATGTCGCCACAGGATGGCTCAGCGGCGGGATCCCAATGGACGTAGTTCGCGATAAAGAGATCGAGATCGCCGTCGCGGTCATGGTCAAGCCATCCGGCGGAGACCGCCCATCGCTCCTTACCCTTAGCCACCGCCACGCCGGCCTTCACGGTGACGTCTTCAAACGTGCCGTCGCCCCGGTTGCGATACAACGTGTTGCCGCGAACGCCGGTGACGAAAAGATCGATGAACCCGTCGCCATCAAAGTCGGCGGTAGCGGCGCCCATCCCATAGCCGCCGCCAGAGACCCCGGCGCGCTCGGTGACGTCTTCAAACACCCAGTTGCCTTTGTTGCGATAGAGCCGGTTCCACCATGCCGCGCTGGGCTTTTCAAGCGAGGGAACTTTGGCCCCGTTGACGAAGAAGAGGTCGAGCAGACCGTCGTTGTCGAAATCGAAGATGGCCAGGCCGCCGGTCATCGTCTCAATCAAGTGGCGACGGTCCGAGGCGTCGTTGTGAAGAACGACAGCGAGGTTGCTGCCTGAAGAACGATCCACGAAGCGCGGCAATTCCGAAGCGGTCTGAGCGCTCGTCAGCAGGGGCAGGAACAAGGCGAGAAAAGCCAGTAGAAAGGAACGAGAGCCGCGCATTGCAATGGTTGAGAGCATATCGAACCGGGAACGATTCAGCCACTCTGCTTTGGCTGCAACTGTCCCGAAAGCAACGCTTAGTTTCTGGCTTCGCCACGGGATGCGGCTTCGGCGGCCCGCGCGTTCTTCAGATACTCCTTCACGTAGTTCTGAAGACGAAGCGGCACTTCATCGCGGCTGAGGTCGCCACCCGAATCGCGGTGGGTGGCGCGGATGTTGCGCAGTTCGGTGTTCAGCGTCTGCTCTTTCTGCGCCTGCACCTCCACCTTCATATCGCCCTTCACCTGCTCGGCGCGATGGCCCAGGATCTCCGCGATCTTCCCCATCGCTTCGATCTGCCTGGCGGCGGCGAGATCTTTGTTGCCGTCCTCGGCACCCACGCTGGCCGGGGCGTCGGTGGCCTTCTCCGACGCGGCGGCGTTTGCCTGCTTGTTCACTTCCTGGGCGTTCTGGCCGCCTTGCCCTTGTTTGGAATTCTCATTGGCCTGGGCGTTCTCACTCTTCTGGTTGCCCTCGCGATCGCTCGAATCGTCAGACCCATCGCCCGCCTGATCGCCCTTCTTCTTCGCGTTCTCGTTCTTGCCCTGCTCACCGCGCTGCTCCATGTTCTCGTTGTCGCGGTTGGCAAGCTTGTCGATCATATTATTCATCGCCTGCTGGAATTTGTCGAAGAGGCTGTTGCCCTTCTCCTCGCCCTTGCGCTGCTCCCCTTCCCGGCTCTTGCCGTCTTTGCTTTGGTTGCCGGGCTGGCGGCGAGGGTCCTGGGAGAGTTGCTCACGAAGGTTCGCGGCGGATTCCGATTCAGCGGATTCAGACTCCCCATCCTGCCCGGCCATATCGTCGCCAACGCTCACTCCAGTCACGGGAGGCATGTCGTTGTAGGTGCCGTCGAGCCGTTCGCGAGAAGGGTCGTAGGGCGGCTCATAGTCGGCAAGCGGAGACCGTGCCAAATCGGCTTCGGGCTTAAAGATCTCGTCGCCGGTCATCGGCGGTGGAGTGTCTTCGCCATCGATAAATGGGATGTGGAGCGAAGCAAGCTGTTCGCGAAAGTTAAGGGCGTCGGCGGAGAGATATCGATAGCCAAACAGAGCTACCGCGAAGATCAATAGCACCAGCGCCGCAAGGTGGGAGCGGCCCAATTGAAAGGGGAACGCATCGGAGATCGACACCTGACCGAGAGCGTCGGCGGCATCCTGCCGCTGGCGCGCGATGAGGGGTTTGAGGCGCTGCAGGCGCGGAGAGTCTTCGGTCTCCACATGCTCAAAATGCCAAGCGGTGGAGATGGTATCGGGAAGGGAGAAACGACGGTCGAGCGCCTGCGCCGTCTGGTAGGCGTTCAGCCATTCGCGGCGCAAGCGCCAGACGATGAAGGCCAAACCCGCCAATGCCAGCAAGAGGATGGGGGCTGCGCTCAACACTTGCGCCCCGGCCAGCAAAAGCAGGCAAAACAACGCGGCCACCATCGCGAAGGCGGCACCCATGGCGCTCACCAACACCACCAGGAAGCGGCGTTTCGCGGCGCGATGCAGAGTTTCGTTGAGCGAGTCTTGCGTGGCCAATGAATCTCCTGGGGGAACGACGGCTGTAGTCCCATTGTAGCGCCCGGCGGATTCCTAATTGGGCGGCACCGGCGGCGGACGCCGTCAACGGAAAATCCAACCGGGAATCCCGGATATAGTGGAAGCGTGCGCCGGTCTCCAGCGGCGCGAAGGGAACTCCACCATGCGCACTCTTTGCTGCCTTTTCGCACTCTTCATTTCCGGCTGCGGCGCCGCGCTCTCCGCCCCGGCGGCCGGCCCGTGGATATCGCTCTTTGATGGCAAAACGCTTCAAGGATGGAAGGCGAATGAGAATGCCGACACGTTTCGCGTGGAGAAAGGCAGCATTGTGGCCAGCGGCCCGCGCTCGCATCTTTTCTACGTAGGCCCCGGCGGCGACGCCACGTTCCGCAACTTTGAGTTTGAAGCGGAAGCGATGACCGAGCCCGGCGCAAATTCCGGCATCTACTTCCATACCGCGTTCCAGCAGAAGGGCTGGCCATCGCAGGGCTTCGAAGTGCAGGTGAACAGTAGCCACCTGGGCGAGGGCAATTATCGGGAAAGGAAGAAGACCGGCTCGCTCTATGGGATTCGCAATCAGTACAAGGCGCTGGCCAATGACGGAGAGTGGGTGAAGCTGAGCATCCGCGTGGAAGACAAGCGCGTGCAGGTGCGCGTGAACGGAATTCTGACGGTCGACTACGTGGAGCCCATCCCCCCCGTGGAGCAGCCGGGCGATGCCGCCGGACGCGTAATTGGCGACGGCACCTTTGCCCTGCAAGGCCACGATGCGCACTCCACGGCACGCTTTCGCAATTTGCGCGTGCGGCGGCTTCCGGACTCCCTGAAGACGCCCGCCAGCGAACTGCCTGTGGTGGACCAAACCTACCGCAAGATCCTGGAACTCAGCCGCGCGAACGTGCCCGTTGTCGATTACCATACTCACCTGAAGGGCACCCTCACTCTGGAGGACCTGCTCCAACGGACTTACCGCGATGGCATCTATGCGGGCATCGCCGTGAATGGCGGCAAGGGTTTCCCCATTGAATCCGATGCGGGAGTGGAGGCGTTCCGTAAGAGCATGGAAGGTAAGGCGGTGTTCATCGCCATGCAGGCCGAGGGTCGCGAATGGGTGGAGTTGTTCAGCCCGCAAGCCGTGGCGAAGTTCGATTACGTTTTCACCGATTCGATGACCTGGACCGACGACAGCGGAAAGCGGATGCGGCTATGGATGCCCAACGAAGTGGGCGAGATCAAGGACCCGCAAGCGTTCATGGATACGCTGGTTGCTCGCACGGTGCGCATTCTCTCTGAAGAGCCGGTGGACATCTACGTAAATCCCACGTTCCTGCCAGCAGCCATCGCGGCCAACTACGACCAACTCTGGACGTCCGGTCGCATGGACAAGGTGATCGCGGCGGCGAAGCAACATGAGGTTGCCATTGAGATCAACAATCGCTATCGCATCCCCAGCGAGGCGTTCTTGAGCAGGGCCAAGGATGCGGGCGTTCTATTCACCTGCGGCACGAACAACGGAGGCGCGGAGGACCTGAAGAGGATGGAGTATTGCCTGGAGATCATCGGCAAGCTCGATCTGAAATGGCAGAATTTCTGGGTGCCGGGAGTTTATGGCGAGAAGGCCGCTTTGCGAAAGCCCTGGCCGAAACGCGCGATCCAGTAGCGCACCTATCCATGGATGGCACTTCGATGGTTGCGATCGCCCCCCCACCAACACAGTCCTATTGCCGTGTGCAGCCGCTCCCGTCAAGCGCCATCCAGGCGGCAACCGGGTGAACGGCGAGCGATCAAGCGGGAGTTGTCAACGGGCAATCAATCAGGTAACTTCAAAAACTCCCCGCGCGGTCCGTCGTGCGGCGCGGAAAGGCCGAAAGGAATCGATGTCACAACCCACACCCGCTCGCATCATGCAGGCGGTGAATGCGTTTCAGGTCTCGGCGGCGATGAAGACCGCGATCGACCTCAATCTATTTACAGCGATCGGAGCAGGCCGCCGGACGGCGGAATCGCTCGCCGGGCACTGCCACACCTCCGTGAAGGGGATGCGCGTGCTGTGCGACTTCCTTGTCGTTCACGATTACCTGGTGAAGGAAGACACCCGCTATGGGCTGACCGCGGATAGCGCCGCTTTCCTCGACAGACACTCTCCTCACTATTTTGGCGCCGTCGCTTCGTTTCTAATGGGGAACACGTTACAGGAAGCCTTCGGGAGTCTGGATAAGGTGGTGCGGAAGGGCGGCACTTTGCTGAACGACGAGGGAGGCACCGTCTCCCGGGAAAACCCGGTCTGGGAAGAGTTCGCGCATTCGATGGTGGCGATGATGGCGCCAGCCGCCGAATCGATCGCCGGTCTTGTAAATGCGCGCGAAGGCGCTCCGATGAAGGTGCTGGATATCGCCGCCGGCCACGGGCTTTTCGGCATCACCATCGCGCGGCAAAACCCGAATGCCACGGTGTATGCGCTCGATTGGGCATCGGTGCTTGAGATTGCCCGCGAGCATGCATTGAGCGCGGGAGTTGCTGAGCGCTGGCATGAGATCGAAGGCAGCGCGTTCGAGGTGGATTTGGGCGAGGGCTACGACGTCATCCTGATCACGAATTTCCACCACCACTTCAACCGGGGGACAGTGGAATCGCTGATGCGAAAAGTGTACGCCGCCTTAAAACCTGGCGGTGTGGTGGCGACCCTGGAATTCGTGCCAAACGAAGATCGCGTGACACCCAAGGATGCGGCGGGCTTTGCGATGGTGATGCTGGTGACCACCGCGGAAGGGGACGCCTACACGTTTGCGGATTACGACGAGATGTACCGGAACGCCGGGTTCGCGCGCAATGAGATTCACCGCATGGAGGGCGCGCCGGAAGCGGTGATTCTCTCGCGGAGATAGCGAGAGGTTTGGGAACAAACGAAAACGGGGCGGCCATGGCGATCGTGCCTTGGCCGCCCCTTCTTTGATTGCCTTGCTATTGCAGCGGCAGCGATCCCTGCTCCACGTCGGGCTCGTCGCCGTTGACGGGTTCTTCCGGGATGATGGCCGCCGCCGCCACCACATCGTCGTCGTCCAAGCGAACAACGGTGACTCCCTGCGTGGCGCGCCCGGCCTTGCGAATCTCGTCGGCGCCGGTGCGGATGATCTGGCCGTTTCGCGTGATCACCATTACTTCGTGGGTCGCTTCGCCGTCGGCTCCAACGGGAAGCTGCATGGCCGTCACCACCTTGCCCGTGCGGGAGGTGGTCTTCATGTTGATCACACCCTTCGCGCCGCGCCCGGTTTCACGGTATTCCTTCACCGGAGTCCGCTTGCCCAGGCCCTTCTCCGCGATCACCAGAATGGGAGTTTCGGGATCCGTGGGGACGGCCATCGAAACGATGTAATCGCCCTTGGCCAGCATCATGCCGCGCACGCCGCGCGCCGGACGGCCCATTGCGCGCACTTCGTCTTCCTTAAACAGAATCGCCTTGCCGTCGCGCGAAGCCAGGAACACGAAGGCGTTCCCCTCCGTGAGCCGCGCCGAGATCAGTTCGTCCCCGTCATCCAGCCCGATGGCGATGATGCCGCGCACGTTGATGTTGGCGAAGGCGGTTAGCGCGCATTTCTTGATCACGCCCTTGCGCGTGACCATCACGATGTTCTTGCCTTCGGCAAGTTCGCGCACCGGCAGAAAGGCCTGCACGGTCTCGCCTGGCATCAGGTTGAGCAGGTTCGAGACGTGCTTTCCCTTGCCCGTTGGGCCCGCGTCCGGCACTTCGTAAATCTTGTTGATATACACCCGGCCCAGGTTCGTGAAGCACATGATCTTCGTGTGCGTGGAGGCGACGATCAGATGCTCAACAAGATCCTCGGCGCGCGTCGTCATGCCGATGCGTCCGGTGCCACCGCGGCGTTGACGCCGGTATGTATCGAGGGCAACGCGCTTCAGGTATCCGGAGCGGCTTACGGTAAGCACGACGTTTTCATCGGCGATCAAATCCTCGATGTTCAGGTCGCCCGGGTCTTCGACAATCTCCGTGCGCCGGGCATCGCCGAACTTGGTCTTCACCTCTTCCAGCTCTTCGATGATCACGCCGCGCAGCACCTCTTCCGAACCGAGGATTTCGAGGAATCGCGCGATGCGCACTTGGATCTCCGCCAACTCGTCGATGATCTTCTGCTGCTCCATGCCGGTGAGGCGCTGGAGTTGCAATTCGATGATCGCCTGCGCCTGGCGCTCCGTGAACTCGAATCGCTCGACGAGTCGCCCCTTGGCGTCCTTGGGGCTATCGGAGCGGCGGATCAACTCGATCACTTCGTCGAGATTGTCGAGCGCCTTCTGGAAGCCCAGCAAGATATGCTCGCGGTCTCTGGCTTTGCGCAGTTCGTAATCCGTGCGCCGGCGGACCACGTCCACGCGATGGTCGATGAACTGCTTGATGCAATCGATCAGGCCCAGTTCGCGCGGCTGTCCGTTGACGATGGAAAGCATGATCACGCCGAAGCTGGTTTGCAATTGCGTGTGCTTGTAGAGGTTGTTGAGAATGACTTCGGCGTTCTCGCCGCGCTTCAATTCGAAGACGAAGCGCATGCCCTTGCGGTCGCTCTCGTCGCGGATTTCGCTGATGCCTTCGAGCTTTTTTTCGTTCACCAGACCGGCGGCGGCTTCAATCAGCCGGGCCTTATTTACCTGGTAAGGAATCTCGGTAACGACAATCGCCTGGCGGTCCCGCCCAATGTCTTCAAAATGTGTTTTGGCGCGCATGCGAATGCTGCCGCGGCCGGTGTTGAACGCGTCCCAGATTCCCGAGCGGCCAAGGATGTAGGCTCCAGTGGGGAAGTCGGGGCCTGGCACCAGCTTCATGATCTCGGTGATCGAAATCCTGGGATCTCGAATGAGGGCAATGGTAGCTTCCACAATCTCAGTGAGGTTGTGAGGCGGAATTTTCGTCGCCATGCCCACCGCGATGCCTTCGGAACCATTGACGAGCAGGTTCGGAACGCGGGTGGGGAGCACCTCGGGCTCGCTTTCGCTGTCGTCGTAGTTGGAGCGGAAATCGACGGTCTCTTTGTCGATGTCGTCCAGAAGGCTGGCGGCGATGCGCGAGAGGCGGGCCTCGGTGTACCGCATGGCCGCGGGAGGGTCGCCATCCACGCTGCCGAAGTTGCCCTGGCCATCGATCAGCGGGTAGCGCATGGAGAAGGGCTGCGCCATACGGACGAGCGAATCGTAGACGGCGCTGTCGCCATGCGGGTGATACTTGCCCAATACCTCGCCAACGATCTTGGCGCACTTGCGGGTAGGCCGGTTGTAGTTCAGGCCCATCTCGCTCATGCCGTAGAGAATGCGGCGATGAACGGGCTTGAGGCCATCGCGGACGTCGGGAAGAGCGCGCCCGATGATCACGCTCATCGCGTAATCCAGGTAGCTCTTGCGCATTTCGTCTTCGATGTTTACCGGGATGCTCACCGTGCCGAAGCCAGTGCCGAGCGGCATCTGGCCGCCGTCGCCGCCTTCGGGCTGCTGGGGTGTATCGGGAAGATCTTGGTCTGCCAAAGGAGACTCCTTACGCTAGGTCCGGCACCGGTTGCGCGGATGCACCACGGGGACCTTCTTCAAACTTCTTAGTTTAGCATAACGTATTGAATCTGCTGGACTTCACCCGTAATCTGCTGATTCGGAAGCGTCTTCCGGCGCCTGATGGCGAAGCGGCTGGCGCTCCGAACAAAACCGGTATCCCTTGTTTGGTTTTTTCGCGCTCTAAGTGCGCACATCCGGGGGCCTTCCCGCGAGAGAATGGGGCTAGCGGCAAAACGGTGGAGTGTCGAGATAACTCAAGAGGTGGCGGCCAATGATGAGGAGTGACTACGCGTTAAAGTTGCGCCGCGCGGACGAACGCGCGGAATGGCGAAGCGGCCTCACCTTTGAGGAGGCGATGATCCTGGTTTCGCAGCGGATTGAAGCCGAAGAACATACGCCGGAGCCGCGCTACCTCACGGCCACCGTTTACCGGGGAGCGATGGCGGTAAGCCTTTCGCGATACTTCCCACCCCGGATGCGCCGGAAGGATACGCCGCCAGAAGATCTGATCGCCATGCGCAATGCCGGATAGCTTCATCGCGTCGATGGAAGTTCTTTGAGCCCAGAGCAAATGGGGATAAGATCAGGCCATGCAATCGCGCATGAGAGCTTCGCGCAGGGACACGATGCGGATGCTGGCGACGGCGGGAGCGTTGCCTCTGGTGGCTGGTCTCGCAAAGGCTTGTGACGGCCAGAGCCTGCTGCTGGTGAACTCCTGCGATCCGGTGGGCATCCGGCAACTGGCCGAAGCGGGCAACGCCGCGCTGCGGAGTGAACTGGCCCGGCTCCGCAAAGACGCCGGCGCATGGTTGGGGCAGGGCCCCTGGAGCGTCGCCACTTCGCGCCCGCGGAACACTCCCGCGGGGAAGAACGATTTCTTCAGCGAAGGCCCCTATTGGTGGCCAGATCCTGCAAACCCCAGCGCGCCTTATGTGCGCCGCGATGGCGAAGTGAACCCGCAGCGCTTCACTGCCAACGACAACGATCTCCGCAAGCTTTGCGACGCCGTGCTCTGCCTGGCCACGGCGGCCCATCTGCTCCCTGGAGAAGCGGACACGGAACGATACAGCCAGCACGCATGGAATCTGCTGCGCGTCTGGTTTGCGGACCCCGATACGCGCATGAACCCCAACCTGGAGTTTGGCCAAGCCATCCGCGGGCGCGTCTGGGGACGGGGCATCGGGCTGATCGATACCGTGCCGATGATCCACCTGGTGCAAGGGGCAATGCTGCTGAACGTGCTGCCGGGCAAAGATGAATCGACCGGGCTGGAGTTCCGCGCTTGGATGCGCGATTTTCTACGCTGGATGCTCACTAGCGAAAAGGGTGTGGAGGAACGCGACCACGGCAACAACCATTCCACCTGGTGGGCCGCCCAGGTGGCCGCCTATGCCACGTTTCTAAGAGACGATGCCGCACTCCTGGCGGCATGGAAGCTCTATTTTGAGAAGCTGGTGCCCGGGCAATTGATGCCCGATGGCAGCGCCCCGAAGGAAGAAGAGCGCACGCGTTCGTTGAGCTATTCCGCCATGAACCTGGACGGCCTGGCTCTGCTGTGCCGGATGGGGCAGTTCTGGAACATGGAATTGTGGGAGTTCGAGGCGGCCAACGGGGCGTCCGTGGCAAAATCCGTGGCATATCTGATGCCGTACCTGGAAGAGCCCAGGAAGTGGAAGAAGCCGCAGATCACTCCCTATGACCGTTCTCGCAGTCTTTTCCCCGCCCTTGCCGGATGGGGTTTGGGCAAGCCTGAATACCTTGCCGCTCAGCGGCGCTTCGGCTGCGAGGGAAGAGAGTTCAGCCGCTGGGCGAGGCTGCTGCTGGCGATGCAAGCGGTCTGATTCGCAGCTCCGCAAATCGCTGCGCTTCTTGCAATTGTCAACAAGCGGGCCAAGCCTACCCCTCGCGAGCGTCCCTGAAGTACGATGGTGAACGTTCCATCCGTATTGGAGGTCTCTTGCTCAGTCTAGGTTTTGTTACCGCGATTTTGCCCGATCTATCCCTACCCGAAGTGGCGTCCTTTGCGAAGGAATGCGGCTATTCAGCCATTGAAGTGATGTGCTGGCCGCCCGGCAAAGCCGAGCGCCGCTACGCGGGTGTCACCCACATCGACGTGGTCGAATTCAGCAAGGACGACGTAAAGCGGGCACGCGACACCGTGGGCGCCGCCGGCGTCAAGATCAGCGGCCTCGGCTACTACCCGAATCCACTGGTGCCGGATTACACCGAAGCTCAGGTCTATATCGACCATCTACGCAAGCTGATCGAAGCGGCGAAGCTGCTGGGCGTGCCCGTGGTGAATAGCTTCATCGGCCGTGACCCCGCCAAAAGCGTGGATGAAAACTGGCCGCGCTTCCTGGAAGTGTGGCGCCCCTTGATCGCCTACGCCGACGACCACGGCATCCGGATCGGTATCGAGAATTGCCCGATGAGCTTCACCCGCGACGAGTGGCCCGGCGGTAAGAATCTCGCCCATTCGCCGACCATCTGGCGGCGCATGTTTAACGACATCCCCAGCGCCAATTTCGGCCTCAATTTCGACCCCTCCCATTTCATTTTCCAGCACATGGATTACTGCAAAGCGATGCGTGAATTCGCCCCCCGCATTCACCACGTTCACGCCAAGGATGTGCGGATCGACCGCGAGAAGCTCGACGATGTAGGCATCCTCGCCTATCCGCTTCAGTACCACACACCGAAGCTGCCCGGATTGGGCGATGTGAATTGGAGCCAGTTCTTTTCCACCCTCACTGAGACCGGCTATGACGGTGCCGTGTGCGTGGAAGTGGAAGATCGCGCCTTTGAAGGCTCTATCGAGAATCGGAAGAATTCCCTCCGCCAGAGCCACAATTACTTGAAGCAGTTCGTTCCATAACTGAATTGCCAAACGGAAGGAACTCCCATGGATTTCACGTACGAAGACGTTGCAAAGATGATCGATCACTCGCTGCTAAATCCCTCGCTAACGTGGGCGGATCTGGAGCGGGGTTGCCATGTCGCCCGGGATTATCAGGTGGCAAGCGTTTGCATCATGCCCTTCGCACTCAAGCACTGCGCGGAGATTCTGGCCGGTAGCGGCGTGAAGGCGAGCACGACAATCGGCTTTCCGCACGGCGGTCACAAGACGGAAATCAAGCTCGCCGAAGCGATGGCTGCCATCGACGATGGCGGCGAAGAGCTCGACATGGTCATCAATATCAGCAAAGCGTTGAGCGGCGATTGGCAGTACGTCCGGCACGATATCCACCATCTCACTCATGCCATCCACCAGCGGGGGGCGAAGCTGAAAGTGATCTTCGAGAACTGCTACCTTAGCGACGAGCAGAAGGTAACCCTGTGCGAGATCTGCGGCGAAAGTGGAGTCGATTGGGTGAAGACCTCAACCGGCTACGGCAGCGGCGGCGCCACGGACGCCGATCTCATTCTGATGCGCAAGCATTCGCCCGCCAAGGTTCAGGTGAAAGCGGCTGGTGGCGTACGCACGCTTGACCGGCTGCTGGAAGTGCGGGCGCTGGGCGTAACACGCTGCGGAGCCACGCAAACGGTAGCGATGCTTGAAGACGCCAAGCAGCGCCTCGGCATGGCCACCGGCGTGGGAGCACAGGCGGAAGGGGCACCGGGGCTGTATTAATCACCCCGGAGAGCGGCGTCAGATCGACCCCGGAGGGCGGCGTCAGATCGACCCCGGAGGGCGGCGTCAGATCGACCCCGGAGGGCGGCGTCAGATCGAATAGTCTTCCTGGAAAACCTGCGCCTCTTTGAGCGCCACGTAGACCTCTTCATTCACGGCCAGTTTCAGTTCGCGCAACCGCTCGTGCGGCATCTCGGCGAGGATCGGGTCGCCGGATTCGCTGGTGAGTTCCACCTTCACCACCGGGCCCGCGGCGAGGATGCGTTGGACCTTTGCCTTCGTCGTTGTGCGGGCGGCAACCGTGCGGTGAATGTCGAGTTGGAAGGGCCGGGCGTAGATGCGCGTGCTCGCCACGCCGGGCGCGGCATCCGCCAAAAACTGGTCTCCGTCCATGCGCCCGTGAAAGAGATTCACGTGGCCCAAAAAGTCCATCACGAACTGGGACGCGGGCTTGTGAAAAACCTCTTCGGGAGTGCCCACCTGCTCCACCCGCGAGTGGTTCATCAGGATGATGCGGTCCGCCACTTCCAGCGCCTCTTCCTGGTCGTGGGTGACGAGTACGGTGGTGACGTGAAGTTCGTCGTGCAGACGGCGCAGCCAACGGCGGAGGTCCTGACGCACCTTTGCATCGAGCGCGCCGAAGGGCTCGTCGAGCAGCAGCACTTTGGGTTCTATGGCCAGCGCGCGCGCCAGCGCCACTCGCTGTCGTTGGCCGCCCGACAACTGGCTGGGGAAACGATTGGCCAATCCTTCCAATTGAATCAACTGCAAGAGCTTGGTGACGCGCTCGCGGATCTCCTGCTTTGGCGGCCGCTCGGCGCGCGGGCGGACGGTGAGGCCGAAAGCGATGTTGTCGTAAACCGTCATGTGACGGAAGAGCGCGTAGTGCTGGAAGACGAAGCCCACTCGCCGCTGGCGCAGGTCGCCGCGGAGGATATCTTCGCCGTTCACAAGTACAGCGGAATCGGAATGGGTGTCCGGCACTTCGAGCCCGGCGATCACGCGCAGCAGGGTAGTCTTTCCGGAGCCGGATGGCCCCAACAACGCAACCAGTTCCCCGCCCCCGATGGTTACGGAGACATCGTCCAGCGCGACGAAGTTCTGGAAGCGCTTCCGCACGTGACGCACTTCAATGCTCATGGCTGGGCCTCTCCGGCGGAGGGGCTGCGTTCACGTCCAATCCGCCATTCGAGCCAGCTCTTCATCAGGATCGTCAGAAGGGCGAAGAGCGTAAGCAGGCTGGCAACGGCGAAGGCGGCGGAGAAGTTGTACTCGTTGTAAAGGATCTCCACGTGCAAAGGAATGGTGTTGGTGCGGCCGCGGATGTGCCCGGAAACCACGCTAACCGCCCCGAACTCGCCCAGCGCCCGCGCCGTTGAAAGCACCACGCCATAAAGCAGGCCCCAGCGCACATTGGGCAACGTGATTCTCCAGAACAATTGCCACCGATTGGCGCCCAGCAGTACAGCCGCTTCCTCCTCTTCCGCACCCTGCTGCTGCATCAGCGGAATCAATTCCCGTGCGACAAAGGGGAAGGTGACGAAGATGGTTGCAATGAGGATGCCGGGCACCGCGAAAATCACGTCGATATCGTAGCTTCGCAGCGCCGGCCCAAGCAGGCCCTGCATGCCGAAGAGCAGCACCAGCATCAGGCCCACGACGACGGGGGAGATGCTGAAGGGAAGGTCGATCAACGTCAGCAGCAGGCTCTTCCCGCGAAAGGGGAAACGCGCGATGGCCCAGGCTGCCATCAATCCGAAGACTACATTCATCGGCACCGCAACGATGGTGACGAACAACGAAAGACGGATGGCGCTAAGCGCGGCGGGATCCACCAGGCTCTGCAAGTAAACACTCAGGCCCCGCCGGAAAGCTTCGGTAAAAACCGCAACAAGGGGAACCCCCAGGAAACAGGCAAGAAACAAGAGAGCAGTGCCGATGAGCGCGACGCGCAACCAAAACGGTTCTGTGCGCTGGGCGCGCAAGGCATCTAGGCCGCCGCCGTGTGGATTGCCGCTCATACCGCACCGCCCCAGCGGCGCAGCCATTGGTGCTGCACCAGATTGATCGCGAGAAGAAGCAGAAACGAAGCGAGCAGAAGCACGCAGCCGATGGCGGTTGCGCCCGCGTAGTCGAATTGTTCCAGCCTGGTGACAATCAACAGGGAGGCAATTTCCGTACGAAACGGCATGTTGCCGGCAATGAAGACCACTGAGCCATATTCGCCCAGTCCGCGCGCGAAGGACATCGTGAAACCTGCCAGCACCGCCGGCATCACCTGAGGAAAAATCACCCGCAACACGGTCTGCCAGCGCGAGGCGCCAAGAATCGCGGCGGCATCTTCCACGGCGGGGTCGAGTTCTTCAAAGGCCGGCTGGACGGACCGAACGACAAAGGGCAGCCCGATGAACAGCAGCGCGACGCCAATACCGAGTGGGGTGAAGGCGACCTCGACACCTAGCGGCTCAAGGTATTGCCCGATCCATCCGGATTTCGCATAAACGGCGGTGAGGGCGATGCCCGAAACGGCGGTAGGCAGTGCGAAGGGCAGATCGATGAGCGCGTCCACCACCCGCCGCCCAGGGAACGAATAGCGCACCAGGCACCAGGCCACGAGGGTGCCGAAGACGGCATTGGCAACCGCGGCCCCCAGCGACGTGAGCAGCGTGACGCGATACGACGCCAGCGCCCGCGGATTGCTGGCAGCCTCCCAGAGCGTTTCCCACGGAAACGAGAGAGCTTTCAGGAAAAGAACGGCAATGGGAATGAGCACCACCAGGCTCAAATAGAAAACCGTGTAGCCCAGCGTGAGGCCAAAACCGGGGAGGACTCGAGTGGCGTGCTTCATGGCTAACTGCGGGCCGGCTCCATCGCTTTCTCAATCGGGCCGGTTTGGTAAATCTGGTCGAATGTGCCGCCATCCGCAAAATGGCGTTTGTGGGCGGTTGCCCAGCCTCCAAAAGCCTCATCGACCCGGAGCATTTCGAAAGCGGGAAAATGGCCGCGAAACGCTTTGGCGACAGTTGGGTCGCTGGGCCGGAAATGATGCGTGGCGGCTACTGCCTGCGCTTCCGGACGGTATAGGAATTCGAGATAAGCCTGCGCTGCTTCCAGATTGCCGTTGCGCTTCGCAACCTCATCGACCATGGCGACGGGAGCCTCGGCGAGAATGCTCAACGGCGGGTGGACAATCTCAAAGCGCTCCGCCGGAAACTGACGCAACGCGAGCTGCGCTTCGGCTTCCCAAGAGATCAACACGTCGCCCATCTTACGCTGCACAAATGTCGTGGTGGCGGCGCGGGCACCGGAATCAAGCAACGGCGCATTGCGGTAAAGGCGGCGCACAAACTCAAACGCCGCGCCCGTTTCTCCGGATGCGGCTCGATCGGCATAGCCCCAGGCGGCAAGGTAGTTCCAGCGGGCGCCGCCGGAGGTTTTCGGGTTGGGCGTGATGACGGCGACATCGCCACGCACAAGGTCCGGCCAATCGCGGATGCCCTTCGGATTGCCCGCGCGGACAACGAAAAGTACCGTCGACGAGAAAGGGCAACTATTGTGGGGAAGCCGCTTCTGCCAATCCGCCGGAAGCAGCTTGGCCCGCTCCGCGATGGCGTCGATGTCGTAGGCCAAAGCCAGCGTCACGATATCGGCACGCAACCCGTCAAGCACGGATCGCGCCTGTTTCGCCGAGCCTCCGTGCGATTGGTCTATCGCAATCTCCGCCTTGCCTTGAGCCCTCCAGAAATCGGCGAACTTGCGGTTCACCCCTTCGAATAACTCCCGGGTTGGATCGTAGGATACATTCAGCAAAGCTTGGGATTGCAGGCCAGAGCGGCCGCATCCGGCGGATGCCAGAGCAGCAATCGTGGCGGTGCCAAGTAGGGTTCGGCGGGAGAGAGGCGAGCCAGCCATCTACGAAATCATAGCATGTTGATCGGATTGATAGAGATAGTAGGATACTAGCGCGGGGTAAAGGCAGGCAGGCTACTCGTATCGAAGTGCGTCAATCGGATTGATGCGAGCGGCTTTGCGGGCGGGATAAATGCCGAAGACGATGCCTACGGCCAGCGAGACGCCCACCGCCACCAGCACGGATTCGGTGGTGACGATCGTCTTCCATTCGGCCACGCTGGCGATTAGCCACGATAGGAAGAAACCGAAGACGATTCCGGCCAGCCCTCCGCTGCCGGAGATGAGCACGGACTCCACAAGGAACTGGCGCACGATGTCGGAACGCCGCGCACCCGTAGCGCGCCGCACGCCAATCTCCCGCGTGCGCTCCATCACCGTAGCCAGCACGATATTCATGATTCCGATGCCGCCCACCAGCAGCGAGATCGCCGCAATGGCAACCATCACGTACGTGAAGATGGTCTGCGTGTGTTTCTGCTGGGCCAGTAGCGCGGCGGGGATGGTGACCGTGAAGTCGGGCGTATTGTGATGGGTAGAGTTGAGCACGGCCGTCACCACCTGGGCCACCTGGATGCTGTCGGCGGTATCGTCGAGCTGGATATCGATGCCATCGAGTTCGTCTTTGCGGCTGTTGCCCCGGTCCCAATAGCGATATTGAAAGCTATTGAACGGGATGTAGACGGCGTTGTCCATATCCTGCAAGCCGCCCGCGCCGCCCTGGCCGCCGGAACCGACGCGCTCCCGCAGCACCCCCACCACGCGCAGCCAGTCGCTATTCACCTTCACGAACTTGCCCAGGGCGGGCTCGAAGCCCAGCATCGAAACCTTCGCGCTTTCGCCCAGCACGCAGACGGCGGCGGCACGGGCATCTTCCTGGATTGAGAAAAAGCGCCCCTCGGCCAAATGCAGATGGTGGATCTGCTCATACGCGGGGCGCACGCCGAATAATTCCGGCACCGGGCCGGTGGGCCGCGGGAACAACTGCGATGGGTGCAGCGTGCGCCGCGGCGTGGCATGCACGATGCTCTCGATATTCGTTTCGATGATGCGCAGATCGCGTTCCGTCAGCCCTGGCGAGTTGCGGCGCCGCTGCTGCATTTCTTCGTCGCTGCTGGCCGGGCGAGAATCGACCAGGATATTCCGTACGCCCAATTGCTCGATAAAGCGCAACGATTCCTGTTTGGCGCCTTCGCCGATCGCCAGCATCCCGATGACGGAACCGACGCCGAAAACGATGCCCAGCATCGTGAGGAATGTGCGCGTTTTCTGCGCCCGCAGATTCGAAAAGGCCAGCACGGCATCGGCCACGGATTGCGTGAAAGCGCCGCTCCGGCGCCTACGCTCGCTACCTGCGATGTTCCCCTTGCCGCGTGTAACCATACTCCAGAAACACCTCTCCCGTGCCCCTCACTTCGGGATTGCGTTCATCACCCCGCCACCGGCTTGCGCGGCGCCCGCGGCATCGCGAATCTGGTCCGGGCTGGCCAGGGCCACCACGTCGTTCTCCGCAATGCCTTCCACCACCGCGCGGCTTTCGCTGCGCCGCTTGAGCTCCACATCCTGCGTGCGGAATCCGTTCTTCTGCCTCAGATACACATAGTGCCTTCCATCGCTTTCAAACAGCGCCTGGGAGGGCAGCCAAAGCACGTTCTTCGCTTCGCCGGAGATGATCTCCAGTTGCGCGCTCATTCCCTGGCGCAATGCCGGCGAGATTTCTTCAAGCTGGATGCGGCAATCGAAATGGCGATCCCAGGGCGGGCCCGTGGTGCCCCCGATGTGCTTCAGCTTCCCGCGAAACGCGCGCTCCGGCACGGCAACCACGCGCACGCTCACCGGTTGGCCTTCGGCGAGATGCCCGCGATCCAGTTCCCCGATGCGCGCGGTGACTTCCCAACTGGAAAGATCCGGAATCTGCGCCACGGCCATTCCCGCGCGAATCGTATCGCCCACCTGGAAAATGGGAACTTCCATCCCGAAGTAAAACATCCCGCCGCCGTAGGTGTTCTGCTCAAGCGCCACATAGCCGCTTTCAGCGGCGCGCAGCGTCATCGTCTCAATGTTGCGTCTGGCCGTTTCCGCGCGAACCTGCGCCTTCTTTTGAACGGCGTCCTGGATGGCAATGGTGGCCAGGCTGGTGGCGCTTTGATTGGAGAGATCCTCGCGAAGCTGCCGTAACTCGTCTCGCGCCGCCTCAAGGGCAAGGTCGTTCTGCCGGGCCGTGATGGCGGAAACGAGCGTGTTCTTCCTGCATTCCAGTTCCGCCAATTTCACCTGCGCTTCCGCGTTTGCCAGAGCCAGCCGCGTCTCCTCTTTGCGCGCTTCCGTCTCCGCTTTGGCGCGCTTCACCTGCTGCTCGGCTTCGGCAAGATCGGCTTCAGCCTCGTGCAATTCGTATTCCTGTTCCGTGGTGTCGAACTGCGCCACCACATCGCCCTTGTTGGCTATCTCGCCCGGCTGCCGCAACTCGGTGATCACCAATTCCTGGCTGCCCACCATCGGCGCAACCAGGCGCTGGCTGTTGCCCCCCAGCAATTGGCCTTTGGCCACCACAGCGAACACCACGTCGCCCCGTTTAACGGAAGTGACGGGCACCCCATCGGCGAAGGCCGTCTCCGCCGGCGCGCTGCCAGGCGACGCCTTGAAGAAACCCCATCCGGCCAGGGCAAGCGCGGTTGCAACCGCCAGCGCCACAAAGACCCGCCTCCTCATGAGGCACCTTCCCTTTCCTTGGGTTCCACCAGCGACACCGCCATTCCTGCCTCAATTCCCGCAACGGCAACCTCGTCGGCGTTGCGGCCCAGCACCTCCACCTGCCGGGCGCTGCTGCCCTTTTCTGAAACCACATACACCACGGGTTTGCCATCTCGCATGAAGAGCGCCTTGGCGGGCAGAACCATCGCTCCGTGAATCGTATCCACCACCACGTCCATGCTGCCGTTCATCCCCGGCCGAAGCCGCGCGTCCGGCGAAGCGAGCGGCGCGAAGCCGCGGAAGCTGGAAGTGGGCGGCCATTCGAAACTCAATTGCGTAAGGGCGGAGATGCTCTCTATCCGTGAATCCACGCGCAGTTCCGGCAATGAATCGATGCGAATCCGCACCGTACTGCCTTCTTTCACCCGTCCGCGCTCAATCTCCTCGATCTTGGCTTCCATTTCAAGAGACCCCAGGTCCGGGATCTCCGCCACGCTGGCCCCTGGCCAAACCTGGTCGCCCACCTTGAATGGCTGCGCGTTCATCCAGCCTTGCGAATAGTTGGGGAGGTAGATGATCACACCACCCTGCGGCGCTTTTACTTCCATCTGAGATAGCCGGTATTGCATTAGAGCCACATCGTCGTTGGCCTTCTCTCTCGCTCTAGCCAGCGATGCGCTGTTCGCTGCGCTCGACGCGCGGTTGAAGGCGACGGTGGCTTCATTCACCCGCAACTTCTCTTCGGCAAGCGCAAGGCTGATGCGGCTCTCCTCGCCTTGTACGGCGCTCACCACTTCCGCTTTTGAAACTTCCAGCCGCGCGCGCTCCACCTCATAACGGGCCTGGCCCAGTTCACGGGCGTCTTTCTCGGCCTGGATCCGGGCCTCCGCTTGGGCCTCCTCCAAAGTTGCCTGCGCCTGCTTCAGTTCCGCTTCTTTTTCGCGAAGCTGGCGTTGGGCGCTGCTAGGGTCAAAGCGCAGCACCGTTTCTCCTACGCTCACCTTGGCCCCTGGCGGAACCAGCCACACAATGCGCAAATCGGGCACGTCGGCGGGAGCGGTCACTTGGAGGGATTGTTTAGCAACCAGTTCTCCCCGGCATTTCACCATCACCGCAAAATCGCCTTGGCGGACGTCGGTGGTAGGAAGTTGCTGCGCCTGGTGGAACCAACCGGGTGCCTTCCATGCTCCCAGCGCCGCCAACCCGGCAATCAGCAGCAGCCCGCCCGTCACGCGCAGCCATCGTGAGTGCAGCAATCGCTGGAAGCGGCTTTGCGTCATCGGCCGTTCCCTCCGCCTCGTGTTTCCGCGGGCGTTGGCGAGGGCGGGGTAATCACCACCTGCGCCGCCAGGTCGGGCAGCAGATGAGGGTCGATTTCTTCGATTGCGAACTTCGCCGAGAAGCGCCGGATGGGGCTGCCGATGGCAGATGCCGCCACCGGGCTTGCCGCAAGCAGCCGCGCATGGAAGCGCAGATCGGGATAAGCGTCCAGGATCACCACGGCGCGCGCACCAGGCAGCAGCGTAGCGCCGCCGCTTCCGCTTCGTCCCGGAGCTTGTGCGATCGCTGCAAACTCTCTATCTGCTGGCGGGCGTTCTCCAGCCGGATCTCATTCTTCTGCCGGTCGATTTCCGAACGCACCTCGGCGATGCGCTTCTGGATGCTCGCTTTATCGAAATCCGCCATCGCCTGACGCAGAGCCAATCGGCGAGTGGCGGCATTGGCGGCGTTTTGCGCCCGCTCTTTGGCGATCTTAAGGGAGAGGTCGTCGAACTGCGCCTGGGCGGTGCGCGCCAAATCGGTTTGGTCCGTGCGGTCGAACTACGCGAGTAGCGCGCCCTGCTCCACGCGGCTGCCATTAGGTATCAGCGAAACAAGGGTGAGGCGATTGCTGCGCCGTTGCAAACGCGGCGCCTGCACGATGAACTCGCGAGCCGCCCGCAGCTTCCCGGTACCTCTCACGGCATCGGCGCCGTCTCGGGAAAGCGGGATGGGGGAAACGGCATTTGCCGGCGGGTTGGGGTTGGCGGCTTGCGCATCTGTTTCGGGTGTGCCGCTGGCACCCGCCCCGCCGCAGGCGCTCAGCACCACAGTCATGGCCAGCGCCGCAAACACACGAATGCGATTCCACCTTGCAGGAAAAATCCGCGCCCTACGATGCCTAAGAATCCAATGCTACATAGGAGTTCCTTTTTTTACAGTTTCATTTTCGCGAAACGCCAAGTTTCGCTACCGTTCATGCTGCCCGCCATTCACGCGGAACGGCATACCAGACAGTCATCCGCTATCTCCCGGCCCGCGGCAACACAAGCAGGCAACACGCGGGCTGAGAGCGCGCTGACGCTCCCTCAGCACTGACGCACTCACAGACGCACCCGTGCAGAAAGAGTTCCAGCCAGCAAGGGATTTACTCCCAGATTCGAGACGGCGGATATAGAAGGAGATTTACTTGTTTAGCGGGCGGAAACAGGTTGGGTTATCGGTTGCTGAGGACGGTCACCCAGAACACACCCTCCGCACAGTCGAACGCCAGCATCTCCCGCGTGCCGGCGCCACAGACGCGAATGCGGTAGTTGGTGCCTTCCACCACGGAGGGCATGGAGAGCTGGATGCTTTGCATGAGCGTGCATTTCATGTTGCCGCCGATCATATTGGCGAGCTCGCCCAGCACGTCGCGTACAACGTCGTCCACCGTATCCGGAAGGTCGGTGGAAAGAAAGCGGCTCGCCAGGCGGCAGGCTTGATGCTGGTCGCACTCCACCAGCACCGCTCCGTTCCAGTCGCCCGAAAGGTGTACCGCCGCGGTGAGGCGCTCATCGCCCGAATGCCACTCCGGCCCCCGCGGTTTCACCACCAAACCCAACATCGTTTCAAAGACCGATCCGACGATCTACGCCAATTCTTCCGGCATGATTCCAGTAGTAGTTTCGGCTGCCATCGCTTCCCCTTATCGCGCTACGTAAACCGTTGCATTTCCGATCGTCTGCCTCTCAAACCATTCGTCAACGCCGAACGCCGTTTCCGCGCCGCCCAGCAAGAGCCAGCCTCCCCGGAATAGGGTGCCGTGAATCTCCTTGACGAGCTCGCGCTTGGTCTCGGCGTCGAAGTAGATCATCACGTTCCGGCAGAAAACCAGATCGAAAGGGCCCATCGCCCGCATGCTCTTGCGCAGGTCGATCGCCTCAAAGCGGACCATATTCCGCGGGTCGTCCCGCAGAATCCAATCCACCCCCGAGCGGCGGAAATACTTCACCAGCAGCGACGCGGGCAGTCCGCGATTCACTTCGATCTGATGGTATTTGCCCGAACGCGCGCGCTCGACCACCGGCGTGGAAAAGTCGGTGCGCAGAATCTAAATCGACCAATCGGCAAAGCCGTCTTCAAGCAGCGCCATCGCGAGGCTATAGGCCTCCTGGCCAGTCGACGACGCGGCTGACCAAAATCGCAGCTTTCGCGTGTCTTTCCGCTCTTCTCTCAATCGCGGCAGCAGTTCCTTGCGGATCGCATCGTAATGCGCCGGGTCGCGAAAGAAATAGGTTTCGTTTGTGGTCATTGCCTCCACCACTAGGCGGGAGATCTCCGGCGGCCGCGTGGCGATGAGCAGCGCGCACAAGTCGTTGATCGAGCCCAGGCCGAACTGCCGGACGATGGGGGAAAGACGGCTCTCAAACAGATAGTGCTTGTCGCTTTCCAGCACGATTCCCGTCTCGGTATAGAGGTGCTTCTGGAGAAATTCGTAGTGCGTGGCGAGAATTTCCTCGCTTGTTGTTTGGACAGGCATCCGTAATTTTCTCCTAGTTCCGGCCCGCCTGCGCCAGGATCTCGGGTATCACGGCATCGAGCGGCAACACCCGATCCGCGAGATTGGCGTTCACCACCGCGCCCGGCATTCCCCAAACCACGCTGGAGGCTTCGTCCTGGGCCAGCACGCTTGCCCCTTGCGCCTTCAGCAACTCCACGGCTCGCAACCCGTCCTGCCCCATCCCGGTGAGAATCGCGGCACTCACGGAGCCGCCATACACCTCTCCCACGGAGCAGAACAGGGCGTCCACCGCGGGACGGCAGGAATTTTCGGGTGGCTCCTGATCGAGAAAGACGCGTACGCCCCCATCCTGCGAGCGGACCTTCATATGAAAGTTTCCCGGCGCAATCAGAATCTTCCCCGGCTCCACCACCGCGCCCTCTGTCGCTTCCTCCACGCGAAGCGAACAACTCGCGTCCAGCCGTTCAGCCAGAAGCCTTGTGAACAGCGGCGGCATATACTGCACCAGCAGAACCGGCAAGGGAAAGCTCTCCGGCAGAGTCTGCAAGATCGAGACTAATGCCGTCGGCCCGCCCGTCGAAACGCCAATCACCAGAGCTCTTGGTCGCGGCCTGACGCCCCGCCCCAGATGCGCCGTCGCGGGATTGGCCGTAGCCGGAATGAATGGGGACGCCGGCGCGCCGCTTCCCGCGGGCAGCTTGGCCCCCGCGAACTCCGGCACTTTCGCAGCTCCAGGCAGATGAAAAAACTGCTTGATCTTGGGGATCAGTTCTTCCCGCAGACGAATCATCGAGCGATCGAGCGACCCCTCGTTCGACGCTTTCGCCACATAGTCGTCAGCACCCAGGCTCAACGCCTCCAGCGTCACCGCCGCGCCGCGATCGGTGAGCGTGCTGAACATAATCACACGCAGTTTCGGATACTCCTTGCGCAGACGCCGCAGGGTTTCGAGGCCATCCATTTCGGGCATCTCGATATCGAGCGTTAGTACATCGGGATTGAACTGGGAAATCCGCTGTAGCGCGATCGCCACGTTCGATGCCACCCCCACCACTTCCACGGCGGGGTCTTCTTCGAGGGCATGCGTCACTAGGCGGCGAATCACCACGGAGTCGTCCACCACCGCAGCACACGAATGCGCTCCCCGGGCTGCAACAGGCATTTGTTCAGAATGGACATGGCTCGCTCCTTAAGGATGGACCCCTGCCAGTTGCAGCTTCCCCACCAGTATGTCTTTCGTGAAGGGCTTCATCACGTATTCGTTCGCGCCCGCTTCGAGCGCCGTCACCATCTGGTCGAGCCCTGTTTCCGTGGTCACCATCACTACCGCAAGCGAAGCGAGCGCCGGATTCTCGCGGAGCTTCCTCAGAAGTTCCAGCCCGTTCATCTCCGGCATGTTCCAATCGGCAAGCACCAGCCTCACCGAAGCTCCTTCGCTTTCTATTACCTTGAGCGCTTCAATGCCGTTTGAAGCCTCGCACGTTTCATATCCAAGATCGCAAAGGATTTTCGCCAGGAGCATCCTCACGGCTCTCGAATCGTCCACCACCAGTGCCTTGGCCATCCCTTTACCGCATTTGTCAATCGCTCAGAAAAGTCCCGGCAGCACAGCCACCGCCGGTCCCCATCGAATCTGGGGCATCGCCAATCAGACTGTGAACCGCGAAATACCCGCCTGCAGCCTTGCAGCAATTGGGCTCAGTTCCTGCGACGCTTTCTGCGTATCGCTAGCGCCATTCGCGGTGTCCTTCGCCGCCATCGCCACCCCGCCGATGTTCTTGGCGATGTCGCCCACGCCCTTTGCCGCTTTGGCGACGCTGCGCCCGATCTCGTTGGCGGTTGCGGTCCGCTCTTCCACCGCCGACGCGATGCTGTCGGAGATATCGTTGATCTGGCTGATGATCGTGCCGATCTCCTCAATTGCCTTAACGGCTCCTTTGGTGTCGACTTGAATCGCTTCGATCTTTTGGCTGATGTCCTCGGTAGCCTTCGCGGTTTGCCTGGCTTGCTCCTTCACTTCGTTGGCCACTACCGCGAAGCCCTTACCCGCTTCGCCGACAGGCGCCGCTTCGATCGTCCCGTTGAGCATCTGGATGTTGGCCTGTTGGGCGATTGAAGCGATCGCCTTGATCGCGTTGCCCACTTCCTGGCTCGATTCGCGAAGCCTGGTTACGGTGAAATTGGTCGAGTGCGCCACGCTCACCGGGTTCTTCGCCACCCTGGCCGATTCGTTGGTGTTCTTAGCGATCTCCCCGATCGACGCCTGCATTTGCTTGGAAGTCGGCGCCACTGAGGATACGTTCTTCGAAACCTGCTCGCTCGCCGCCGGCACCGCATTCGCCTGCACCGCCGTCTCTTCTGCATTGCCCGCCATCTGCTGGCTGACCGCCGTGAGCTCTTCGCACGAGGATGCCAGCGCCGCCGCGCTTTGCGCCGATTCGGAGAGCATCTCCACCAGACTGCCGCGAATCTGCTCGATGGTCTTGTTAATGAATGCTCTCTTGCCCGGGAACTTCTCCAGCATTGCCTTGAAGTTGCCTTTGCCAAACTCCGCCGCGCAAGCCATCGCCTTCTTCTTTCCGGCGAGGTAGTTGGGGCCACCATCTCGTTCACGCCCGGTACCATCTCCTATGATGGTGGCGCCGGCATACACGCTGAGCCGCTTCAGTTGCTTGCCCAGGCGTTCGGTGAGGCGCTCGCCATCGCGCAACTGGCTCAGCAGCGTCTCCGCCTTGTGCGTAATCGCCTCCAGCGTGGCGAATCCCAGGAAGCCGCGCGTGCCCTTGATGGTGTGAATCGTACGAAAAATGCTCGCCAAAAGGGCCGCATCCCTGGGTTGCTTCTCGAGTTCGACCAACTCCTGATCCAAGCGTGCGAGATTCTCATGGCTCTCCACGAGGAACTCGCGGATAATCTCCTGAACCAGCTCTTGCATGTGTCCTCTGCTCCAGAATGGGGAGGGTTTACGTTCCGCGTTGACGGTGCGATCGCGTGGCAAACCGGCTTCAGGCCGATCCGCCGACGTGGCCGGAACTTCGGCGCGATCCCAAACCTACTTATTGGAGCCTGGACCGGAAACTGTAAGTGTTGGCTATTGGTTGAGGGTTCTAAGTGAAACTTCCGGGACTTGGGGAGTAGCATGAACAGAATGCACGGGTGCACTGCTCGAACACTCCTCCCCATTTGGCCACTTGGATACGGCGTGGTAAACCTGACAGGGGAGAGCCCGCGGCGGGATTCCAGAAAGAGCGCCAAAAGGAGTATGACGATGCGAAGGATTGCCTGGCCTGTTGCGCTGTTTGTGTCTGCAAGTATACTGGCGATGGCGCAGGATTCGAGGACGGTTGCCGCAGAGAGCAACGCGGTCCCCACCTACCGGGTCGGGCGTGCCCAGGCGCCGCTGGCCATCGATGGCGAACTGGATACCGCGTGGCAGAAGGCTGCGGCGATCACACTGCTATTCCCCTGGGAGAAGCAGTCCGGGGCGAAGCAGAAGACCGAGGCGCGGATCCTGTGGGATGACCGATACCTCTATGTCTTCTATGCCTGCGAGGATGAAGACATCGTTGCTCTCTTCACCAACCGCGACGACCCCACCTATCGCGACGACGCCGTGGAGATCTTCATCAATCCACGGCCGGAGCAGGAAGGCACTTACTACGGTCTGGAGATGAACGCCGGAGCGGTGCTCTATGACTATGTGGCCGTGATGCCACGCTTCTTCTTCAAGCGATTCCAGATGAATGGGGTGCAGTTAGCCGTCCACGTGAGGGGCACGCGCAACGTGCGGGGCAACCAGGATCAGGGTTGGAATCTGGAGCTGGCCATCCCGTGGGAGAACTTTGAAATCCTAGGGAAGAAACCACAAGCGGGAGAGCGATGGCGGGCGCAACTCAATCGCTGGGACGGCGTCGAACCCGATCGCCGCCTCAGCATGTGGGTGAACCCACAGATTGAGAATTCCTGGCCGCACGTGCCCTCCCGCTTTGGGTGGCTGGAGTTTACAGATTAGCGGAGGCGCAAACGGCGGAATCCGACGAGTGAGAGAATGCCAAGCCCGGCCAGCAGAAAGGTTCCGGGCTCGGGAACCGGTGCGAGAAAGCCGCGGATCTCACCGCCAGTGAAGGTGGTGGAGTGAATATTGAAGTACGCCTTGCCATCCAGAATGCCCTGCAACAAGCGCGCCTCTGCCCCGGAAGGATCCGCCGGGGTCGAGCCGTTCAGGAACGCACCCAGATATGTGCCCGCCAGCGAAAGATCTAGCGTGTTCATATAAGTGCCGCTCGACACCCCCAAAGGAAAGCCCGGAAGCACAGGAGCGGTTACGGCTACGCCAGCGGTTCCAGTGCCCGGATCCGCGGTGCAGCAGTGGATATGTGCCGTTGTCGTGATACCGCTCAAACCGGAAAAAGTGACATCGATGAGCAGCGTGTTGGCGTCGGTATCGAATTCAAAGTAGCCTGTGCCGCTGCCCGTCCTTCCGCCAGCGCCTTCAGGCTCAAAGATCGTGTAGAACTTCATCGGCGCCGCTGGCAACAGCAATGCGCACAGGGCTACGCCCAAAAACAATTTCGTTAATTGATTGATCATGTTTCCTCTCCCCAAAGCTCTACGATGGGTTTCGCGAAATTCCTGCGACCCACCGTGTAAGCGAGTATAGCCCGCGAATCCATACGATGTTGCCCCAATTTCGGCTTGCATTCCCGCTGGGTTGGTTGGGGAACGTATAGTCCTGCAGGGTAGGATTGCCAGTACGATTCCACGGGAAATTTTGAACTAATCCTTATACATGGGGGGCTGGTGTGGCTCCCTGTTGGGTGGGCTTTCTCAATTTAAACGCCCATTTCCCTTCTCTTGCCATTTTGCTGCCGGAAAAATTTCACACAAGTGAAGCGCTAGGATGCCGGACCGGGACAACCGCCCCGCCTTTCGGGCTGCTGTCGGAAACAGGATTATCCATTTGTCGCGGCCCCGGCACTTCCCAGGGCGCTTCGTGCCCCTTCTCTCGTTTGCTAACCTAAGCGCAACTGCCCAAGTCCATGGCTAGGCCAGACTTCGTTCTAGGAGTGACCGGATGCGTATGCGATGGATCGCCCTGACTTGTTTGTTGATGCTGAGCGCGGCCTTATCGCATGCCGGCGCAGAGAAGCCCGTATCCCCAGGCCCCTACGAAGGGTTGGCGTATCGCCAGATTGGGCCTTACCGGGGAGGGCGCGTCACGGCCGTCGCCGGGGTCGCATCGCAACCCGACACCTATTACTTCGGCGCCACCGGCGGAGGCGTCTATAAGACCACCGGCGGCGGCCTCACCTGGATCCCCGTCACCGACCAGTGGATCCGCACAGGCTCCGTGGGAGCGATTGCCGTTGCTCCTTCCGACCCCAACGTGCTCTATCTGGGCATGGGCGAATCGCCGGTGCGGGGCAATGTCTCGCACGGGGATGGCGTCTACAAATCCGTGGATGCCGGCAAGACCTGGCAGCACATCGGCCTTGGGGATTCGCGTCACATCTCCCGCATCCGCGTGCATCCCACGAACCCGGATGTGGCCTATCTGGCGGCGATGGGTCACCTCTTCGGCCCCAACGAAGAGCGCGGGGTCTATAAGACCGCCGATGGCGGCAAGACCTGGAAACGCGTGCTCTTCCGCGACGCCGATACAGCGGCGATCGACTTGATCCTGGACCCCAACAACCCCCGGGTGCTCTATGCCGCCCTTTGGCAGGTGCGCCGCACCCCGTGGTCAATGGATAGCGGCGGGCCGGGAAGCGGGCTCTTCAAGAGCGTGGACGAGGGCGAAACCTGGCAGGAGATTACCCGCAATGAGGGCTTGCCCAAAGGGGTGATCGGCAAGATCGGCGTCACCGTCTCTCCCGTCGATTCCAACCGGGTCTATGCCATTGTGGAGGCCGAGGAAGGCGGCGTCTTCCGCTCAGACGATGCCGGCGTGAAGTGGGCCCGGGTTTCCGAAGACCGCAACCTGCGCCAGCGCGCCTGGTATTACTCCCGCATCTACGCGGACCCCAAACTGAAGGACCGCATTTACGTGCTGAACGTCGGCTTCCATCGCTCCGACGATGGCGGGCGCACCTATGCCCGCGTAAGCACCCCGCATGGCGACAACCACGACCTCTGGATTGCGCCCGACAACAGCGAGCGCATGGTGCAAGGCAACGACGGCGGCGCGAACGTCTCCGTGAACGGCGGCAAGAGCTGGACGGCGCAGAATCAGGCCACGGCCCAGTTCTATCGCGTCGCCACCGACAACGATTTCCCTTACAACATCTACGGCGCTCAGCAGGATAACAGCACCATTCGCATCGCCAGCCGCACCACCACCTACGGCATCACCGATCGCCATTGGTGGCCCGTGGGCGGCGGCGAGAGCGGCTGGATTGCCCCCGATCCGCGCGATTCCAACATCGTCTACGCGGGCAACTACAGCGGCCTGCTGACGCGCTACGACCATCGCACCGGCGCGTCGCGCAACGTCACGGTCTATCCCGATAACCCCATGGGCTATGGGGCCGAGGGAATGAAGTACCGTTTCCAGTGGAACTTCCCGATCCTGTTCTCTCCGCACGATCCGAAGCTGCTCTACGCAGCGGGGAACGTGCTGTTCAAGAGCGTGAACGAAGGACAAACCTGGACCCCGATCAGCGGCGACCTCACCCGGAACGACCGTTCGAAGCAGGGTCCCTCCGGGGGGCCGATCACCAAGGACAACACGGGCGTTGAGTACTACGACACCATCTTCACGGTGGCCGAATCGCCGAAACGCGCGGGACTGATCTGGGCGGGTTCGGACGACGGCCTGGTGCATGTCACCGAGGATGCCGGCAAGACGTGGCGCAACGTCACTCCGCCGGGGATGCCGGAGTGGATCCAGATCAATTCGATTGACGCCTCGCCGCATGAGGCGGGCACGGCGTGGGTGGCGGCCACGATGTACAAGTCGGACGACTTCCGGCCCTATCTCTATAGCACCAAGGATTATGGCAAGACCTGGACGAAGATCGTCAACGGCATTCCGGACGACGCCTTCACGCGGGTGATTCGCGAGGACCCCGCTGCAAAGGGAACACTTTACGCGGGCACGGAAACCGGGCTTTACGTCTCGTTCGACGAAGGGAAGCGATGGGAGAGCCTGCAACTCAACATGCCCGTGGTACCGATCACTGACCTCACCGTTCACAGCGCGTCCAGGCGACCCCGGCTTGCGGCCAGCCATCCCAGGGCCGCAGCTTCTATGTGCTGGACGACCTTGGAGCGCTGCGGCAAATGCATGCGCTGCCGGAATCGGCAAAGGCCTCCGTGGCGCTGCTAAAGCCGGAAGACGCTTATCGGATGCAAGGCGGCAGCTTCGGCGAAGATGAGGATGGCGCGCCAACCTTTGGAGCCAATCCGCCCTCCGGCGCCGTCATTCGTTTCTGGCTGGCGGAGAAGCCCGAAAAGCCTCTCACGCTCGAAATCGTGGATGCAAAGGGCGCGCTCATTCGCAAGTTTGAGAGCAAGCTTCCAGATGCCAAGCCCGACGCGGAGCCTGACGGCGAAGCAAAGTTCGAGGCGAAAAAGGGACTGAACGAATTCGTCTGGAACCTGCGCTATCCCGATGCGCGGCGCATCAAAGGGCTGAATCTCGCGGGGTGGCCACTTGGCAGGTTCCTAGGCGAACTCGGCGAGTATCAATTCAGGCGATTGACTGCGGTGACAGCAAGCTCACCGAACGCTTTGCAGTGAAGAAGGACCCTCGCCTTGCGACAACGCAGGCGGATTTCGAAAAGCAGTTCGCGTTGCTCTCGCAGATCCGCGACAAGCTCACCGAGACCCACGACGGCATTCTGCGCATCCGCGACGTGCGCGCCCAGTTGCAGGATTTCGCAAAACGACAGAAAGAGAACAAGTCCGCCGCCGATGCCGTGAAAGCCGCGGAGGAACTGGCGAAGAAGCTCACCGCCATCGAAGAAACCTTGTATCAGACGAAGAACAAGAGCTCGCAGGACCCACTGAACTATCCCATCCAACTCAATAACAAACTGGCTGCGCTGGCTGGCGTGGTAGGCGGATCGGACAACCCGCCGACAGACCAAAGCTACGTCGTTTACGAAGACCTGGTGACACGCATCAACGCGCAGTTGAATGGGCTCAAAACAGCACTCGATGCAGACCTCGCGCGCTTCAACGAACTGGTGCGTAAGGCGCCGGTGCCGGCCGTGACTCCAGCCGCGCTGAAGTAGGGCCGTTGCCGCGATACACTCGTAACGATGAAACGACGAGATCTTTTGCAGAATAGTGCCGCGGTCGCTGCCGGGCTCGGCTACCTGAGAACAAGCTTTGCGCAGGCTCCCATCAAGCCAGTGCGCATCGGCATCATCGGCATGGGCGGACGCGGCAACCAGTTGATGCGCGAATTCGTGAAGATCCCCGGCGTCCAGGTTGGCGCGGTGGTCGATCCCGATGGCAAGCGGGCAGAGCAGGCAGCCCAGTGGGTGCGCTCCAATACCGGCGTTGCGGCGAAGAGCACCGCCGATATGCGCACGGTTTTCGACGACAAGAGCATCGACGCGGTGCTGGTGACCACCACGAACCATTGGCACGCGCTCACTGCCATCTGGGCCATGCAGGCAGGCAAGGATGTCTACCTTGAGAAGCCGGTTTCGCACAATGTCTTCGAAGGCCAGAAGATCGTCGAAGCGTCGCGCAAGTACAACCGCATCGTCCAAGGCGGCACGCAACGCCGCTCCTTCGGCCGCTTTCGTCACGCCGTTCGGCTAATCCACGAGGGGCTCATTGGCGACGTCTATCTCGGCAAGTTCGTCTTCCCCGGCAATCGCGATTCCATCGGCTTCAAACCGATTGAGCCCGTGCCCGGCTGGCTGAACTGGGATCTTTGGCTGGGCCCCGCGCAGGAGCAGCCTTACCACGGCAATCTGGTGCACTATAACTGGCACTGGTTCTGGGATTTCGGCAATGGCGAGTTGGGCAACAACGGTCCGCATCTGATTGATGTTTCGCGCTGGGCGATGCAGAAAGAGTTGCCGGTGAAAGTGCGTTCCTGGGGCGGCCGCTGGGGCTACAAAGACCAGGCGGAAACACCCAACACCCAGACTGTGGAATGGGAATACGCCGACGGCACGGCGATCATTGGCGAGTTGCGCGGCCTCTACACGCCGGAGCCAATGAGCTGGGATTTCTTCGGCAGCAAAGGCCACATGCACCTCTTTGCCGACGGCCGATTTGAGGTTACTCTGGGCCGCGGCGAGAAACCCGAGCCCGCTGTCGAATCCCCCGCCGACGTCAACCACTATGCGAACTTCGTCGAGGCGGTGCGCAGCCGCGATCGCACGATGCAGAACGCCGAGGTGCGAGAAACTGTTCTTTCGACGGCGCATTGCCACCTTGGCAACATCGCTTACCGCGTGGGCGGCGATCTGCACTTCGATCCACATACGGAACGCTTCCTCAACGACGAGCGCGCCAACGGGCTGCTCACCAGGCGCTACCGCGCGCCCTACGTCGTTCCCGAAAACGTCTAGCCGTCAGCGAGAGGGGCCAACAGATGCTTCGTCGATCAATCGCGTTGTTTGTTGCGTCGCTGGCGGTGGTGTTCGCGCTGGCGGCGCAGGACTTGCGAGTCCTGGTTGTCTATCACTCAGAGAGCGGCTACACCGGGAAGATGGCTGCCGCATTGGGGCGCGGCGCGCAATCGCTGGAGGGCACAAAGGTGACCGTCAAGCCCCTCGCGGACGTCTCCAAGGAAGATCTTGCCAGCGCCGACGCCATCGCGCTTGGCTCCCCCGTCCACATGGGCGACGCCGCTTGGCAGGTGCGCCAGGCGATCGTCCGCTGGAGCATGGAGTTTGGCTTCTGGGAGAGCCGCGAGCTCACCAACAAGGTGGCTGCCGTCTTCGCAACGGGCGGCGCTCCCTCAAACGGCAAGGAACTGACGATGATCAGCCTCAGCCACAGCCTCACTCAGCTTGGCATGATTCTGGTAACGCCCTACGGCAGCCTTGGCGCCTCGGCAACCACGTCTAAACCCGATCCCGGCGTCGACGAAGCCGAAGAGAAGATTGCCGAAGCCCTGGGCCGCCGCCTCGCCGATGTTGCCCTGCAATTGAAGCGGGGCAAACGCTAACCGGAGCGCATCACTTCCGATTAGAACCCGGTGAGCATCGGCATCACCAGCGGCGGCTCAATCAGATATTCGAGGCGGGACATCGTTTCCACCGCGCCCTGGATCTGCCCATGCGTGGCCGGTTCCACCGTGATCACAAAGGGAAGGTCCCGCCAGTTGGTGATCGGCAACTGCCCCACCGCATCGATACCAATGCCGTGATCCCGCAAAATCGTCGCCAGATCGGCGATGATCCCGAAGCGGTTCTCCACCCGGAAGCGCAGGTAGTAGGGCTGCTTGAACGATTCCGGCGGAGCGGGGCGATACTCGGCAAGCTGCCGGAAGCTGTAGGGAGAAACGCGGTTCTGGCGACCGCTCAGCAACTCCCGCCCGGCGTGAACAATGTCGCTCACCACCGCCACGCCCGTCGGCAGCGGACCCGCGCCGCGACCGTAGTAGAAGGTATCGGCACCGTATGCACCCTTGACCCAGATGGCATTGTAGGAGCCGCTCACGCTAGCCAGAATGGCCGACTTCGGCAGCAACGCCGGCCGCACGGAGAGGGCAAGCCCTTCCGGCGAAAGACGCGCCACGCAGAGGAGCCGAATGGTATGCCGCAATTGCGCCGCGTAGGAAAAGTCGACGTCGCTCACCCGGCGGATGCCCTCGACATAGATATCCTCCACCGGCACCCGACAGCCAAAGGCCAGGGCGGCCAGAATCGCCAGCTTCGAACGGGCATCGAAACCGTCCACATCCGCGGAGGGGTCCGCTTCGGCATAGCCCAGTTGCTGGGCCTCAACGAGAACTTCGTTAAACCCCCGGCCCGCTTTCTCCATCTCAGTAAGTATGAAGTTGCAGGTACCATTGAGGATTCCCGCCATCGCTTCGATGCGGTCCCCCACAATGCCTTCGCGCAATACCGTATGGATGGGAATGCCCCCGGCCACACTGGCTTCCATGGCCAGCGGCCTCCCCGCCTCGCTGGCCTTTTGCCAGAGCTCGACGCCGCGCTTGGCCATCAATTCCTTGTTCGCGGTTACCACCGCTTTCCCATTAGCCAGAGCCGCTTCAATCACCTCGCTAGCGACGCCGGTGCCGCCCACCAACTCGGCCACCACGTCGATTTGCGGGTTCCCCACAACGTCCCGCCAGTCAGTGGTCTTGGCGATGGAATCCGCGCCCGCCGGCAACTCCCGCGAATGTACTGAGCGGCTGCAGAGCATCGAAACTTCCACGGGAATGCCCAATTTGTGGGCAAGTTGTTCCTTGTTTTCAAGGAGAATCTGGAGGGTTCCGCATCCTACGTTGCCGGTGCCCACCAAACCTACTTTTAGCGAATCCATATTCGGCTATCATAGCAATCGAAGCGCCAAAGGAGCCCTCTTGTGCGAAGATCGAACCTCCTGCTGCTAGGCTCATTCCTGATGTTGGGCTTGGCCACCCTCGCTCTGCCTCCCTTCCCTCTCCACGCGCAGCTGGACCGTTATCCCGAAGCGAAGCCGTTTCCGAAACCAGACGACGAGGGCCCCCGTCTTCCCAATGGAAAGCTGCAACGAGATGCAATCCTGAAGCATGAGCATCAGCGCAATTTGCAGGAATTGAAAGAAATCCAGGATATTAGCGGCGAATTATTGAAGGAATTAGAAGAAAATACCGAGTTTGTACTTTCTCTTAAATCCCTCAAGAAACTGGAGCGCCTGGAAAAGCTATCGAAAGACGTGCGCAAGCGGATTCAAAAGTAAGGCGACTGCCGCTTGATCGCGGTGGCCGGAAGCGATTTAGAAACGAAGCAAATGCGGATTCTTTGGAGCATCGTTGGATGGCTTGTCGTGCTCGCTATAGCGAGCGGCGAAGCCTCGGCCGCCAGCGTCGAACGCAGGGTGATGCTGGGCGATACGGAACTGATCTATCTCTGTTCCAAGCCTCTCGAAACCAATGAGCCGGCCCCCGTCCTTTTGTTCCTCCACGGCAATGAATATGCTTCTGTCGAGACCGTGCGCGGCTATTTCCGCCAATGGGAACAAGCCGCCCGGCTGCAGGGCTGGAACCTGGTTCTGCCCTGGAACGCGGGAGCGTATTCGTTCACCTCAGACGCCGGCGTTAGGGCGGTAGACGCCATTCTGGAAGACTTCTCAAAGCTTCACCAAGTAGACGGCCGGCGCATCTTCCTTGCCGGCCACGGCGACGGCGCGCCAGCGGTTTTCTACGCGCTTTCCCGCAGCCCGGAGCAATGGGCAGCGGGCCTCGCCATCGGCGGCGATATGGGCCGCGTGATCGAAAGCAATCGCCTCTTTGCCGGCAACGCCGCCGCCATTCCCATCCTCTGGGTCTACGAAGAGGAGCGGCTCCCGGTGCTACAGCAAACCATCAACCGCCTGCAATCGGCCGGCCTCAACCTGAGTCTGCTGGCCGCCAACGAATTCACGGTCAAGGATTCCATCGCCTGGCTCAGGCCGCATCGGGCGGAAACCACACCCATCCGCGTGGACTACGAAACCGGCTCTCCGGACTTCGCTCACGCCTTCTGGATCCGCATCAGCAGTTTTGATTTCAACCTCCGCAACGACGCTCTTGACAGCACCCGCGTCGACCCCGGAACCGGCGCCTTCCTCCGTCTGGGCGGCTTTGGTTACGACCCCCAGGGCAAGGGTCCGGGCATTGCCGTGAAGTGGCTCCCGGAGAACTATAAAGGCCCGCTGCAGCAGGAAGACGTGATCGTCTCCATCGCGGGCACGATGATTGAGGACGCCCGCCACTACGCGGAGTTCATGGAGCAGCAGCGCGAGAGCCGCGACGTAGGCATCATCGTGTTGCGCGGCGGCGAGAGCCAGCGCCTGGAAACCCGCATTGTCATCCCCCACCGCGACGAAGCCGACACGGCCCGGGTTCATGCCGAATACATCGAAGATTCGAAAGAGATCATGCTGGTAAGCCGCGGCGTGGCGTCTTTGGAAGTGACAATCCCCCCCGCTTGGGCGCCCGTGAAGTTAAGCTGGAACGGCCTGGATACAGCCGCCTCCGCCACCCCCGGCTGCTGGACCCTCGTCGAAGGCCAAGCCAAAGCCACTCCGGGCTGCCGCTCCGCCGAATCTCGCCAAGAAAACGTCCCGAAGGGGGCTCGCGACCCGGGCGGAACGGTAGAGACCGCCCTCCGCTATCCGCCCGGCGACCACGCCCGATAGATCCGCCGCATCGCGCCAGCTTCGCGGAGTCTTCCGCCACCGCTCCCATCGCATTTGCAACCCCGTGCCCTTCCGCTGCCCCGTTGCGCATCACTCCTCCCAACTCCGATGCACTGATCGGCGCCGCCGACGAATGCGCCTGTACGATCGGCCAGATGCGCGTTGCATCCGGCAACCGCGCGGAAATCCATTCAACCGCATCTCGCACCCACTCCGGCTTCCGCCCCATCCGCCCGTGGTAAACCATCGGGGAAAACACGTCGATCTCCGGGGCCAGTAAATCGAAATCGATTCCGAGGATGCGCCGTAACGCTCCGTCGAATTCCGAATCCGTCCATGGGCAATGGTAGACGCCCAGGAACGCTTCCGGCCGCTTGCGCTTGACGATCGCGCCTAGCATACCTAGCCCAATCCACCAGCACCCCCGCGCGCCAATCCCTCCAAGCCGCTTGCTGTTCAGTAAGGATCCAGCGCGCCTTGGCCGCGACGTCGCTCCCTGGAATTGGCAACCCGAGCGCCTTCGCGAAAGCACCCAGGCACGAGTTGCAGAAGCAGGTCTCCGGCAAGATGGGTTCCTCTTCCTCAAACCGCCGCATGCCAATGGAGTAGCTTTATCCACACCCCGGCCAGAGCCGAAGCGCTCCAGCAGCCTCTCTAGCTGCTCTGTGCGATAGGCGCGGAATCCGGGCTCGGTTGGGCACGCTCCCAGAAACCAGGAGGCCGGCGGCACGCGTTCGCCAAACTCGTTTAGCGGCCAAGCCTCCGGATGCGTTTCTACATACCCCTTGCCATTCAGCGTTGCGAACTCGGCATAGACCGCCGCGCCTTCCCCGGTGGCTCGCGCGAACATCTCCTCGGTAATCGATTGCCCGTGCACAAACACGGCATTCACGCCATAGTCGTCCAACCGGGCACCCGTCTTCCAGAAAGCGTTCGGGCTCGAATAGGTTCCCCTTACCACCAGCGTCCCGGCGCGCGGCTGCGCGTTCGTCAATCGTGAGACTAACGGCAGACAACCAACAGTAGTCCCCAAGATCCGCCCAAACTCGCCGCGCGTAAACCCGTTGGAAAAACCTTTGACGCTCATCCTTCCATTCTCCGCCCTTAAACGATGCTCCGGAGTTGGCCCCGTCAATCGGGGCTGCCGCGCTCCAGCAGCATCCCATCCCGATCCAAAAGAAACACGGGAAGTTCGAACTCGCAGCGATAGTCCACGCCCGGCAACTTCGCGGAGACTTCGAGCTTCCAGGAGTAGCTGATTCCACCACCCGCCTTGCCTGTCGCTTGCGCATCGGAGGGGATCGCAAATTCTACCGGCACATAAACGCCCGCTGGCCCTTGGCGCAACCGGAACGAATCCAGTGTCTGATCGGCAAACCACACCGTCGTGCGCTTCGTGCTCGAACTCTTTCCGCGACTTTGCCGCTTGGTCCGGATGCACTCCAGCCGCAGGGTTGCACCGTTCTGGGGCGTTTCGCCAAGGCTACTTTCCACCCTTCCCGATACCCTCGACCCCACCGCGCACGGGTTCTTTGAGAGCACCAGCGTGGAACTGCCGAACTTGCGATATTGGAGCGTCGTGTAAATCGCGCGAAGCAGTAGTGCCACGGGAATCAGCACCGCCAATCCCGCCACCGCCCAGGCGGGCGCCGGATACGCCGAAGCGTAGTAGTCAAACTTCTCGCGCAGTTCCGACCCCACGACAAGCAACCCCACCGAAGCGAGGACCGCCGCCATCCATCGGCCGATCATCGCCGCCCGCGACTTATCCCGTACAATTCCCTGCGCCCAATCCTCCCGCCACATCCACGGCTGCCCTGGATACTGCTTGCGCAACGGAAGCGACGCGAAGTACGAATTGCTCTTCACGAAAAGGGCATAGAAGGGCAGCACCGCCACCCCCGTGAACGCCACTCCCGCCAGCAGCAAACCGATCGACTCGTCCCCGCTGCCACTGTTCAGATCCTTCAGCCCGGCAATCACCATGCTGACGCCGCTAATCAGAAAGGGCAAGAGTATCAGCGCCAGGCAGCCGATCCGCTTGCCGTATGGGACGCGACCGATCGCTGCGTCGATACCGTCTGCGTTGCCGTTTCCTTTTCGTGAGCGTTGCGCATAACCAGTAGTGGAGTTCTATCCAAACCGAGCCGCATCCCAGTGCCAGTCAAACTGTGCCGGCCAATCAGTAGCGCCCAATCCGGGGACTCCCTAGATCCGTGTGCAACGCCAGATGGTCCACCAACCGGTCCGTCATCCGTTGCCGCAACCGCCCGTGCTCTGCCTTCTCAAACAGATTCTCGAACTCGTGGGGATCGGCGTCGAGGTCGAACAACTCCCCCAGTCCGGTGCCGTGATAAAGCGTCAGCTTGTGGCCGCGCTCCCGGATCATCGATGCGTGCGAATGCAGCGTATTCGTCTGCGAATCATGATACTCACTCCAGGCGAATTCCCGGTGGGCATTCGCCTCGGCGGTTCCCCGCGCCAGCCCCAGCAGGCTCTTCCCATCCATGTCTCCGGGGTCCGGAATTCCGGCTGCTTCAAGCAGCGTTGGCGCAAGATCGGTCAGTTGCACCAGCGCCTCGCTCCGCAACCCGTTCCGCAGTCCGCCCCCGGGCCAGGAAAGGATCAGCGGCACCCGCACCGCTCCCTCAAAGAAGCGGCACCCTTTCGCGCGAAGGCAATGGTCGCCGAGCATTTCGCCATGGTCGCTCGTAAAGACGATCAGCGTATTCTCGCGCTGCCCGGTTCGTTCGAGCGCCTCAAGCACTCGCCCCACGTACCAGTCGATGTGCTCGATCATCGCGTAGTAGCACGCCTTCATGTGCCGGGCCGGATAGCTCCCCGGCGGCACCGGCGTCTTCGTCTGGTGGTCCACCGCGCTTGTGAACCGCGCCTGCTCGCGCTCCTCATCCTCGCGATAAAGCGGCATGGGAAGCGCCCCCGGGTTCATCTTCTCCAGGTACTCCGGCGCCGGATCGAACGGTGGATGCGGAGCGAAAATGTTCACGCTGGCAAACCACGGACCCTTCAAACCGCCTTCGATGTAATGCAGGGTGCGCTCCGCCTCCCACGCCAGTTCATGATGCGCGGCAGGCATCCCCGCGTTGACCGCTGAGGGTAAGCGGCGATCGTTCGCTTCCGGTAAAGGCCATCCCACGTGACCCCGCGTTCGTGCAGCCACCGGTTGTAGGCATGCACTTGATCCGGCCAGCCGGATTCCGGCTTTGGCTGATGGCTCCAATCGTAGATACGGTAGCCATCGTCGATCCGCGGCTCCTCGCGTTCAAACGGGCTTGAGAGATGGAGCTTGCCGCACAGTGCCCCGTCATATCCGGCCGCCGCCAGCCGACGTGTCACCAAACGCGGCGTCAAATCCGCGGGGAACTCCGCGTTGCCGTTCCGGTGCTGATGAATCCGGCTCGGGCTACACCCCGTAAGAAACGACGCCCGACTGGGAGTGCAGATCGGATTCTGGCAATACGCATGCGTAAAGGCCACGCCTTCGCGCGCCAGACGGTCAATGTGGGGCGTGCGGATATGCGGGTTGCCGAGCGACGCGATGGTATCCCATCGTTGCTGATCGGTGCAGATCCAGAGCACATTGGGCCTCGCCGCGACTCTCTCACCGGTTTGCGCCGCACCGCTCGATTGTGTCAACGCCGCCGCACTCGCCCCGGCTAGGGCGAGAATCTGCCGTCGCGAAGGATTGTAATTCATTCAGGAAGCTCCCTGGGGTTCGAATGTGGCTAGAAACACGATGAACTGAGATGCGCGCCCGCTGACGATTGTATGCGCTGGCTGAACGATTCGCGACATCTGACGTTTTTCTGAAGTTGCTTGCACTCCATCAGCCGCATCACCTGCGCAAGAATAGGCCGGGTGACCGGATCGTCTACCCTGGGGCGGACACTAAAGACAATCCACGTGGAGATCCGCGTCGTTGTTGAGGCCGACGCAGGGAGCCCCCCAAGTGACGCCAAAGGGCGAGATCCCGCCTCTCGCGTTCATCAAGCGCGGGGCGGCGCAGCTCAGGAGGCGGCGGCCCGCGCAGCCCGCGCGGCGGCTCACTCGCAAACACTTTACCAGAGATGCGGGGCTGGTCTTCCAAATTGGGTTTTGGATGTGGTTGATAATGCGGGGAAGTAAATCTGTGTTTGTGGAACCGGTGGATGGGGCTTGCGTTGTTTCAGGGTGGATTTCGCTGGATTGGAGCGGTAGGGGCGCGGCGCCAGCCACAACACGGCTCGCGACGCCGCGGGTCACGGCTTTAGCCGGGGGGTTGAAGGCGAGGGCTCAGGCGGGCCAAGGGCGGGCCTCGTGCAGCGGTGGCGTTGGGGGGGAGCGAGGAAGAGAACGAGGTTTGGTTCGGGCGCTCCGGTTGTTGTTTGAGGGACTTGCTTGCTGAAGGGCTGGGCTGCCAGGATGCGGTCGGCGGCTTTGCGGCGTTGTTGGATGGTGTCGAGTTTGGA
>JAXHKT010000047.1:0-104543 GCA_034522975.1 Bryobacterales bacterium
AGTGAGTGTTCAAGGAATGCCAGATTCGAAGAGCGGCCGCGTGATTGCGCTTTGCGACTTCGATGCGCTGGTGGACGCCGGCGTGCTGCGTGTCGTACGGCGGCAAGAACATGAACTTCGATATCGACGCCGTTACCGGCGAACGGGTGCCGACCACGGAAAACGTGGCCGCTCACATTCGCGCGAGACCTAGAAGTAGGGTGGCCGGAGACCGGCAGCGGCCTTCGGGCACACCCCGCGAATGCCCGCATTGGCAGGTGTGCGATTGTTCGAGACCCGAAAGAACATCTTCGACATCTGACAGGATGTTGGTTTTTGACGAAGGTTTGAGAAACGGAGAGGCATGATGGAGAAAGCCAAAGCGTCAGTGAAAGTGCTTCCGGTGGGCAGCGCCCCGGCGGATCAGGCGGGTCTGGATTATCCCATCGCTCCACATGTCGAGCAGATCCTCAGGGAGCTTGGCGAAGACCCTTCGCGAGACGGCCTTCTGCGTACGCCGCTGCGCGTCGAGAAGGCGATGCGCGACCTCACCAGCGGCTACCACACCAACGTCACCGACATCCTGAACGGCGCGCTCTTCGATGTCGACTACGACGAAATGGTGATCGTCAAGGACATCGAGTTCTATAGCCTTTGCGAACATCACATGCTACCCTTCTTCGGCAAAATGCATGTGGCCTACATCCCCAACGGCAAGGTGATCGGGCTGAGCAAGATCCCGCGCATCGTGGACATTTTCGCCAAGCGTTTGCAGGTGCAGGAGCGCCTCACCCATCAAGTGGCCAAGACGATCATGGAAGCCATTCAGCCGAAGGGCGTTGGCGTCGTGGCGACCGCCCAGCATTTCTGCATGATGATGCGTGGCGTGGGGAAGCAACACAGCGATACCGTTACCAGCACAATGTTGGGAAACTTCAGAAACAGCCGTGAGACACGCACCGAGTTTCTTTCGCTGATCCGGCAGCACGTGTAGCACATCAGGCGTAGGGCTCTGGCGGAAGAGGGGCCGTGCTAGGATGCTTCGTATGGCCTCCAATCCGCGCGAGTTCTCCTGTGTAGACCCCTTCGGAGTGACTTGGAACGTGGTGTTTCTATGGCACCAGGTGGGGATCACCATCCGTCACGCGGATACCATCGATTGCAAGTTTCATCTGGTGGCCCCCGGCGAAGAGATCGATAAAGTCATCGCCACTCCCCATGTCGACCTCAAGGAATTGGCGCGCTTGGAGAATCGGGAGATTTCAGACGCGTGGGTAATCCGGCTGGCTTCGGCGCATCTCCGGCTGATGATCGAATCCGGCGAAGATATGGATAAGACCCTGATCACCGTCGGCCTCGACGACCTTCGCCGCAGCCAGGAGATCGTGGCCGGTTAGCGCTGGCCCGCCCCCGCGCCGCTGCTCTTCTTCGCTGCTTCGCTGCCTCTTCAGGCGGGCGTTGCCAGGTCCTCTGGCAACATCGCCGCTTCCTTACGCCCCAAGCCCGTCCGCCAGACCACGCCAAGGGCGAAAACCACATTTGCGATCGCGAAGAAGAAGACCGGCACCAGCCCGAACTGATTGCCAATGGCGCCCGCAACGGCTGCGCCAACGGCGACGAAGAGATCGAAGAAGGCGGTGAGCCCGGCCAAAGCCGAAGCCCGTTCGTGCTCTCGCCACTCGCCCCACCACGATCACCGCGAGAGACGGCCACGGGAAGGAGTAGCCAAAGCCAACGATGGCAGCGGCGGCCACCGACATCGGAACGGAGTGGCTGGCGAGCAGCAGTGAGAAGCCCGCCGCCATCGTGGCGAGCCCGCCCATCAGCGTCTTGCGCGGACCCCAGCGATCTGGAAGCGAACCCAGCAGCAAGCGGGAAGTGAGCACCGTCATGGCGAACGCGGTGAACGCGGGCCCTCCCGAAAGACCCCGGGAATCGAGCAGCAACGGCATAAACGCGGCAAGAACCGCGTAGCCGATGTTCGTGAAGCCGAGGATGGAACCGGGCAGGGCCACCACGCCCAAACGCATCTTCGGCTTGGGGCCGCCCTTGCGCACCGGCGGGGCTTGCGTGGCGAAGAGAACCAGCGCGCTCAGCACGCCCGCCGCCGTCACCAGCATGGCCGTGTGCGGGAAAGTCCGCATCGCTTCCGCCACCAAGGGGCCCACCGCCAGCCCGCCCCAAACGCCGGAAGCCAAGTATCCTAACGCTTGGCTACGGCCTCCCTCAGGCGCGGTATCCACCATCCAGGCGACTCCGCCGGTGAGGATGAAGGCCTCGCCCAGGCCGTGGGTCAGCCGTCCGATTGCCATGCCGGCAACCCCAAAAAGCGGAAGGTAAAGCAGGCCTGCGACCGAGCACAGGCAGAAGCCCAGCCAGAGCCCGGCACGCCGTCCGCGGCGATCGGCGAAGGGCCCGGCCCAGAGACGACCGGCGAGTGCGGCGGCGGAGAGCAGACCGATCAGAACGCCCGTGTAGAAGCGATCAAGGCCCAGATCCTGCCTGAGATAGAGCGGCATCAAGGGCAGGGTGCTGCCGATGGCCGAGAACGAAAGAAAGATCGCGAAGATGACGATAAACGGGGTAAGACGCTGGCGCATACAGCCGCTACGGTCTGCCGGTGGGGCGGGTAGCGAATGGGGAGCCGCCCTCCACCTGAATCTCTCCGGGCGTACTCTCGCCGGGTTGCTTGCCCGCCTTCACCCATTCATCCAGCCACTCGGTGACGTTTCGATACCAGAACTCGCTGTTTCGCGGCTTCAGGATCCAGTGGCCTTCCTCGGGGAAGAGGATCAGCTTCGAGGGTACCGCTGCGCATCTTGCAGCGCCGTGTAAAGCTGAAGGCCCTGGCCGAGCGGCACCCGGTAGTCGCGACTCTCTGTCGGTGACCAGGGTGGGCGTTGCGAAGAACTCCACACGCTTGCTGGGCGACCACTGGCGGTAAATATTCGGGGTTTGCCAGGGCGTGCCGCCAACTCCCCAGAGGGTGAAACCAAAGCTCTTCGGTTTCTCCGAACATGCTTTCAAGGTCGTAAACGCCCGCACGGGAGACCAGCGCCTTGAATCGCGTGGGATTGCCGAGAATCCAGTTCACCATGTAGCCGCCATAGGAGGCGCCGGCGGCTCCCATGCGGTTCGCATCCGCATAAGGCAGATTGGCCACGTGGTCCACAACGGCCATGATGTCCAGGTACGCTCTGCCGCCCCAATCCGCGCTCACTTCGTCTGTGAAGCGCTGGCCGTAGCCGGTGGAGCCGCGAGGGTTCGGCATCACCACCAGATACCCGGCGCTGGCGAAAATCTGCGGATTCCAGCGGTAGCTCCAACTCTCTCCCCAAGCGCCTTGCGGGCCGCCATGGCATGAAGAAAGCACCGGGTATTGCTTTGCTGGGTCAAAACCGGGGGGCTTCACCACGATAGCTCTGCACCTTGGCGCCCTCAGCACCATCCGACCCAGAAGTCCTCAAGCGGCGTCAATTGGTGGGACGCCAAAACGTCGTCGTTCATCCGGGCGAGCGCCATCGCGACACCGCCGTCCGAGGACGCCACGTAAATCTCCGCCGGCTTGCTGCCGCTTGCTTCCGCGTAAACGAGTTTGCGCTGGTCTTTCGTGAACGAGAGCGAAGAAACGCTGGCCGGATTATTGATGATCTGCTGAGTCCCCCCGCCGGTGGTGCGCACCAGGTGGGCGCCGTGGCGGCCGCGATCCTCCATGGTGAAAGCAAGGCGCTGGGAATCGGGCATCCACAGAAAATCGTCCACCGAGCGATCCATGCTATCGGTGATGGGCACCCACCTGCCCGAGGCACGCTCCATCACCACCAGACGCCATCGATCGGCTTCAAACCCCGCTTGGGTTTGCATCCGCCAAGCCAGGCTCTTTCCATCGGGCGAGTAACGCGGCATGGTGTCGTTGCCCGGGTTAGTGGTGATGCGCACCGCCTCGCCGCCGCCGATGGGAACCACGTAGAGTTCGCCATTCGTGCTGGTGGCAAGCACAGGGTCGGGGTTGTGAACGTAGCAGACTTCCGTGCTTTCCGGCGAGATATCGTAGTCGTCGCCACCGCCCAGAGAAAAGGGCGGCACATCATGGTCGCCAGGCGTCAGATCCACCGTGGCCATGCCGTCGGCATCGGCGGAGAAGATATGTTTGCGGCGCTTCGATTGCCACTGGTTCCAGTGCCGGTAAAGCAGGCCCGAGTAGACGCGGGCGTTCACCGGATTGGCCTTCTCTTCCGCAAGGCGCTTCTGATTGCAGGCGTCGTCGCCGTTGCATTCGGGAAAGACTTCGCTGGTAAAGACGAGCTTTCCGCCGTCCGCGGAAACGATGTGGCCGTCGGCCCCGGTGCTGAGCCGGGTTACCGCGGCTTGCCCTGTGCCATCGGGCTGCATGCGCCAGATCTGCTGGGTGTCGCCGCGCGTCGAAAGAAAAAAGATGCTCCGGCCATCGGGAGCCCAGCGCGGGCGGCTGTTGTTGCCTTCCGTGGTTAAGGGCCGGGGCGCGCCGCCGACGATCGGAACGGCGTAGATCTGCGTTTCGGTCTTGTTCTGTTCCAGGTTCACGCTGGTGGCCTGGAAAGCCACGCTAAGCCCGTCGGGAGAGATCTGCGGATCAGCCACCCGGGTGAGCTGCATCATCGCGCTCACACTGAAGGGCGTCTTGGCCGCAATCGCCTGTGGTCTGGCCTCCTGCTGCGCCCACAGTGAAGGCGCGCAGAGCACGCAAAGCAATGCAAGAACGATTCGGCTCATAGACCCTATTGTAACCGCCGCATCCGCGCGGCAAGGGAATCCGGCAAGCGCGGATACTCTAGCCCAGCTTCGGGGGCAGTTCCGTCAGCGGACCCATCCATTGCAGTTCGCGATCAATATCTCCGTGCATCTGGTAAGGCTTGCGGACGGCGTCGATCGCGTTGCCGCGCACTTCAATGCGGGCAAGGTCGTAGTTGCCCACGCCCATCTCGCCGCACCAGTTCAGGTAAGCCGGCCAACCGGCGTCGATGCCCATGCACTCCACGCCAATGCGATCCGCCGAGAGAAAGTCGGGGGAAGCGATGGCGATCCGGGAGTCGACTGGCGTGCCGGAGGAAGGCCCGTTTCCCTCCATTCCCTCATAGCCGTCGATCACCGCCACGCCCCAGTTGGCTTTCATCCGCTCAGCGGTGCGCACGATGCCATAGTGCGTCTGCCGCACCCCGCCATGGTAAACGCGTTTGTCGTTCCAGCGCTTCTCACCCTTCTTGTTGTGCAGCGGCGCGCCCAGCGTCATGTTCTTGATGGACATCGTGGCCACCACCACGTTGTGCGTCTTCATCACGCCCGCGCTGATCACGAAGGCGTCGGGATCCAGCAAGCGTTCCGCCAGCCGCACGGCTTGCGGGTGGAGATCGCCGTTGAGGATGTGGATGGTCTTATAGAGCGCTTCCTCGTTGAGGTCGACAAGCGATACGTTCATTCGCTTATACTCGCCGGCCACCGGCGAGTACTTGAAGTTCTCGTAGCCCGCGAAGGTATCCCCGGCTGAGGATTCGGCAATGTAGACCGGCCCGCGCCATCGCGTATCGAGGTAATCCAGAATCCCGCGCAGCGCATCGGCGTGGGTGGCAGCCAATTGGCGATTGGTGGAAACCAGATTCGGCTTGATGATGACGCTCTTGCGGCGCTTCAACTGGGGAGCAATCTCGCGATCAATCGCCCTCAGCGCTTCGGTGATATTCTTCCGGCGGTCTTCGCCATGAACAAGAGCGACGGGCGATTTGGTTGCCGCCGCGGTTGAGCTAGCGGCGGATCCGCGGGCCACCAGAAGCCCGGCGGCACCGCCAAAAAGTGCGCGTCTGGAGAACGGAGACATCATGGGCTTGAACCTCAGTTGCTTATATAGTAGTTTAAGACATAAAAGTCTGTAAAGTAGCGTCTAGGAGTATTCGCCATGGCAATTCACGCTTCCCGTCGCGGCTTTCTTGGAGCCAGCTTAAGCCTGATGGCCGCCGCACCGGCTACGGCACAGGCCCCGGCCATGACAATGTCTGGGCAAGACCGGGATGCACAGTGTCCTGCGTGCTCTGGTTTTCGACTGCGATGACGACAGTCGGCGTTGTAGCCGTTATTGACACGGATGCCGACGCCGGTGTCGACTGACTATCCGACACTCGCCTGCGGCCACCAAAGCGGCAACAATGAGCGCATGGTGGGCGCGGCGTTCAATAGCAGGCGACAAGCTGACGATCTCCAGCAAGTCGAAATCGTCCACATACGCCCAGGCCATGGAGCATCTCGAAACCACGCTCCAACTCGCGAATTGCAAACCGACCATATCGACATCTGGTATCTGCATGCTCTTTCGAAGACAGCCGAGGTGAAGGACCGTATTGCTGGCATGCCCAGGACTGAAGCGCGGCGGCAAGGCAAGATCCGCTTCCGTGGCGTTTCCACGCACAGCAACATGACCCAGTCCCATTCCGGCACTGGTGGCGAAACGCCGCACCGACGTCGTCCTTACCGCTTACAACTTCACGATGTACCCCGCCACCTACGCAACCGTGGAAGCGGCTTCCAAGAGCGGCATGGGCATCGTTGCCATGAAGGTGATGGCTGGCGGCTTCCGCACGAATCGGCCCGGCTCCCCCTGCAGGAAAAGCTCTCCCGCGAAGGCGCGATGGCTTCCCCGCGCTGAAATGGGCGGTGCGGAATCCCTGTGGTGCATACGGCCATCCCGGGGGGATCATGGATGTGAGACCAGGTCGACGAGAACTTCAAGGCCGTGGCCGGCGGGCTGGCAGGATGCCGACAGGAACAACTCTCGCCGCGCAACTGCACGCCATCCGCCCGCTGCTCATTGCTCGATGTGCAACCAGTGCGGCGGGGTCTGCGCCGAGGGGCCTGCCCCACTCCGACATCATCCGCTACGTGAGCTATGCCGAGGGCTACGGCGAGTTCCAACTGGGCATGGAAAATTACCGCGCCCTTCCCGCGAATCTGCAACAGGTGAATTGCGCCGATTGCGCCGAGTGTAGCGTGCATTGCCCGAAGGGAGTGCAAGTCGCCACGCGCGTCGCTCGCGCCAGGGAGTTGTTTGCATGAAGGCGATACTGCTGCTCTTGGCGTTCGCCATTGCCGCGGGCGCCACTACTCCCACCTGCGCCGTGATTCCCGGTTCGGCGCAAGACGGGGAACTCCGCAACTTCGAAACGGAAACGCTGTTCGAATACATGAACGGCAACTCCGAAGGCTACTTTCTGTATGGCTTCCAAACGATGCAAGGGATCACCTGCGCAAAGGGAGACGTCAAGCTGATTTTCGACGTCTCCACATTCGTCGATTTCGAGAGCGCCTATGGCATGTTCACCGGCAATGCGGATTCGCGAGTGCCCATCCTCGATCTTGGCGCCGGTGCGCAAGTGACCCCCCGCAAGGCCGTCCTTGTGAAGGACCGCTACTATGTCGAGATTGCCGCCGAACCCAGCGGCGACCACACGGAACTGCTCCGCAACGCGCTAACGTCGTTTGAAAAAGCGATCGCCGGACGCACGGAGAAGCCGATTCTCGAACTTTCGTGCGGGTCCCCACCGAGGGCCTGCAGCCGGGCTTTCCGCCATCGGTCCTGAAGCGTGCTGGGCCTGCGGATGTTGAAGCGCGGCTATCTTGCGCAATACACCCACGGCAAGGCGTTCGTCGTTACGGAGAGTTCGCCGGAAGAGGCGGCGGCGTTGTTCAAGAAGCTGCGCGAACGCTTTCCTCCGGCCGGAGACGCCAAGGCGGGCGACGAGGCGTACACTGCCGCCGACCGTTACCTGGGGAACATTGCGCTGTTCCGCAAGGGCGCCCATGTCGCCGGATGGACCAACGTGAAAGAAGCCGACCCCGGCGCGCTTTCCTCCGCGCTAGCCGCGAAGCTTCCCTGAGCAGCGTCCCTACATTCCCCCGGCCTGGCGATGCTGAGCTTCCTTCAAAGACGGCGATGACTCGCCGTCCATTGGGGGTGTGGCATGCATCTGTTACATGGGGAACGCAAGGGTTTCACCGGAGAAGGCCGCAGCGGGGAAACGCGCCGGGATTGGTTTTCGAGGATGCTCGCGTTGGGCTTGGTGAGCCCGGCGCTGGCCTATGCTTCTTCCACGGCGGGACGCGCCCAGATGACCAAGTGGTCAATGCCCGGGCTCTTTCCGGGCCGCGTCGCGCGGGTAGAGCATACCGGCTCCATCGTCTCCGGCGCCTACCAGCGCGAACCCATCCGCCAGATGATGCGGCGCGGCATGATGGAGCTCACCGGCGCCCCCGATTGGGTGCAGGCGGCGGATGTTCTTTGAGCCGGGCGATGTGGTGGGCATTAAGCTGAACCCGGTCAGCATGCCGATGTCATTTCCTCTCCGGAAGTGGTGCAGGAGATCGTCGCCGGCCTCGAAGCGGCGGGAGTACCGCGGAAGAACATCGTGGCCTACGACCGCTACAAGAACGAGTTCTATGCCGCCGGCTTCGACAAGTGGCTGCCCGAAGGAGTGCGTACCGGCTGGGCCGCCGACTACAACGACCGCACCCAGCAGCGCCTGGAAGGCTATGACCCTGACCACATGGACATGCAACTCACTTTGCCGGGCTTCGATCTTTCGAACGGACGAGCCCGCCGCTCCTACGCGGCGCAGTTCATCACGAAGGACGTCGGCAATGGCGGAACCTCTGCCCGCTCAAGCACCATCAATCCGCCGGCATCACGATGGCCCTGAAGAACATGTCGCACGGCTTGGTGAACAACGTCAATCGCAGCCATTCCTCACCGATGCTGAATGCTTGCGGCACCTTTATTCCGGCCTCCACGTCGATTCCCGTCATCCGCGCCAAGTGCATTCTGCACATTGGCGATGCCATCAAGGCTCTTGCCCATGGCGGTCCGGGAATGAACCCGAAGCGCGTGAAGTATGTGTGGGAACACAAGACAATGTTCTTCTCGACGGACCCCGTCGCGATGGACATGATCGGCTGGGAAGAGCTCGATGCCCAGCGCGTCAAGATGGGGATGAAGCCTCTGGCCGAAGCGCCCAGGGACGAAGACAGCGGCTTTGTCCGCATGCAGCCCGAACATGTCACCATCTCCGGCGCACTCGGCCTGGGGATAGGCGATAAAGAGAAGATCGATTTGCGCAAGATCGCGCTCGCGTAGCCGCAATAGGAACACACCATGAAGCCGACTCGCCGCCATTTTGCCGCCGCCGCCGTCGCGGGCGTCGCCCCGTTCCCGCTGCGTGCCCAAGTGAGCAATCCCGTGAAGAAGGTCCACTACCGGAGCGGGAAGAAGCCGGAAAAGACGCCGCTCTTTTCCGGTGCCGTCTCTTATGGGAACCTGCTCTTCATCGCCGGCAAGGGCGCGCACTTTGAGGGCGACATCAAGGCGCACACCAAGCATGTGCTGGACGAGGTGGAAAAGGAACTGGTGGCCGCCGGATCTTCGATGGCAAAGGTACTCAAATGCAACGTTTACCTTGCCGATCTTGCCGACTACAAAGCGATGAACGAGGTCTTCCTGGGCCGCTTTGGAGAAGAGCCGCCGGTACGCACGACCATAGCGGCCTACGGCGGCATTCCCGGCAATTCGCTGGTGGAGATTGACGTGATCGCCAGCCTTTAGGCTGCTGCCGCGAGAATCTCCCGAACCCGCTTTGCGACGATCTCCGCATCGCCGGGCTGCATCATCCAGACGCCAAACACCAGGCGTTCGCCGTCGGTGAGCGGGCAGGCTTCGATGGCCGGTTCACCTTCGGCAAGCAGCTTCATCGCCTCTGGCGGAGTGAGCCTTACCGCCGATGCATCCCAGCGCAGCACCAGGTGCGGCACGTGGTTGGCGATGGGAGGCACGATCACTTCGCTGGTGACGCTCTTCACCTGCTTGGCTGCCGCCGCGATCACGTCGCAACGGCGGTTCCACTCGCGAAGGTCGGCGCCGTGGTCGCGCTTGAGGTAGTGCTCCACGGCCACCATCATCGCCAGCATCTCTTCTTTGTTCACCTTCATGCCGCGAGAGAGCGAATCGCTGAAGGGCGACGTGTTGAGGCGGGCGGCCTCAATCAGATCCTTGCGGCCAAGCAGTAGGCCCGCGCTCTGCGGACCCATCAACCCCTTGCCGCCCGAGAAGGTGACCAGGTCGAAGCCCATCCTGAGATACTTTGTGAGGTTCTCCACCGGCGGCACATCCGCCGCACAATCGTTGAAGGTGGAGATGCCATACGCCTTGCCTAGCCGCACCCATCTCGGCGTCCTTGATCTGGCCACGGTCGTTGGCATCGTTGAAGAAGAGCATCATCGCCGTGCGAACGACCACGGCGCGCTCGACGTCGGCAGGCGACTCCACCTCCACCATCGTCACACCGGTGCTGCGTACGGCGTGGTCGTAAGCGAAGCGATGCGATTTCTGAATGAGTACTTCGCTGCGCATTCCGGGTGGTGCTCGGCAAGCGGCGGATCTCCGTTGGCCCGTGAGGATGCCTGCCGTCTTCCCACTGTTAACGCGCCGGCAGCTCCAGAAGTGACCATGGCGGCTTCGTGCTCGTCAATTCGGCAATCCGCGCGCCCACGGCATCCTGGAGTTTAGTGAGCCGCACATAGTGGCTGGTGGCGTATTGCCAGGCTTCGCGGACACCTCCGCCGGCATAAGGGATGACGTGAGCGCGGTATAGGTTCCCGCCGCGTTGATAAAGGGCTTCACGCCCAGTTCCCGAAAATAGTCTCGCGTCACTGCTTTTGCCTTTGGCGCGGCGCCTAGTGTGGCCGCCAGTATACCCAGCCCGGGCACGGTGGAGATGAAATCGAGAAAGCGTCTCCGGTTGAACATGGTTGACCTCCGCGGCTGTTTGGAACGAATATAGCAGCAAGATGCGCGCACCACACCTACCCACCCTTGCTGGCTCTCTCATTCTCCCGCTCCTCCTGGCAATACCCGCCCTCGCCCAGCCGCGTTCCGGCGAGTGGGATCTGCTGATCAAAGGCGGCCATGTGATTGACGCCCGCAATGGCGTGGACGGCGTTGCCGACGTCGCCATCAAGGAAGGCAAGATCGCTCGGGTTGCCCCGGATCTATCCGCCGCCCAAGCCACACGCGTGGTGAATGCAACGGGTCTCTACGTCACCCCCGGCATCATCGACATCCACGCCCACGTTTACGCGGGCACCGGCCTGCGCGCCTATACGGGCGATCTGAGCGTCTACCCCGACGGCTTTTCCTATCGCACAGGCGTTACTACCCTGGTCGATGCGGGCACGGCCGGCTGGCGCAACTTCCCCGATTTCCGGCAGCGTGTGATCGACCGCGCCAAGACGCGCATTTTGGCCTTCATCAACATCGTCGGCGAGGGCATGGGTCACCATGGCGAGAAGGAGACACAAACGACATGAAGCCGGATCAGTGCGCGCCATGTCGCTAAGGCCAGAACGCCGATGTGGTGGTAGGCTTCAAGGTCGCCCACTACGCCGCGCCGGCCTGGCCCTCCATCGACACCCGTTCAAGCGGGCAGCCTCACGAATTTCTCCGTCATGGCCGATTTCGGCTACACCGACCAGGACCGCACCCTGAAAGAACTGCTCGAAACGAAGCTTTGCGCTGACTACTACACCCACGGCTACTCGCCGTTTCGCACCGCGAGTTGTTGGCGATGCAACGGTGAACCCGGCGATGCGGTAATGGACGCAACGCGGCGTCCTGTTCGATGTCGGCCACGGCGGCGGCAGCTTCCTCTGTAACATCAGCTGCTGCCCGGCCACCAAGCAGGGCTTCTGGCCCGATACGATCATCGGCACCGACCTCCACATCGGCAGCATGAACTCGCGGCATGAAGGACCTCTTCGAACGTGATGTCGAAGTTGCTGGTGCTGGGGATGCTGCTCAAGGAGGTGATTGCCGCCAGCACCTGGCGTGCCGCGCAGACAATCAAACATCCCGAGCTTGGCCATCTATCGGAAGGCGCCACAGCCGACGTCGCCGTTTTCGCATGGAGCAGGGTGCGTTCGGATTTCTGGATTTTGCGCGCCGCACGGGACGGCAAGCAGCGGCTGCGAGCCAACTGACGATCCAGCTGCAACGTGATGTGGGATCTCAACTGCATTGCCGCCGGCGATGAAGGAGTTCGATTACAAGCCTCGCGTGGAGCCCACCAAGCCCGTGTCCCCCAAGGAGAGCTACCCCTAGAGCGGGAAGTTGTTGGCGGTAGCTGGCTTAAGCACTCCCGCCCATCCCCGCTTTCCTGAGCACGCTCAACGATCCATAGGGTGCCCGCTGTTCGCGACTCAGCATGGCATTCGCGGCTTCGCTATTGAGGAAGCGTTCCGCCTTTGCGTCCCACCGCAGTTCGCCTTTCACCCGCATCGCAATGTGGGCCACCAGACAAGCGGAGCAACTCCGATGGCCGATCTCCGCGTTGGTGATGGGTGCCTTGCGCGTGCGAACGGCATCGAGCCAATCGAGATGGTGGTCTTCTTGCGGGCTCGCGTGCAAGTGAATTTCGTTCGCCTTGATGCCTTCGCGCAGGATTCGGGGATCATGCGCATCCAGCGCGTCGACGCGTGTGCCAGCGGCGGGCTCACCCGCCTGCGCACCGGCCGCGGGTCACCCAGATCCAGCCGTCTTCGACGAACTTCACGCCGTTCGGATAGAAATCGCCGATGTACATGCTCACGCCGTTGGCGTAGTTCATCCGCACGTGATAACTGCCGGCGCCATCCCACAACCCGGAGCCAGCGGCAGGGAACTCGGCCAGCCCGGTGACTGAAGGTCTTGCCCGAACACCCATGTCCATCGCCCAGTGGGCGATATCCACATGGTGTGCGCCCCAGCCGGTGATCATCCCCGCGCCGAACTGCTCGCAGCGCAGCCAGCCCGGGCGATCGTAACGGGTTTTGAGATCGGCTTTCTGAGGATGCACGCGGTCTTCGGTATAAGCCACTTCAGGCGTTGAGCCGAGCCAGAAATCGTAGTTCAGCCGCGAGGGCCGGGGCATCGGGGAAGGGTTCCCGCCCGCGGGATCGTAGGGCAGACCGACGAAGATTTCCTTCAACTTGCCGATGCGGCCGTTGCGCACCAGTTCGGTGGCCAGACGCCAATTGAGCGCACTCCGCTGCTGGCTTCCCAGTTGCAAAATGCGGCCGGTCTTGCGCAGCACATCCGCCATGTGGCGGCCTTCGGCAATGGTCAGCGAAGCGGGCTTCTGCAGATAAATATCCTTGCCGGCCAGCGCCGCTTCCATTGCCGGTTGCGCATGCCAATGGTCCGGCGTGGAGATGCATACGGCGTCAATGCTCTGGTCTGCGAGCATCTCGCGGTAATCCTCGTAGGTCTTGATGCCGCTGTACTTGCCGGTTCCCAAGCGCTTGCCATATTCTTCTTCGAGCGTGGTCCTGGACGTCGTCCGGCGCGCACCGCATCCACGTCCGCCACGGCGACGAAGCGGGCCAGGCCATGATGCTTCAGCACGCCGGGAAACTCGGAATGACGCGCGATGCGTCCGCAGCCGATTTGCGCCACCTGGATGCGATTGCTGGGAGCCGATTGGCCAAATACGGTCGAGGGCACGATTGCCGGAAATGCCGCCAGCACCCCGGCGCTCTTTAGCCAACCGCGGCGGGTTCGTTCAGCGCTTGTTTCATTGCGATCCCCCCTTGCCGTTTCCATCCATCGTCCACTCAATCCCGCCGAGGATCAGCTTCAGCATCAGCGGATCCTGATAGTGCTCGCTCTTGTGACCCAGTGCGAGATAGTAGATTCTTCCGCCTTCAAAAACCTGATACCAGGCCAGCGGCACGGCGTCGCCGAACGGGTTGGCCGGACGGTCGGATTTCTTCGGATCGTTCAGTTCCCGCGGGTTCCCCGTGAGCAGCACCTTCACGTCCGGATTGGTGTGCTTCTGGAAGTAAAACTCATCCTCCCACTCGAATCTTGCCGGAAGCGCCTGAGTGGCCGGATGATTGGAATTCACCACACGGACCGTGAACTTCTGCATCGGCGGATGATAGTCGAAACTGCCGCCGATCATCTTCCAATACCACTCCCATCGACGTTCTGAGCCCGTCGCGGAATGGATGCCCACAAAGCCGCCGCCGCCCCGGATGTAGGCTTGGAAAGCCTCGCGTTGCGCATCGCTGGCGAAGGCTTCGTTGTTGGTGTTGGAAAAGACAATCGCGTGAAAGGCCTTGAGCGCTGGGGAGGTGAACACCGCCGGATCTTCGGAGTGCTCCACCTCGAAGCCTTGCTGCGCGCCCAGCTTGCGAATCGCCGCTACGCTATCGGCGATGTTCGCGTGGACGTAGCCCTTGCCATCCGGAGTGAAGTTCCGCGTGTAGACCAAGACGCGTTTCGGTGCCGCCACCAGAGACTGCGCCAGGACGGCGAGCAACAGGGGAATCAAAAGAAGCGACCATCGGTTTCGCATCGAGAACTCCTCTCATCATGAGCGTCCCGCCGCCACCAATCCCCGGGGCCTGGCCCCCGAGGGGCTCGTCGATCCCCATGGAGATTATGGGGTCGCGCGCGAATGCAACTATTTCTTCAGAGCCACGCGCATTTTGGCGATCTGCCTAGCGTTTCGCTCCCGTTCGGGATTTCGAGAAATTGTCCTGGGGCAGAACTTGGGTTGCCCGACCAAGCAATTGCAGCCTGGGCGAATGATGTGCGGCGAGCCGGGGGAATGGGTTGGCACTGTGAAATTCACTGTGAAACTCACTGTGAAAATGCACTGTGAAATTCCCTGTGGAATTGGAGAGATGCTTTTGATGGCGGCGGTCTTCGAGGATTTGGAGTTTTGCGGTGAGACGGTCAAGGGCGTCTTCGTATTCCTCTGCGGAGTTTGGCAGTGGCGTTCGTAGAAGAGGGTTTGGGCAGTATCTCTTGCGTTCGAGCAGGGCCATCGCGCTGCACGCTGGGCGGCGGCGTTGGGATTCTTTGCGCGGACTTTGGCGACGCTGGAATCGGCGATAACCCGTTCCCAGGTTTTCAAGCCGGCGCAACACCGAGGCTTTCTGGGCGATGCGGAAGACGAGGATTCGTTCTTCGGGGGAGTGGCTGGCTGGTAGGCGCGGAAAATGTGGTTGTCGAGGAGGCGTTCGAAGGCTTTGGGCGATTCGTGCTTGTGGAGGAAGGTCTTGCCAAGCCAGTGCTGGCTTAGCACGGTTTCGGGCGGGTCGTTCGCTGCGCTTGGGGACGGAAGGGGCCCAGAGATGGGGCAGCGGAAGGGGAAACGGGTTTGGGGATGCGGCGTTCGGTTCTGGCGGTGAGTGTTTGGCTTCGCTTTGCGGGGCGCTTTGGTTAGCGGTGGCGGGGATGCTGGAGTCTGAAGGGGAGGCGGGTGGATCCTCCGGCGAGGCGAATCTTACAGATCTTACAGATTCATCCGTTTCCTGAGGCTGTGGGCGGGACGGGTTTGCGGGCGGGTGAGGCGATGGCGGCGACGTTGTAGGTTCGAGTGGGCTGCCGGATGGGAAGGGCAGCGGGTTGGGAAGTGGGCTGGAAGGGCCTTGCGATGGCGACGAGGGGGAGATGCCGTCGAGAGCGCCGACGATGGTGCGAGGCGGCGGGGCAGGAGGGTTTCAGAGCGGGCGTAGCGGAGGAAGAGCCCGGCGGCGCGGAGACGGGTGGAGAGGGGGATGTGGTTGGCGCGGATGCAATCGTCGAGCAGGACGTGGACAGTTTGTTGGAGGTCGTGGACGCAATCGGCGACGACGCCGCGGAAGGTGTCGCGAGCCTCTTCGACGGCAAGGCGAAAGGCGGGGTTGGCATTGCGCCAGTCGTAGAAGGTCTGGCGTTGGTAATCGAGTTCATCCATGATCGCGGTGACCCATTTACCCTGGCGCAGGGCTTCGAGAGCGCACTGCTGGTGGGGCGTAAGCTTGTTTGCGGGGAACTCGAACAGATTTGAGCCGGCTAGCTCTGTAGTGGAATTGAGTTTGTGAGACATAAACGGAAAAGCTCCAGTCGCACGATGGTAGAAATTGGAGGCTTCAAAACGGACTGTTGGGGTGCGGGAATGGCTGTACGTGATTGAGGGGAAACGGGATAAAGTATTGCGGTCATTGTGATCGTTGTTGGCTGAAGGCTTTTGATCGCTTTTCCAGGGTTTGACTAACGGGATTGCGCGCCGCGCCTGGGCATTTTGTGGCTGTGGAGAAAGAGGGCGAGCAGGCATATCGTCCGCAACATAGCGGGATGGGGGCGTGGCGGCACCGGAGTGGCGCCTGCGGAAATGAGGCGGCGGTCGCGGACTCGCTCTGCCCATGGCAATTGTTACGAACGCGCTTTCAGCGCTTCACGTGCAGGGATCACGAGACCTGATTCAGGATCGATGCTCGACTATACGGATTGTGAGGCGAAAGCGAACGCTTGTTTCGTTTGGGGACTGGCACTTTCGCGATTATTGTTGTGGCTTGAGTGGGTTACGGCCACACGGGCCTTCTTGCTGAGAGTTGTGAGGGCGTTGCGAGAATCGGATTGAGTTGGCAGCAGACTGGCGGTGGAATGCGGTCCTTCTGGACATTTTCCGAGAGCACCAAGAGATTCGGAAGCAGCGTAACTCGTTCTGGTGCAGTGGGTTACGAATTGGTTAAAGCGTGCCACTCCATTCCTGCTTTCCTGTTTTCCTGTTTTCTGTCCGTGTTTTTGGGAGGTGCGGCGCTACGGAATCAGCATCGCTTCGGGATGCATGGCGGCCAGCGCCTCATCCATGGTGGCCAGCGCTTCGTCGTGGCGCCGTGGCCAGCAAAACCAGGTAGGCATCCGTAACCTGGCGAGTCTGCGACAAGGCCCGCGGTCGGAACAGATCCAGGGTCAGGTGGCGTCATCGTGCCAGAACTCGTGGCGCGGCAGCGCGGCGATTGCGTGCAGGAGGGCCTTGGCGGAGGAGGCCGTGGCGTCGACACCCGCGCGCGAAGGTGAAACCGAGACAGCGCGCCCTGGGTGATGGGACAGGTTGCGAATCGATGGCCCTTCCGGAACCACTCGGCCGCTCTGGCATTCAGGCTGTGGTCAGGAGTGGCCAGGGCGAATCAAGACGTTGGCATCGAGGAGATGACGCTGCATCCGTCATGCTCGGCGAGAGCCTTGACATCCTCGCTGGTCACCGGCCGGTGGCACACGAAACGTCGGGAAGGCGTAATCGCTCATCTCCATGGTGGCGGATCTTGACCCGCGCGCGGCTTCCAGGATGAGATCGCCGACCACGTGGCCGAGGCTACGGTTGCGGTCGCGTGCAATCGCCTTGGCGATGTAGTACGGCTCATCGGGGATATCCAGCGTGGTGCGCACAATCTCACGATAGCACAATCGCACGAACGCACAATCCACCCCGTGTGCCTCCTGGAGGATGGGTGCTCTGACCCCGGAGATTCTGCGGGTGGCCGAGATGCTCGGGTGCGGCTGGGCGGTTAAGGTTCGGAATCGCAGATGGGGTGGTTCGAAAAGCCGTAACTGACGGACTTCCGAGTAGCGCGTAATGCGGGGCGGAGGCGCCTCAGTGGGTTACGAATTGGTCAAAGCGTGGCCTGTTTTGAGAAGGGAGGGGAAATCCTCCGTCTCCCCCTTGACACACACCTATCACGGGACGTCCCTGTGGGTTCCCAGGGAGTTCAGGGCGTTCAGTCCGTCGGAGACCGGAGTGGGGTCATCAACATCGGTGATGTCGAGTGCGAGTTGCACCGCCTCCGGCGAGATGACGCGCAATTCGGCCGCCTCCATCGATCTCTTCGGACGACGCCGAAAGGGTGCTTTGGTGCCCATCTGGGACATCCTTTGCTCAAACACGATATGAGAAAGACCGCGCCTTGACCTTACGGGATTGCGAACGGTGGAGCGGAATTGGCACGTCGTCGCTGTAAATTCTTCTGTTTTGCGTTCGTGGGCAAGCCCTCAAGCCTTCGATGCGTGAGGTCGCCTTCATGGCGATTAGGTGCCCGGCGGCGTGCCTAAGTTCCTCGAAATACCAGCCTTGCGTGTGCTGATCGACCGGATTGCAGTTCGAATTGCGTTTACCTTCGAATATCAGCTAGCCTAAAGGAAGAGCGCTGGTTGCCCATCGCGAAATGACGCCCGAGGATATTGCCTGCGATCGCCAAGTTTCGCTCGCCCTGCGCGAGGAGTTGACGCTGGCCCTGCATAGCGCGCACGAGAAGGACTGTCCCGGTCTCGCCCTATGCCGCCATTCGTCGGCTTACCCGGCAGGACGCGATGCAGTCGCAGCAGATGGCGCTGGAATTGGAGCGGAGAGCGCGGCAACGCTTGGCGCAGGTAGATGCAGCCCTGCAGCGCCTGGAAGACGGGTCCTAATGGAGTTCTGCACCCGCTGTGACGAAGAGACTTAGTGCGGCGCGCCTTGCCGTGAAGCCCGAAGCGCATCAATGCGTCGCGTTGCGCCCCGCGAGAAGTGGATCGCGTTGAGGGCCTGGGCGGCGCCTGCCGTGTGGCAAGATGAACTACGTAAGATTGTTGCGGTCAGAGGGGCCGCTGTTATGGTTCGGCCTGGCCACCGCTCTATCCACGAGCTTTGGGCAGACCTTCTTTATCGCGCTTTCCGTGCCGGTGTTTTTGAAGGAGTTTGCACTGGGCGAGGCCCAGTTCGGCCTTCTGTATTCCTTGGCTACCGTCGTGGGCGCGCTGGCGCTGCCCTACACGGGCTCGTTCATCGACCGGATTCTCCCTTCCCCGTTACACCACTCTGGTTGTGGGAAGCGCTGTCGGTGGCCGCCTTGCTGGTTGCGCTATCCCAGCATGTGTTGGTGTTGGCTCTGGGTATTCTCGGCCTGAAATGGTTGGACAGGGACTGCTCTCGCCACGTTTCTCAAACGGTGATGGCGCGGTGGTTCCATGCGAACCGCGGCAAGGCGTTGGGCTTTGCAAGTCTCGGCTATCCAGTGGGTGAGGCCGTGTGCCCGATGCTCTTCGCCGACCACGGCCTATCTGGTGTCCTGGCGGGCGGCGTGGCTGCTGATTGCGGGAGTGCTTCTGGTGGTGGTTTTGCCGGGCTTGCTGCTGCTCTTGAAGCAGCATGGGGAACTGGCAAGAGCGCGAGCATACCGGCTTCGGCCGACTCCTTCTACGCCCGGGCCATCTGGGCGGGATTGGCGGCTCAACTGCGTTTTGCCGGCCGTGCTCGCGCTTCCGTTTGTGCAAACCGGCCTCTTTCTCTACCAGCTCCCCTTGGCCGCGAGCAAGGGCTGGAGCGCTGCCCTGATCGCGAGCGCCTTCACGGGCTACGCGGTTTCGCGGGCGCTCTCCTCGATCTTCATCGGACCAGTGATTGACCGCTGGAGTGCCGCCCGGCTGCTGCCGGTTTACCTGGTGCCGAATGCCGCGGGACTTCTGCTGCTGCTCTTCGGTAGCGGGGTTTGGATTGCCCCGGCATATCTTGTGTTGGTAGGCGTGAGCGCGGGATGTAGCAGCAGCATCGTCTCTTCCGTGTGGGCGGAATTCTACGGTCCGGAGCATGTGGGGACGGTGCGGAGCGCGATCACGTCTCTCGTGGTGCTGAGTACCGCGGGAGCACCTCTCGCGATCGGGTTCCTGCTGGAAGGCGGAGTGGGCTTTCCCGAAATGCTGGTGGCGGGTACGGCGATTATGCTGGTGAGCTCACTGGTGGCAGTGCCGGCTACGCCGTGGGCTGCGCTCCTCAGTGAAATTGCTACGCGGCGGCTTCTGCGAGCGCGAGGGTAGCGCTCTCCTCAAGATTCCGCTCGCACTCCGGGAGCGCCGCGGCCGAGGATTTCTCCGCAGGAAGCCGCATTGCTACTCGATCAGGTTGATCGTGCCGCGGCATCTCCGGGCGCCGCAGGCGCACTTCACTGTCTCCAAGTTCTTCTCGAAACGATAGTCGATCAGCAGTTCCTTGCCCGCTTCGATGGCTCGCTTGCTGACATAGAGGATGTGGCCATGGATGATCCTCGCGGTGACGTTGCGGTTCCGGGGACGGGGTTTCGGGGACGCCAAACAGTGAAGTGGACCTCGACCTTGAGACACGAATAATCGGGACAGATCCCCGTTCACTGCAAGACGATTGTCTCGCTCGACGGGTCCACCGATACTACCATTGACCGGCGAAGCGGAGGGGGCTCTGCGGGAGCGCAACCTGCCGAAGGAGAAACGGTTGGCAAAGCATCCCAGCGATGAAATGGCGCGGTGGCATTGCTGCTGCCCGTCCTTCCTCCGTCTTGGTTTTGCTCCCACAGACAACCTCCATCGCAGCGGATAGATTTCCCCATGCCTCAGAAAACTCATTCCGTATCCTTTCTGTTTGCTTGCTGTTGCTTGTTTGCCGCGCCGCTCTCAAAGCCGGCCGGGGTCTGGTAGCCCAGTGAGGAATGCAGCCGCCGGCGATTGTAATAGTCCTCCAGGAAGCTGCCAATCCGTCGCCTGGCGTCGTCTTCGTCACGGTAGGAGTTCAGGTAGACCTCCTCGCACTTGAGCGTGCGCATGAAGCTTTCCGCCAGCGCGTTGTCGTAAGGATTACCCGCCCGGCTCATGCTGATCGCGATGCCCGCGTGGCGCAGCTTCTCTACGTAACTGTTCGAGCAATACTGCACACCCCGGTCGGAGTGATGCACCAGGCCGGGCTCTCACCAGACGTTTTCCGGTCCAGAGCTTCGCTCAACGCTCCCACGGAAAAATCGGCAGCGAGAGAATTGCCCATCTGCCAGCCCACAATCGCTCGTGAGAAGGCGTCCAGAATCACTGCCAGATAGACAAAGCTTTCCCGCAGTCGGATGTAGGTGATGTCGGCCACCCAAAGCTGGTTCACCGCCGTAGGCTTCCTCTCGCCCGCCAGATTGGGGTAAACCGCGTAGGTGTGCCGCGAATCGGTGGTGACCACATAGCGCCGCTTGCGCAGCACCAACAGGTTGTCTTCGCGCATCAGCCGCTGCATCCGTTTGCGGTTGACCAGGATGCCGTCCATGGCCAGCAACTTCGCCAGACGGCGGCTGCCATGCTGCGGATGGCTCAGGCTCAACTGCTGGATGCGATCCTGGTAGGCGGCCTCCGCGAAACGCGGCTGGCTCTCTTCCCAGCCCGGTAATAGCCCGCCCGCGATACCCTTGCCAGATCGCAGGGCCTCTCCTGCAATGCTCAACGCTTGTTTCAACTGCGCTTGGTCAAACCTCTTGAGACGCATCGCCGCCACGTTTGGGCGCCTTCGGCAGCTCTTCAGGACGCCTAAACTCGCTTGAAAAAAATCTCCACCGCCTGCTGGCCGACCTTGCGCTCGAGCTCGGCGATCCGCGCCCGTAGTGTTTCCTCGGCTCGATCGCTTGGCCCGGGTGCTTTCGAAGCGTTTGGCCTAAGAGGATCCCGCCGGCTTGGTCTGCGGCAATGTGCCGATGCTCGGCGGTTGTTCCTACGGCGTTTGAGCCCTGCCGGGCCATCCGCCCGGCATGTTTCCGCCAGCGGTACATCATACTCCGAGGCAGATCGAACTCCTCGGCCAGCGCCGACACATTCCCCCCCCGCCAGCATCTTCTCGGCAATCTCCACCCGGAACTCCGGGCTGTGCACTCGCTTGCCCTTCTCCTCCCTCCATTCGGGCCTCCTTTCCATTTCACTCGGAAAGCGTCCCGATTTCCGGCGCTCGCACTCGAGGGGTTCGAGACCCTAGCCACCACTTTCGCCATTTTCTAAAACCATTCATTCCACACGGCCAACGACTCTGGTCCGCTGGCCACGCCATCGATCAGCCGTGTCTCCCGGTGCGGGTCCAGTCCTGGCGACGCTTTCACTTTGGGCCGAAATCCGCCCCGCCACCCCGAGCATCACGGCCACCCGCAAATTTCCAAAAATCCCCGCAAACCCAACATCCAAAACCACTTCCCGCCCATCCGGCCCCCGAACCCGCAACCCGGAGTCCGTTTCCGCCCCTCCCCCCCCGCTACAATCAACCAGAACCCACACTCAGGCCCACCTCCTTATGTTCGCCCTCTTGTTCGGATTCTTTCGTTCCCCTCACCCCCTTCCTCCCCCCCGGCCTACTTCGCCTCCCCACCACCAACCCCCCCTCCAAACCCCACACTCTCCCATCCCGGCACACCCCCCCGCCAGGAGTGCCTCTGCCCGGGCGAGCCTGCAACGCACGATCATGCAGAGCCCACTAGGCTTAAGCCGTTAAGCCGAGACTACGGCGCAGTGCCTTGTTACCCCAAGGACGCCAACTCGCGCCAACCTACACCGTAGCAAACCGCCCGCAGGGCGCGTCTTCAGGGGGGCCCAAATGCCCCTTGGCGTCAGCCCGTGGAAACCAGTAGCCTCGCGCCAGCGCCACCATGAAGCACCCACCCGTTTGGTCTTGATGACCACCGAACGCCACCCCACCACCAGGCCCATCACTACTCCGGCAAAGGCCGAAAGCCAATGCCCCCACTCGCTCTACGAGAGCCGGGTCAAAACAGAAGCCCAAGGCGGATTCCGCACAATCCCCAAGCTCGCTTCGCTCGCCCCCGCTGGCCTACTTTGTCTCATCGAATCTATCGGCAGAACGAGCACGAAACTGTAACCCCATCTAACCCCAAAACTCACTCACATTGCGCCTCACCACCCGGCGCGATCACGGCCGCCCGCAATCTTCCGAGAATCCCCGCAAGGCCAATCTCCACAACCACTTCCCGCCCATCCGGACCACAAAACCCGCAATCTGAAGTCCGTTCCCGCCCCACCCGCCGCTACAATCCACCAGAACCCACAACCAGGCCCAGGCGTTCGGACCACACGCCTCCCGCCCTGGTGGCCTTCGTTCGGCGAGCCTGCAAGGCACGTTCTGCGCAGCCCTGGGTAGACCCGCCTCGCGAAGCGAGTCCATGTCGCGGCGAACCCCCGTTCGTCGCCGCGACGCGACGTACCTTTCAAACGCACCCAACCTTCCATAGCCGCAATTCGGAAACCCTGCAAAAACCACCCCGATTTCCCCAACCGCAGAACGCCAATCACCGCACTTCCAAGAAAAGCGAAAAAATCTCAAAACCCCCACTCGCTCTATCACTTACCGCCGCCCCACTGCCTCTCAAGTTCGCCCCACGCGCAGGATTCCGCAAACCCCATCCCTACAATCCGGCAGGTGGCGCCAGAAAATCTGTCTCGCCGCCACACATCTCCCGAAAGGATTACGAACAATGAAACGCAACGTCGCCCGCAAATCCAAACGCAACAGTCACTCTGGCTTCGTTCCGCCGAAACCAATCACCGCTCCGGCCGAACCCGCCCCCACTGGCTTCGTTCCGCCAAACCCCTTCGCCGAACGCAATCGCCAAAACGCCGCCCACTCCACCGGACCCCGCACCGCCGATGGCAAAGCCGCCTCATCCAAAAACGCCTTCAAACACGGCCTCTCCCTCCAGCGCCATGTTGTCCTCCGCCACGAAGACCCCAACCTCTTTGACCAGCTCCACGACGAACTCATCGCCATCTACGAACCCCAATCCAGCCGCGAATCTCTTGCCGTCGAGGAAATCGCCCAATGCCGCTGGGCTCTCCGCCGCTTCGACGAGGCCGAAACCTCCCTGCTCGATTACCACCTCAACATGTCCGACGTCGACACCGAAGATCGCAAAAACCCTTGCACTCCCGCCCGCGCCCTCGCCTACAGCTGCATCATGGAGCACGGCGAGCCCAAGCCCCTCGAACTGCCCTCCATCGAAAACCTCCTCCGCTACCGCCGCCACTGGGAGCGCCGCCACAAAGAAGCCCTCGCCGAATTTGACCGCGCCCAGCGAGCCCGCCACGCCCACGCCCGCGAAGCCCGCGCCGAAGCCGACCAACGCCGCAAACAGGAACTCCACGAACTCCGCCTCGCCCTCGCCAAAGAAAAGCTCCACCGCGAGCAGGCAAAGAACGTCAAAACCAAAAAGGAACGAGAAGACGCCGACGCCTACGCCGCCATGGACGACTTCTTCAACTCCCCCAACCCCATCTCCGAAGAAGAATTCCTCCGCCGCGCTGGCTTCGTTTCGCAGTACGTGCAAGCCGCCGCAAATGGCGAGCAACATGTTAGCGAAGGGCAGGAAGATCTGGCCGCTGCCTGAAGAATTGCCGAGCGCAAACCTCCATTGCGATTGGCAAAAATCAGCAACAGCTCTTCGACAAGCGGAGCAGCTATCAGATCGAAGCCGGAAGTCGCTCATCCCTCATTTCGCGCGCCCCATCAGTAGCCAGCGGCGCCGCCGTGCGGGATGGAGTTGGAGCCGCCTTCCAGCCATTCTCCGTTCACCACGATCACCTGCAGGCGTCCGATATACGCGCTGGCGACGACGTCGTGCCCCATCTGCTTGAGAATTGCCTGGGTGTCGGGAGAGACGCCGGGCTGCACGTTGAGCTTGTCAGGCATCCACTGATGATGGATGCGCGGGGCGTCCACGGCTTGCTGCGCGTCCATGCCGAAATCGATCACGTTGACGATGGCCTGCAGTACAGTGCTGATGATGCGGCCGCCGCCGGGCGAGCCGGCCACCATGAGAAGTTTGCCATCCTTGGTGACGATGGTGGGCGTCATCGACGAGAGGGGCCGTTTGCCGGGCTCCACCTTGTTCGCCTCGCCTTGCACCAGCCCGAACATATTGGCCTCGCCGGGCTTCGTGGCGAAGTCGTCCATTTCGTTGTTCAGCAGGATGCCCGTTCCAGGAACGGTGACGCCAGCGCCGTAGCTGCCGTTGAGCGTATAGGTCATCGAGACGGCGTTGCCTTCCGCGTCGACTACGGAGAAATGCGTGGTCTCCATACTCTCGTAGCCCGGCGCTTTGCCAGGAGCTACCGTCTCGCTTGGCGACGCCTTGGCGGGGTCGATGGAGGAGCGCTTGGCGACGAGATAGCCTTTGTCGATGAGCTTCGAGATGGGCACGGGGAAGAAGTCCGGATCGGCCAGATACTCGCTGCGGTCGGCGTAGTAGCGGCGCATTACCTCGGCCAGATAGTGCCAGGTGCTCGCGGCGTTGAAGCCGTCTTCCCGATAGCCGCTGCCTTCGAGCATCCCGAGCATCTGTACGATTCCCACACCGCCGGAACTTGGCGGAGGCGCAGTAATGACAGTGTGCCCGTTGTACTGCGTTTCAAGCGGCTGCCGCTCCACGGCGTGGTAAGACTTCAAATCCTCGAGTGTGATTTCGCCGCCGTTCTTCCGCATCGCTTCGGCGATCCGGCGGGCGGTCTCGCCCTCATAGAAACCCTTGGAACCTTGTTTTGCCACCCGTTCCAGCACGTTGGCAAGATCGGGCTGGCGGAAGATCTCGCCAACTTCGTAGAGACGGCCATCGCGCAGAAAGATACGCTTCGATTCCGGGAAGCGCCCCAGCAAACGTGTGGAGTTCTTGAGGCTGGTGGCGAGGTTGTAGTGAACCGGGAAGCCATTACGGGCCAGCTTTAGCGCGGGCGTCACCACGTCTTTCCACTTCTTGCGGCCGTACTTTTGCGAGGCCATCTCCAAACCTCGCACGGTGCCGGGAACGCCGGAGGCGCGCCAGCCAACCATGCTTTCGCTGAGAGCGATGCGCATCTGCTGGCCCTGGTAATCGGAGCTGATCGCTTCGGGGTTCTTCACCGTGCGATACATATCGCGGCTGGCCGAGGCGGGGGCTTTTTCGCGGAAGTCGAGGAAAGTGGAAGTGCCATCCGCTTTGCGGATGAGCATGAATCCGCCTCCGCCGATATTGCCGGCGGCAGGATAAGTGACCGCCAACGCGAAGCCCACGGCAACGGCCGCATCGACGGCATTCCCGCCGCTCTTGAGAATCCCGACACCCACTTCACTGGCGATGCGGTCGTTCGAAACCACCATCCCCTTGCGGGCGCGGAGCGGTTCCGTGGCTTTCGCGGAGGGTAGCAGGAGCACGGCGAACAGGAGAGCGAAACTTGCAAAACGCATGAGGGAGCAGACCACCTGAAAAGAAAGAGTTGTCGATCTCGATCATGGAGGGGCAGCGATGCCGTCACGGAAGAAAGCGCGCGAACCCGGCGCGAAACTACGGGGGATCGGCGGCGATCCGCCGCTTGCGGCGCCAATCAAACAGCACCACTCCCGCCGCCACGGAGACGTTGAGAGAAGCGACGGCGCCAGCCATGGGGATGCTCACCAGCATGTCGCAACGCTCACGCACCAGCCGATGCAGCCCGTGGCCCTCGGCCCCCAACACGATCGCGCTCCGTGGGTTCCATTCTACCCGGTGATAGGGAAGCTCGCCTCGTTCGTCGATGCCGTAGATCCAATACTCTTCCGATTTGAGCGTTTCAATGGCCGAGTTGAGGTTCTTCACGCGGGCGATGGGCAGATACTCCAGCGCCCCGGCGGCGGCCTTTTGCACGACATCGGTGATGCCTACCGCGCGGCGCTCAGGAATAATAAGCGCGCCCGCCCCCGCGGCATGGGCGCTGCGGGCGATGGCGCCGAGGTTGTGCGGATCTTCGACGCCATCGAGCAGCACCAGCAATTCATGGCCCGCCACTGCGTCGAGACCGGCGTAGCCTTGGGCGGCGCCGTAGGCCACCACGCCCTGATGGACGCTGTTCTTGGCAACGCGGTCAATTGCGTCGCGGCCTTCAAAACGGACGGGCACGCCGGCCTGGCGTGCGGCATCGACGATGGCCTGGATGCGGGGGCCACCAGCGCCCTTGGCGATGAGAATTCGTTCGAGCGGCGAGCCCGCCCGGAGCGCTTCCATCACCGGATTGATACCGGATCGAATGTTCATCGTTCTGCTCGCCTTCCCGCTCCCGATTGGCTTTCGCTTCGGCCGTTGCCAAGTACCGGCGGTCCGGTTCTGTGCGGGTGATGCGAAAAGATCACACTCGTTACCTCGTCGGAATCTCCCATTTTGCATTAAAATGCCTGTTATGGGCGAACAAGGAGGGCTCTCTCGAAAGGGAGCCTCCGCCAATTCGGTTTCCGGAAGATCCGCCTCTTCGGCCGGCGCACCCACTGAGATCCCCGACAAACTGGTATTTCGGATTGGCGAAGTGAGCCGCATCGTCGGCGTGGAGCCGTATGTGCTGCGGTATTGGGAAACCGAATTTTCGCAGCTTGCCCCGAAGAAGTCAGGCACGGGCCATCGCATGTACCGGCGTCGCGAGGTGGAGCAGCTTCTTCTGATCCGCCAGTTGCTTTACGACCGGCAATACACCATCAAAGGCGCCCGGCAGTATCTCAAGGAACTCAGCCATCGGCGGCCCGGCTCAGAAGAGATGCCTTCCGGCGAGGCCTCGCCGGTGGTGCCGGTGGCCTCCGGCGCCGCGGAATGGACCACTCGCGAGCAGGCGAATGGCGCGCTGGGGAGCGGGAGGCGGCCGGTGACCATGGACGGCCTGCGAAAAGAGTTGCGCAGCATTCTCACGCTGCTGGAATAACCTTTCCCTACCGGCCGCGATCGCGACACGCTCGGCCCGCCCGCCGCTCAGTTTTCGCCATTCCCTTCCCCCGCGGCAAATTCCTGTCCATCGGCGAGCGGTAGATGGCCCGTCCGGCCACGATCATCGGAACCCCGGTTGAGGCCGAGGCGGGGGAGCGCTTTGCTGAGATCGGAGCCGCTGCCCGGTGCGCGTCCGGCGATGTGCCTGGCAACTTCGAGATAGCCGCGGGAAGCTTCGATGCGCTGATAGATGTGCATCAACATCGCATGCAGGTCGAGTCTCATTTGCACGGCGAGGGAGCGCAATAGCTCAAGCTTTTCGCGCTCGGCGGCGTCTTCAGCCGGGCCGTGGGCGGGTGCGAAGCCACCGGTATCGATTAGCGCAATCCGCGAAAGCGCTTCCAGTAGCGAGGCCGAGCAGCCGCTCTCCACCGCGTCCAACAGCTCACCCGCGAGCGAACTGGACGTGGTCTCGGGGGCCGATTGCTTGTGCTCTCCGGCATCAAAGGGCGAAGGCTCTGTTTCCAGCGTGGATGAGGGGGTGATTGGGCGCTCAGTCATCCAGGTGGCTTGGCAATTGGCGCGCCAAATCGGGTTGTCCCGGCCTGAGCTTTCGTCCCCACAGTCGCCCTCAATGTTTTCCCTTAGCCCCTCAAGGACGCGGGAATTCGCACGATATGGAAACATGCGGGGGAGGATTGCATGATTCGAGTTACCCGGCTAAATCACGAGCCCATCTATGTCAACGCCGAATTGATCGAGTATGTCGAGACGACGCCGGATACCGTGATCTCACTCACCACCGGAGAGAAGTTCATGGTGCTCGAACCGCCGGAATTGGTGGTGGCGATGGTGGTGGAGTATGGCCGCCAGTTGCACCAGAGTCCGGAGCGGCGCTTGAATCTGGCAACGGTCTCCCCCATCGATGAAGCGTCGCGCCGAATGGAATCCACGTAGGCGTACGGCGGTTTTGCCAAGGATTGGAACCGCCTCGTTGAGAGGACGCTCAGGAAGAAAGGGCCAAGATCCGTGCCGGAGAGCAAGACCAGCAAGTTCCGTTTCGATTTCGCCACCCCGCTGGGTCTTGTGATCGGCCTCATCGGCATCATCGGCGGACTGATTGCGGAACGGGGGGAACTGGCCGATATTGGCCAGGCGACCGCGGCGCTGATTGTGCTGGGCGGCACGCTGGGCGCGGTGCTAGTGAACACGCCGCTGAGCCAGTTTGTCACCGCTCTCCGCCGCTTTGCAGATCTGTTTGTGGTGAAATCGCCGTCGACCCCGGCGACCATTGAGAACCTCGTCGAGTTTGCCACGAAAGCGCGGAGGCAGGGCATTGTTTCGCTGGAAGCGGATGCCGATCGAGTGAGCGATCCGTTCTTTCGAAAGGCGATGAATCTGGCCGTCGACGGCACGCCGCTTCAGGACTTGAGGCGGCAGATGGAACTTGAGATTACCATCCAGGAACGGCGCGCGGAATCGGCGGCGCGGGTCTACGAGACGGCTGGCGGTTACTCGCCGACGATCGGCATTATCGGAGCGGTGATGGGCCTCATCCAGGTGATGAAGCAACTCGACAACCTGGAGGAAGTAGGCCATGGCATCGCGGTGGCCTTCGTGGCCACCATCTATGGCGTGGGCCTGGCGAACCTGTTGCTGCTGCCGGCGGCCAGCAAGATACGGGCGCGGGCGGAGGAACTCGCCCAGCATCGCGAACTGGTGCTAGATGGGGTAAGCAGCATCGTGGAAGGGCTGAACCCAAAGCTGATCCGGCTGAAGCTGGAGGCCTATCTCGACGATGCCGCCCGCAGCCCTTCGAGCAGTTCATCGGCTGGCCGATCGCGAGGGAGGGCCGCTTAGCGGACGCCCGCCATGGCTAGACCCAAGAAGCATGTCGCGCATCAGAATCATGAACGCTGGATGGTGAGCTACGCCGACTTCGTGACGCTGCTCTTTGCCTTCTTCGTGGTGATGTACGCCACGGCGCGCATCGACGAAACGGCGCCCCAACGAGTGTCTGAATCGGTGCGGGAAGCGCTCAAGGAAGATTCCTTCCGGGCGATGGTGGCGACGCTGATGGAAGAGAAGATCCGTAACCCCGGTGCGTTCAGCATCGATCCCGCCAAGAAGAAGAAGTCCACCGCAAGCAAAGCCGATGCGGTGCTGCTGGAGCAGTTCCTTCCTTCGATGGACTTCTCTCGCGTGAATTGGCGGACGAGGTGAAGCAGGAGAAAGTGCAAATCCGCCTCACGCGCCGGGGGCTGGTGATTTCGCTGCGGCAGGCGGCATTCTTCCCCTCAGGCCAGGATGTAATTGCACCCGAAACGTACAGCGCGATCGGGAAGGTGGCGGAGACGATTGCCAAGCTTCCCAACCACGTGCGTTTGGAGGGGCATACCGATTCCATCCCGATCCACAACGGGCGATTCCGGAGCAACTGGCATCTTTCCACGGCCCGCGCGATCTCCATGCTGGATCTGCTCACCAACGAATTCAAGGTTCCGGGGACCAAATTCACCGTGGCGGGCTACGCAGATACAATACCGGTGGACAAGAACGAAAGCGAGGACGGGCGGCGGAAGAACCGGCGCGTGGACATCGTGGTGCTGAACCTCTATGGGTTGAACGACGAGCCCGTGGGGGGGGACCGGGCGCAGGACGAACTGATTCACAGCATGGCCGAGCAGAAGCAACTGGGGGAGACGAAGGCGAATTAGGACCGGCTCTTGCCGGTGCGAGGGATGCTTTCCACGCGGTCGAGTAAACGCGCCGCTGCCGACTGGCTGGCGGCCTTGATGCTGTAGCCCTCGGCCGATTCGCTGAGGTCCGATTGGATGCGCGCTTCCACGACGAAGAGCTTGGCGTGATCGGGACCATGCTTGGCTAGCACGGTATAAGTGGGCTGGTGCAGGCCGATGGATTTCGCGCGCTCCTGCAACTCGCTCTTGAAGTTGCGCGCCTCTTCAATCTGTCCCACCGTGCGATCAAACTCGGCCACCACGAAATCTTCCACAAAGGCGCGCGCCGGTTCCATGCCGCCATCGAGATAGATGGCAGCGATCACCGCTTCCGTGGCATTGCCCAGCAGTTTCTGCTTGGCGCGGCCGCCGGTGAGTTCCTCACCCTTTCCGAGGATCAGGTAGTTGCCCAACTCAATCATCTTCGCCACCATGGTGAGGTGGCTTTTGCTGACGAGGTGATTCTTGAGCTTGGATAGCTGGCCCTCGCGAGCGTCGGGGTAGCGCGAGAGAAGAATCTCGCTGGCGGTGAAAGAAAGCACGGCGTCGCCGAAGAACTCGAAACGCTCGTTGTGGGGATGAGTGTCGTTGGGGTCAGGGATAGCGGAGGACGCAAACGACTTGTGCGTCAGCGCCCTCCGTAAGAGGTTGCGGTCTCGAAATTGGTAGCGGATCGCCCGCTCCAACTGCTGCCAATCCGGTTCCATCCCGCTCCAGTTTTGTTGTTGAACAAAGGGCCGCCGCGCTTGGGCCGTCGCCGGCTTGGGCGGCAGGGCAGAGAACTAGGCGCCCGATTCCTTGGCCTTGATTGCCGCCTGCTTCTCGTTGGTTGCCATACTCTTCACCTGGTCGGTAGAATCCGGGCTGGCGAGGGCCTGGTCGAACATGACGATGGCTTCATCGTACTTCTTGGCAAGCCGGTAGGCATTGCCCGCCTTCAGCATGCGGACGGGATCCGGCTGGGCATCGATGGCCTTCTTGAAGTGCTCGGCCGCCTCGACGTACTTCTTGCGGATGAACTCAGCCTGCGCCAAGGAGTCGTGAGCGATGGCTTCTTCGGCCTTCAGGTACATGGCCCAATCGGCATCGGGGAAGTCCGGATTCGGCTTCTTTGCCGTGGCCAGCAGGGCGATTCCCTTAGCCGCGTTTTCCTCGACCCGCTTCAGCTTTTCTTCGCGGTCCAGATCGAATTCCTTGGTCTGGCGGGCGATGCCGTTGGCGATACGGACATGCGCGGTGGCCGCTTCGATATCCGACGGCTTCGCTTCCAAGGCCTGCTCCGCGTAAACGATCATATTCGGGATGTCCTGCTTCATCTCATAGCTCTGCATGATGATGGAGAGCGCCCAGGACTTGAACTGCGTATCCGCAAAATCCTGAATGAGCTTCGACGCGGCCTCAATCCGCGCCTCGGCGGAGGGGGCGCTCTGGATGGCCATCAAGGCGTCCACTTCTTTTTGCGATTTGGGCTGCGGACCCTGCGCAAATACAGTAAATGCCATCGCGGCGAGCGCCACCAGGGCAATCAGGAGTCGGGTGGATTTCTTCATCTCGTTCGTTCCTCTTCAACTAGTTTAAGTTACTGGCGCCCTTTCCGCGCCTGCTCCAGGCCCTTCTCTGCCGCGGTCTTTGCCGCGCGGGTGAGCCCATTCACCTGCAGCGCCGCTTCGAAATACGCGGTCGCTTTTCTCGCGTCGCCTTCCACATCCGCCAAGCGCCCCAGGTAAATGAAGCTCCAGGCTTTTGTGGAAGGGTCGGGACTATATTCCAAAGCGCGCTGGAACAACTCGATTGCGGATTCAACCTGGCGTTCCAGCACGGCAATGCGGGCGAGGCCAAAGAAGGCCCGGGATTGCATTGTCCGTTGGCCGATGTTCTGGGAGAGCTCCAGATAGATCGCCTTCGCGCCGGGGTAATCTTTCTTCTCGTAGAGGAGTTCCTCGGCTTTCTCCAGGCGCTTCTGCGCTTCGCTTAGCTCAACCATGCGCGCTTCGCGGATGACTTTTTGCTGCTCGTTTTCAAGGAACGTCACATCCTTCAGGCGGTCGTTCTCTTTATAGACGTCGAGGTTCTTCACCATCTCTTCGAAATAAAAACGAAGATTTGCGGGCTGCTTTTCAAACTTCAGCAACTCTTCGTAGAAGAACGGAGTCAGTACGAAACCCTGCTGTGTGGCGTCGCGGACCATCGATTCGCGTTGCGCGGAGGACATGGGTTCCATTCGCGCGGCGATGGCCCGCACCAGACTTGCGGAGGCGAGAAGAGCAAAATCTTCTTTGTAGGCCGCGCCGAGCGCCGGTGCCCGCAACGCAAAATCGCTTATTGCGCGCTTTGGCTCCAGAAGATCGCGAAAACGATACACGACGGGGTCCACCAGATAATGCAGATAGGCGACAAGCAGCCGCTGGCGGGGGAATTCCGATGTGGGGGTGATGACGACGAAGACCAGATCGTCGTAGGCCCGCGTTTCCACGCGGTTGGGCGCTCCCATGACGTCAAGCACGATCTGAAAACTGCGCCGGGTGCTACCGCTGGTGGGGTTGCGCAGATAGGCGTTCGATTTCAGGATGGTGTCGGCCACCTGGGGCTGATACTTCGCAAGAAGCGGCTCAAATTGCGGTTCGACTTCCCGCCACAACGAGGCGACATCGGCTTCTTCGTAGAACAGCTTCATGAACGCCTCAAAGCCGCGCAGATCCTGCGTATCGGGAGGCATCTCGTTCCAGATAAACAGCGGTTCGAAATCCGGCGGCCCCTGGTTGAGCAGCGCGAAGGAAATGTACTGGCTGAGTTCTTCTTGCCAGTTTGCTTTGCGATGCTCTTCGTAGAAAGTCTTGATGTCGGCGAGCAGCGCCGGGTTCTTCCTCTTGAGCTGCTCGCGGACCCAGCGGCGGGCCGGATGGTTTGCGGTGCTTTCGACGTCCTCGTCATAGCCCGAGGCGTTGATGGCGGCCATGGCGGTGAAGAGGGTTTCGCTCACTTCGAAGCGAACGGCGTCCTGCACCAATTGCGTTTGGGGCGGGGCTTGAAGCTGGGCGAAGAGCGGAAGACAGACCGCAACTCCCGCGATGAGACGGAAGAGCCACTTTCCTGACTCCCGGTTGAATGTCGAACTCACGCGTGGTGCGGTCCCTTTCAGGGCAATTTGAAATGGCGAGCAGACCCTGTCGAGGCTGCGGAAATCTCAAAACCTAATCCTATAGTGTAAGGCGTCCGGCGGTCCGGCTGGGTTTCGTCGCGGGTGGCTGCTTTAGCGGGAGCGGGAGAACAAGACCACTTCCACCCCGCCCAGGATGCCGCGTCCCGGAAGAGGCACTCCGGGAATCTCCTCGTAGAGACTGTTGCTAAGGTTGCTGAACTGCAGGAAAGGGCGGAAACGATTGCCGTAACGGGCAACAAATACATCCCATACATGGTAGGATTCGCGCCCAAAACGCTGCGTTACACCGAAGCGGGTGCGCAAGGCAATCTCTCCGCGGGTGACGGTCTGCCAGCTTGCCACAGCCTGCTGCACGGGGTAGTTGAAGGCATAGCGGGATTGGAGACCGGTGAGGGCGTCCTGAGCGCCGCGCAAACCAGTGTAAGCGAATTCAACGCTTGCTCTTGGCTGGTAGCGCCAGCGGGCCGCGGTTTCGAGACCCGTGAAACGTAGACGCTGGAAGTTGCGGGCGCGCCAAATCTCGGCGGGGGAACTGCGCACGAAATCGATTCCGTCGCGTTCGCGGCGCTGGAAGACGGTGACTTCACCGTCGATGGCAGAGCCTGCGTTCCAATCGAGGCCGGCTTCGTAGCCGACGGCGCGTTCGGGACGAAGGTCGGGGCTGCCTTGGTTGGCGGGGTCCTGGTAGTAAAAGTCAGTGAAGCTGGGCACGCGAAAAGCGCGGCTGACGCTGGCGCGCAATTTGGCGTGGGGCGAGAGCCAATAGCCCGCGGAGAGCGTGGGGCTGAGTTGCCCGCTCCAAGTGCGGAAGAGCTCGTAGCGCGTGCCGGCGGTGAGAGAGAAGCGGCCGATTGCGCGGAGGTCGTAATTTGCATAAACAGCTTGACGGCCTCGGTTGTGAGTGCCCAGGTTGTTGCTCACGATGCCGTCGTGCAGGCTCTCAAACCCATAGTGGAGCCGCCCCTTCCCGCCCAATTCGTCACTGCGCCGGAAGTTGGCGAGCCAGGTCTCGGAGATGTGGTGGTTCGTATAGACCTGCGGGCGGTCCCGATAAAGCACGAATAAATCGGTGTGACGGCGATAGCTGAAACTGGCCGTGGTGTTGGCGCCCAGTTCCTGGCTGGCCATCGCGGTCCAGTTTTTGGTGCGTTCCCAGGAGTTGAAATTACCGTAGTAGCCCTGGGCGCCGAAGGGCCGGTCAAGGCCGGCCAGGGTGACCCTGGTGAAGCCGAGGCCGGTTTCCACATGGGTGGTGGAGGAGATGAGCCCGTTGCGGTGATCGCGATTGGCCATGAAGCCGGTGGAGAAATCCCGCGAGGCGGCAAACTGCTGGAAGAGACGGCCCTTCACCAGACTGGCGGTGACGCGTTGCTGGTTGCTGCCGAAATTGCCGAGGCCGCCACGCAAACGGATCTCCGTGCTTTCAGGGCGGCGCGTGCGGAAATTCACCACTCCACCCACGGCGTCGGCGCCATAAAAGGTGGATCCCGCGCCCCGCAGCACCTCAATGCTTTCGAGGGCTTCCATGGGGATGGGCAGATTGAGGTTGTGATGGCCGGATTGGGCGTCGTTCATCCGCACGCCATCGAGCAGGATCAGGGTCTGCCCAAAGGTGCCGCCCCGGATGGAAAGATCGCCCTGAATGCCGTTCTGCCCGCGCTGCCGCAAATCGAGCGAGGGCAGCAGCTTCAGATGGTCGACGAAGGTGTTGTAGAGCAGGGGCGATTCGGCCACGTTGAGAGAGTCTACGGCGCGTTCGCTTTCCTCAAGTGGAATGGGAGTGAAGGTGCCGGTAACCACGATGGTTTCTTTGCGAGGGGGTGGCTTGGGCACCGCGACAGATTCGCTTGGAGAGGGTGCATTCTCGTTTGCAGTTTCACCAGAATGCACGGCAGCACGTTCCTGCGCCATGGAGAGCCCGGCGAAGCAAGGAAGCGCGAGGAGACAAACCAGGGCCCACCGCGAAGAGATCAGCATCGATTTCGCAATCTTATATCGTACCAAAGAGTCTGTTAATGAGCGTTGCGGAACCTCTCGCGCAACCGGACGTCCAATTCCATTCTGCCCCGCTAAATGGTGATGGGCGCAACCGGGCGCGCACGTATTGACGCCCGTGGCTTAGGCAGGTTTGCCATTTGGCGACGCGCCATTCTCTTCTCCCATCAGCCGCCTCAGCCGGCCCGTCAGCAGGAAGAGCAGGCCGGCGCCAAGAAGCAATCCGGCGGCGATGCTGCCATAGAGCCAGACCAAGCGGTTGGGGTCGTCGGCGACGAAGAAGGTGGAGAAATAGCCGGCGAGTTTATTGCCCAGGCTGGCGGCGAAGAACCACGCGCCCATCATCAGGCCCACCAAGCGGATGGGCGCCACTTTGGTGACGGTGCTCAGGCCCACCGGGCTGAGGCAGAGCTCGCCGATCACGTCGAGCAGATACACCGCGGCCAGCCAGAGCGGGCTGATCTTGCCCGCGGCGGTGAGGGCGGAGGCGGGCACCAGTAAGCAGAAGGCGAGCCCGATGGCGAGCAGGCCAAGGGCGAACTTGGCGGGGCTCGAAGGCTGGCGATCCCCCATGCGAATCCACATGCGGGCGAAGACCGGCGCCAGAAGGATCACGTAAAAAGGCGTGAGCGATTGCAGCCAGCTTGCCGGGAACTCCCAGCCAAACAGCGATGTGCTGACGAGTTGTTTCGCGAAGAGATTGAGGCTGGCGCCCTTTTGCTCATAGGCGCTCCAGAAGAGAATCGTGAATGCGAAGAGGATCGAGATGGCGAAAATCCGCTTCCATTCTTCGCCGGTGAGAGCGCCGTGAGATTCCACTGCCGACACCTGGGTGCTGGTTGCTTTCTTGCGTACCGCCGGGCGCTCTCCCACGCCGGAAAGGGTGCCGCGCCGCAGAAGAAAGACCAGCAATCCGGCGATCATGCCGACGCCCGCCGCCGCGAAACCCCATTGCCAGCTTCCCGCTGGGTCAAAGCCCCTCCCTGCCAGCCAAGCCTTGAAGGCGGGGCTCTCCGCGAGATAGCCGCAGACCAGAGGCGCCATCACCGCGCCGACGTTGATGCCCATGTAGAAGAGCGAAAAGCCGCTATCGCGCCGGGGGTCGTCTTTACTGTAGAGGGAGCCCACCATGGTGGAGATGTTGGGCTTCAATAGGCCCGTCCCGATGGCGATGAGGGAGAGGCCGGTGTAGAAGAACGGCAGCGATGCCACGGTGAGCGTGAACTGCCCCGCGATGATGACGATGCCACCGAGCAGCACGGAGCGGCGCGCGCCAAGCCAACGATCCGCGATCAGGCCTCCCGGCACGGAGAGGAGATAGACGGCCATGGTGTACGTGCCATAGAGCGAGGCAGCATCCTGCGTGCTGAAGCCCAAGCCGCCGATGGCGGGCGCGGCTACACAATAAAGCACGAGGATGGCGCGCATCCCGTAGTAGCTGAAGCGCTCCCACATCTCGACGAAGAAGAGCGTGGCTAAACCCGAAGGATGGCCGCCAAAACCGGTACCGCTCGCGGCAGCGCTGGATGTCATCTGGACATCATACGCGGTGCGAGGCGGGGCGAGGAACTGGCCGTGAAGTTTCAATCCAAAGAAGCGAATTCTGCCGTGTGCTATCCCTTGCGTGGCAACTGTGACAGCATCAAAAAGAGATGCGCGAAAGCACTACGGAATTTGGCCGGACGCTCGGCCGCACCGGCCTTCAAGTGGGTCCGCTTGGGATTGCGTCGAGCTACGGGGTTAGCGCCGCCGGGGTGGAATACGCCTTTGAGCACGGCATCAACTATCTCTATTGGGGGAGCTTTCGCAGCAAGGGTTTCGGCCAGGGTATCCGCAACTGCAAACAGCATCGGGAGCGAATGGCGCTGGTGCTGCAGAGCTATTCCCGCTTCGCCTTTCTGCTGGAGCATAGCGTCGATCGCGGGCTGCGCGCTCTCGGCCTCGACTACGCCGACGTGCTGCTGCTGGGATGGTGGAATCGTCCGGTAACCGAGCGCCTGCTCGATCGGGCCAGGGAACTGGTGGCCAAGGGCAAGGTGCGGCATTTAGCAATCAGCTCACACGCTTGCCCGGAGTTCGCCCGCTTCGCCGCCAATCCGGAGACGGGCATTCTTCACATCCGCTACAACGCCGCCCATCGCGGCGCGGAGCGGGATACTTTCCCTCACCTAGGTGAGAAGCGCCCGGGCACGGTGGTCTACACCGCCACCAGTTGGGGCCAATTGATGAAGAGCAAGCGCATCCCCCGCGATGTGCCACGGCCCACCGCCGGCGATTGCTACCGATTCGTGTTGAGCAAACCTACGGTGGATCTCTGCATGACCGGCCCCGCTTCGCTCGCCCATGTCCAGGAGGCCGTGAAGGCCATGCACAAGGGGCCCATGGATCCCGATGAGCTTGACTGGATGCGCCGCGTGGGCGACGCCGTTTACGGCAAGCCACGCGTCTGACCCCTCCGCGATAGTATTCTGTCCATCATGAGCCAACCCCCGTTCCGGCCCTACGTGGCCGCCGACAACAAGATGCCGGAGTTCACTCTGCGGGCGGTCCTGCTAGGGGTTGTGATCTCCGTGATCCTGGGCGCGGCGAACGCCTATCTGGGCCTGAAGGCGGGCATGACGGTGGCCGCCACTTACCCGGCGGCGGTGATTGCGATGGCGCTGCTGCGCATCCGCAAGGCGAGCATTCTGGAAGAGAATATCGCCCGCAGCGCCGGATCGGCCGGAGAGTCGATTGCAGCGGGAGCGATTTTCACCATCCCCGCCTTTATCATCTCGGGCGTTTGGCCTTCGTTTTCGAGCGAGCAGGCTTACCTCCAATCCACGGCGTTCATGGTGGTGGGGGGAGTGATCGGCATTCTGTTCATTGTTCTGCTGCGCAAGATCCTGGTGGAAGATCCGGAATTGCCCTTCCCGGAATCGGTGGCGGCGGCGGAGATTCATAAGGCGGGGCAGGGAGGCGGAGGCGCGGCGAATCTGCTGTTCGGTTCCATGGGCCTGGGCGCGGCCATTTACGCGCTGGGCGAGTTCAAGCTTTTTGCCATCGGCAAGGAATTCTTTCTTTCGATTGGGCAGCTTGGGCAATCGGGCATCCGCATGGGTGCGGCCACGGCCAATACGCCGGTGCCCGTGGGGGGTGTAACCGCGTTGACCACGCCGTCGGTGAGCCCGGCGTATCTGGGCGTAGGCTACGTGATTGGCCCGGAACTCGCCGCGCTGAATTTTTCGGGTGGCGTGATGGCCTGGGGCCTGCTGGTGCCCCTGCTCACTTACGTGCTGGGGCCGAACCTGCAGCAGTATGTCCCAGCGGCCGCCGGTGCCGAAGGGTGGGGCGATCTCACCATCGCTATCTGGCTGAACATCGTGCGGCCCATCGCCATTGGCGGCATGCTGGTGGGCGCGGCGTACACGCTCTTCCGGATGCGCAAGAGCCTGGGGAGCGGCATCGCACGCGCGGTGGGAGATCTCAAATCCGGCACGGCGCAACGCTCCGCCAAGCAGACGCGCCTTGACCACGACCTGAACGCCAGGCTGATCTTCGGCGGGCTCGCCGTGGGGCTTGTCGCGATGATCGGGCTCTACATTTTCCTCTCTGAATCTGTGTTGGGCGGAACGATGGCGGCGATCATCATGCTGATCCTCGGTTTCTTTTTCGCCGCGGTTTCCGGCAACCTGATCGGGCTGATTGGTTCGTCGAACAATCCGGTCTCGGGCCTCACGCTCTCGACGGTGCTAATCGCCGCTTTGATGATGGTGACCATCGGCATTACGGGTAGCGATGGCGTCGCGGCGACGCTAGGCGTTGCCGCGGTTATTTGCGTTTCCTCGGCCGTCGCGGGCGAGATGTTGCAGGATCTCAAGGTGGGCCACATTCTTGGCGCCACGCCCAGCCGTATGCAGATTGGCGACATGCTTGGCGCCGTGGTTTCCGCGTTGGTGATGTACTTTCCGCTGCTGGTGCTGCATGAAGGCAACATCAAGGCGGGCGGCATCGGGTTTGGCGACCGCGAATTGCCCGCGCCCCAGGCCGGGCTGATGGCTTCGCTCGCACAAGGCATCGTGGGCGGGGAGATGGCCTGGCCTCTCGTGGTGTTTGGTATGGCAATGGGCATCGCGCTGATCATGTTGCGGATGCGCAGCCCGATGCTGTTTGCGGTGGGCATGTATCTGCCGCTTGAAACTACCTTCACCATCTTCGTTGGCGGTGTCATTCGCTGGGGAATGGATACGCTTGCCAAACGCCGGGCACTCAACGGAGCGCAGACCGCGCGGGCGGAGAATGCCGGCATCCTGATGGCTTCCGGCTTGATTGCCGGGGAAGCGCTCACCGGCTTGGGCGTGGCCACCTACATGTTTTTCAAGCCCGCGGATCAGCCGATGCCCGCCATCTTCGCGGACCCATCCATCCTGCTGGGGATGGGCGTACTGGGTGCCCTCGCCGTGGCGATGATATTGCTGCCGCTGAGCCGCGCGGGTAATCCCGAAGACCCGGCCCCGCCGCAGGCCATCGCCTGAAGTGCCGGTGCTCTTGTGAACGCACCTTAAGTTTACGTTTGTGCCCTTGGGCGAGCCCGTTCGCGACGGTATACTGCGGGCAAGTTCTCGCGGAGGACGCGTATGCGAAGCTCTCCCATTTGCGAATCGCCTTCCACCTCGCAGCTTCTCTCTCTGCGGGCGGCGGGGGAGGGCTTTCCCAGCTTGGTGGCAGAGAGTGCCGCCCTCCAGCGCATGCGATTGGAAACCGTTGAAGCGCTCAACGCCCTTCCCCGGCGCGGGCTGGAGATCGGGGGATTCCTGTTGGGCCGCGTGGAAGCCGCCCCGGATGCGCCCCCCACCGTGACCGTTTTGGATTTCGTGACGGTGGAGATATCCCACCAGCAAGGCCCCTCCTATCAGCTCAGCGGCGACGAGATCGCCGAGTTCCGGCAACGCATGGACGCCGCGATTGAAGCGGCCGGAAACGGCGCAATCGCACTCGGCTGCTGGCGGAGCGACACGCTGGCGCAACCGCTCGCCCTTCGTCCTGAGGACGAGGCTGTGTTTCGTGCCGTTTACGGAAAGGGCCCGGCCATCTATTTGCTGTTTCGCCCGCACGCGTTCGATGCCTTCCCGTGCCAGATGCTGGTGCTTGAGGACGGCGAGATCTATCCGTCCAGCGAATTCGCAGTGTCGTTTCGCACGCCGGCATCCGCAGCGCAGGAGGATTCCGTAGCGCCTCCTGTTGCCGGCGAGGGAGATTCCCAACCAAAGATCCAGCCATCCGTGCAGGCCGACGCTGAAGCAAGTTTTGCGACCCTGCCTGCGCCGGAGAGCGGTTCCGCGACGACGGATTCCGGCAAAGGCGAAAGCCCTCGCCATCGCGTCACGCTTGTGCTCCCTTCGGCGCGAACCGCGATCGCCGCGAGCCTTGCCGGTATTGCCTTCCTTGGGGTGATGGCCGCGATTCTCTATGGCCCCGCGCTGTTGCGCAACGGGAAGGGTAATCCGCAAGCCTCCGCGTCGCTTGCATTGCCAACCCTTCGGCCTCCGTTACAAGCGGAGCCTTCGTCCGCCGTTGCCGAACTTCAGCAGGAGACGATTCCACTACACGCGCATCGCGTGGCGGATGGAATTCGCCTGGCGTGGGAGGATGCTTCCGTTGCGCAGCAAGCCACCCGCGGCAGCTTCCTGATACGCGACGGCAATACGGAAACCCGCATTCGTCTGGACACGGCTGACCTCAAAGCGGGCAGCGTCACCTACAGCCCGCGCACGGAGACCATCCGTGTGGAGGCTGCGTTCTTTGGCGATGGTTTTGAGCGGCGCGGAGCGCTGCAGGTGGTTTCCGCCGAACTGTCTACGCCCGAGAGGAATCGCCCTGTGCGGGAGGGTGCCAACGCACGTGCCGCTAATCCCATCCCCAGCAGTGCTGGAGACCTTGCCCCCAACCGGCGACGGCCTCGCGCGTTCGATCCACCGCCCGCTCCGGCACCCACCCCAGGGGAGCGGCGCGCCATGCTTGAAGCGGCACCCGCCTCGCCGGTTGCCGATAATTCACCGTCATCCGTAGGAAGGGCGCTACCCTCGACAGATCCGTCCACGGCACTACCACCGGCTCCCGCCGAATCGACCCCCTCGCGGGATGCAGCGACCGCCCAGGCCACGGCGCCCGACTGCCGTGTGAGCGTGCGGACGCTGGCCTACTACGAACCCAGATCGCGCTTCGGCTTTCTGAAGGCGCTCGGCAAGTTGCCGTTGATACCTGGTGGCGGGAAGTCAAAGAAGGATGCCCCTTTTGTCGAGGCGGCCCTGCTTAGCCAGAACTGCCCCGACCTCCGCGGATTCGGCCTTGTTCACCGGCCACCATCGGTGGACTTTCTGGTGCAACTCAATGCCGATGGCTCCCTGGATAAGGCGGAAGCGGTAGGCCCTCAGCAACACACGGTGGTCGCGGATCAGGCGAGGCGAGCGATGTCGAGTTGGCGCTTCCGTCCCGCCAGGGTGGGCGATACTTCCGTGAACAGCGAACTCCGCGTTACGGTGGCGATGGTATATCCTCCCCTCGAAAGCGACAGAGCAGGCCAGTAGCGCCGTCTCCGCCTATCGAAGAATCATCACTTCCTCGAGCGGCTTCTTCTCGATCGCGGGCACGGTGGCATCGTGCGCCGGATAGCCCACGGGAATCAGCAGGAAGGGCCGCTCGTTTTTCGGCCGCTCCAAAATCTCCGAGAGAAAGCCCATCGGGCTGGGCGTGTGCGTGAGCGTGGCGAGCCCGCACCAATGCAACGCAGCCAACAGAAATCCGCAGGCGATGCCGACACTCTCCTGCACGTAGTAGTGCTTGCGTTTTCGCTCCTCGGCTTCCTCTTCGAGCAGGCCGTAGTCGATACGAAAAACGACAATCAGATAGGGGGCGATCTCCAGAAACTCCTTGTGCCAATCCGTTCCGAAGGGCGCCAGCGCCTGCAACCACTCGTCGGGGAAGCGATTCTCGTAGTTCTCTTTCTCTTCAGCCTCCGCCGCTTCTCGAATGCGCCGCTTCACCTCCGCATCCTGCACCACCACGAAGCGCCACGGCTGTTGATTCGCGCCCGAAGGTGCCGCGGCGGCTGCGCGAATGGCATTCTCAATCAGTTCGATGGGCACCGGCTCCGAAGAGAAAGCGCGCACCGTCCGGCGCGTCTTCATCGCGGTGAGAAACTCGCGGCTGCGTTGCTGCTGACGTTCCGGCGAGAAGCGCTCAAAGAAGAGGGGCACGTGGGCGTGGGACATCAGTGCCATCCTATCGCGAGGGCCGCCGCAAGGTGTGCTCGTTACCGCTTGCGAACGCGCGGTGCGCGCGATACCTTCATCTTCATGCCCAAGAGCTCTCGCCGTAGCTTTCTTCTCGCCGGCGTCGCCGCCGCCACGCTGGGGGCGCAGAGAACGTCGCGCCGCCCCAACGTCGTATTCTTCATGACCGACGATCACGGAGCGTGGGCAACGGGAGCCTACGGTTGCACCGAAATGCGGACGCCGCATATCGACCGTCTGGCCCGTGGCGGCATGCGTTTCGACAATGCCTTCGCCGCAACACCCGTATGCTCACCCAGCCGCATCACCTACTTCACAGGGAAGCTTCCCTGTGCACACGGCGTGCAGGATTGGATTATTCCCAAGGAGAGCTTCGGACCCAATGCCACTCAGGTGCTCCGCGACCACGTTTCGTTCAGCGAAGTGCTAGCTGAAAACGGCTACCACCTTGGGTTGAGCGGCAAGTGGCACATGGGCGGAGATGAGCACGCGCAGGAGGGTTTCGCATATTGGCACACGGTGCCGGGTGGGGGCGGGACTTACCAGGACCCGGAGTTTGTGGAGAACGGCAAGACCGTGAAGAAGCCGGGGTACAAGACCGACCTCGTTGGGGATGGCGCGGTCACCTTTCTTAGCCAGCATCAGGCCACCCGCGCCGCCGACCCGTTCTTTCTCTATGTGCCCTTCTACGCCCCGCACACGCCGTTCAACTATCAGCCGGAAACCTACCGGGAGCCCTACGCCAGCGCGAAGTTCGAGTGCTTCCCGCGCGATCCGCAGAACCCGCGCCAAAATACCGGCCTGGCGAGGAATCACCTCAACGAGGAAAGTATGAAAGCCTACTCGGCGCTGATTACCGGCCTCGACGCGAACGTCGGCAAGGTGCTGGCGAAACTCGAAGAAATGGGCGCTCTCGAAGACACGTTGATTGTGTTCACGGCGGACCAGGGCTGGAACGCGGGGCACCACGGAGTTTGGGGCAAAGGCAACGGCACGGTGCCGAAGAACATGCTGGAGGAGTCGATTCGCGTGCCGATGATCTGGCATCACACGGGGAATATCGAAGCCGGGACGCGTAGCGAGGCGATGATCTCCAGCTACGACTTCTTCCCGGCCATTCTCGATTACCTTGGCTGCGCCACGGCCCCGGACAAAGCCCGCGTGGGCCAAAGCTACGCGCCGATTTTGCGCGGACGAAAGCCAGCCTGGCGGGATCGCCTTTTTTTCGAGTACGCCGGCGTGCGAGGTATCCGTACGAAGACCGCGAAGCTGGTGATGCGGGCAAAGCCGTGGCCCAGCGAGATGTACGATCTGGAAGCCGACCCTGGCGAGAAGCGGAACGTGATCGACGACGGGGGCTATGCGAAGCTGCGCGCGAGCCTGAGCCGCGAACTCGAAGAATACTTTCGCAAACAGGGTGCCCCGCCGATCGACGAATGGCGCAAGAGCGCACGGCTGACGGTGACAGAGTACAAATCGATTTCAGACTAGGCGCGGGTTGCGGGAAAGGGTTTGCCGGCGCCGCCTCAGCCCGCCGCGATCTGGCTGAGATAGGTTTCGAGAATGGGGTCGAGCCTGCTCTTGAGCCGCTCGCGTTTCACCCGTTCGGCACGGACGATCCCCACCAGATTCCTGACACTTTCGGCGACATCGTCGTTGATGACGACGTAAGTATATTTCGCGGCGAAGCGCACCTCCTGCGAGGCCTCGCGCAGCCGCCGCTGGATGGTTTCCTCGCTGTCTTCAGAGCGCTTGCGGAGGCGCTGCTCCAGCACTTCGCGAGACGGGGCGAGGATGAATACGCTTACCGCATCAGGCACCTTTTCCATCACCTGCATCGCTCCCTGCACGTCGATATCGAGGAGCAGATCGCAGCCCGCGTTGGCGGCCATGGTCGCGTATTCCCGATGGGTGCCGTAGTAGTTGCCAAAGACTTCGGCGTGTTCGAGGAACTCATCGCCGGCAATGCGCCGCTCGAAGTCGTCTCGCGAAGTGTAGTGGTAATTCTGCCCCTCGCGTTCGACGCCGCGAGGGGCGCGTGTGGTGTAGCTGACGGAGAATCGAATATCCGGCACCTGGGCGATCAGCCCGTTGACGAGAGTGGATTTTCCGGATCCGCTGGGTGCGGAGATGATGACTACCATTGCCGTTTCCGCCGCATCACTCCAGATTAAGCGCTTGCTCGCGCATCTTTTCAATTTCCGCTTTCACGGTTAGCCCGGCCTTGGTAATACGCAGGCCGAACTCGCCGGTGTTGGCTGTCTTGGCCAGCAACGTGTTCGCCTCCCGGTTCATTTCCTGCAACAGAAAGTCGAGCTTCTTGCCAATCTCGCCTTCGGCGCCGATCAACTGCTCTAACTCCTCAATGTGTACCACCAGGCGGGTGAGCTCTTCGGAAACATCGGTCTTATCGGCGAGTAGGGCCACTTCCTGGGCAAGACGCTGAGGGTCGATATCGTTCTTCTCCAGAAGGTCGTCCAGGCGCTGCCGCAAGCGGTTGGAAAAGTAGGATGTCGCTTGGGCGCGCAAGGCTTTCACTTGATCCGCGCATTGCCTGACGATGGCCGTTCGCTGCCGGAAATCTTCGAGAATTGCAGTGCCTTCACGCTCTCGAAACTCGCGGTGTTCCGCCAATGCAGCCTCAAGCAACGAGATCACTTCCGCTGTGAAACCAGAGTCGCTGGGCATCTCTTCTTCCACCAGCATGCCCGGCATCCGAAGAGCGGCATCCACCTGCGGTTCCGGCGTTTGGGCCAGCAAATAGGAGGCGCGGTGATACGCGGCGAGCCAGGCGCGGAAGAGGGGCTCATTCAACTGGAGGCCACCCGTGCCATTGCCCTTGCCCACCTGCAGACTTACCTGGACGTAACCTCGATTCACCTGCTTGCGGACGGTCTGGCGGAACTCGTTCTCCATCGCCTCGGCAATCGGGGGCAAGTGCAATTGCACGTCGAGCGCCTTGTGGTTGACGCTCTTCACGGTGAGGGCGCAATCGCGCCCGGCAATCTCCCTGGTGGCGCGAGCGAATCCGGTCATACTTCGGGTGGTTGGCATTAGAAACTCACTGGTTCCTTGTCGTCGAATTGCATTTCGTACAGCTTACGATAAAGGCCGTCGCGTGCGAGCAACTCGTCGTGCGAGCCTTGTTCGCGCAGGCGCCCTTCTTCGATCACCAGGATCCGGTTCGCGCGGCGCACGGTGGCCAGGCGATGGGCGATCACGATCACGGTGCGGTTCTGCATGAGGTTGGCCAGCGCCTTCTGCACCAGCATTTCGCTTTGGGTATCGAGGTGGCTGGTGGCTTCGTCGAGAATCAGGATGGGTGGATCCTTGAGCAGCGCACGGGCGATCGATAGCCGCTGCCGCTGGCCTCCGCTGAGCTTGGCGCCGCGTTCACCCACGAGGGTGTCGTAGCCCTGGGGCAGAGTCCTGATAAATTCATCCGCGAACGCGTTGTGGGCAGCATCTTCCACTTGGGTGTCGGTGGCATCGCGACGTCCGTAGCGGATGTTGTTCCGCACGGTGTCGTCGAACAGAACCGTATCCTGCGCCACAATGCCGATCTGTTCGCGCAAACTCTGTAGCGCTACTTCGCGAAGGTCGTGGCCATCGACGAGCACCCGGCCGGAGACGGGGTCGTGGAAGCGCGGCAGCAAATTCACGAGCGTCGTCTTCCCCGCGCCGCTCGGCCCGACGAGAGCGAGTACTTCGCCGGACTTCAATTCGAAATCGAGCCCGCGAAGGATCGGACGGTCCGGCGCGGAGGGGTAAGCGAAGGACACTTGATCAAATCGAACGGAAGTCTGAAAGGGGCCGAGGGGCTTCGCACCGGCGGCATCGCGGATATCCTCGTCCATTGCCAGGTATTCGAATACCTTCTGCGACGCACCCAGCGCCTGCTGAAAGATGTTGTGAATGCCAGTGAGGCGCTTCACCGGCTCGTAGAGCATCAAGAGGGCGATCACAAAACTGGTGAACTCGCCCGCGCTCATCGTCTGCTCCACGATGCGGCTGCGGGCGTAGGCCAACAGCAGCACAATAGTGAGCGCGCCGAAGATCTCGATGATCGGCGAAGCCAGAGCCTGTTGCGCGACATAGCGCAGGTTGCTCTTCTTCAGTGAGAGTGCCGCTTCGCGAAAACGCCCGCTTTCGACATCTTCCATGGTGAAGGATTTCACCACCTGGTATCCGGTGAGCGTTTCATGCAAAATGCGGCTGACGCCGGCGGCGTCGTCCTGCGCGCGCCGGGTGGAACGGCGAATGCGCCGGCCAATGCGCGCCGTGGGAATCAACACGCCGGGCAACACGGTGAGGCTCACCAGCGAAAGACGCCAATCGTTTTGCAGAATCACGAAGAGCAACGCGACAGCGGTGAAGCCCTGCCGCAATAGGTCGGCAAGAATGTGCGAGGTGGCCACCTGGATTTTCTCAAGGTCCAGCATGATGGCGGACATCATTGCGCTTGTATTGTTCTGCTCAAAGAAGCGCGCGCTCTGCCGCAGCACTTTATCGAAGACGCGCTGGCGCAGATCGGTCACCGCGGAAAAGCCCACGTAGTTCACCAGATAGTTACCGGCGTAATCGCACAGGCCTTTGGTGGCGAACACCATCAGGATGGCGAAGGCCACCATCCACCAGGTACCGCTGATCGCGGAGGGAACCAATTGGTCAAGGTAGATCGTGTAATTGAGGCCGGGGATGGTAACCAGCGGCGTCGCGGCAACGGCGTCGCCGGGGGTGAGCACGCGGTCGAAGATCGGCTTGATGAGGAGCGCCAGCATTGCTTGCGCGGCGCCCACGTAGGCCATCAGAAACACCGAAGCCAGCAGGTGCGGCGTGTAGGGACGCGAATAGCTCAGCAGCCTTCCGAGGTCTTTCACGCGGAGACCTCCTTATTCGATTCTTGCGGGGCGGATTCGTGCTGCCCGCGCAGGGCGTCGAACACTTCCTCCACCGTTAGGCTGGCCACTGGCGTGCGGAGAATCTGCCGCAACTGGGGGCACCGCCAGGGCGCCCAGACGACGGGGTCGCTGCCTCCGAAGAGTACCACTCCAGGGCGTGCAAACGCGGCTGCCACGTGAGCCGGGCCGGAATCGTTGCCGACGAAAAGGGCGGCGCCGTGGATCGCGGACATCGCCTCCGCAAGGGGAGCTCCGCTCAGCCGGGCGAAGCCATCGAATGGCGCCAGTTCCGCGTCGTTGGCACCAAGAAAGACGGGCTCAAGGCCGAGTTCTTCGCGAACCCGCTTGGCAAGTAAGACGAAGTTCTCGGCGGGCCAGATCTTTTCCGGCGCCGTTGCCTGCGGGTGGAGGACGCAACAGGGCGTTGCCCGCCGTGGAGGCTCGGCAAAGAGGCGCGCGCGGGGAATCTCCGTGCGCGGGACCCCCAGATGAAACATCGCGGAAGCGACATGTTCGGCGGTATGCACCGTGCGTTCCTCACCGAGAATTTGTTGAGCGCGGGGGATGGAAATGTTGTAAAGCGGCTGCAGGACGAAGTGGCGGAATCCGGCGCGCCACCTGCCAAAGGAGAGTGCCGTCATCCAGGCGCTGCGCGTGCCGCCGTGGAGATTCAACACCAGCCGGGGCCGCCATTCGAGCAGCGCAGTGCGGGAGGGGCCAAGCAGCGTGGCGATATCCGGGTTGCCGGTGTAGACGTCGCGAAAACGGTCGTCAACGACAACGGCGATCTCGAGGTCTGGGCGGTATTGCTTCAATAGGCGAATCGCGGGTGTCGTGAGAACGCAATCGCCCATCGAGCGCAGGCGGATGATTGCCACGCGGCTTCCGGGCGCGAGCTGGTCAATCACGGTAGCCATGCAAACGATTCTTTGCGCGGCGAGACGAGGGCCTCGCCGCCGCAGCCTTGCCGTTAACTTCCCGCCAACTCCGAGCGGGTCTTGCGCACAATCTCAATGAACTGGCGGGCGGTGTTCTCAATAAACGCATAGTCGTTGCTCTTGAGTGCCGCCGCGCTCACCAATTCGCCGCCCACGGCGATCGCGCAGGAGCCGGCCCGCAGAAAATCCGCGGCTGTTTCCAGGCTCACCCCGCCGGTGGGAATCATCTCTACCTGGGGAAACGGACCTTTGAGCGCCTTGATGTATTTCGCACCGCCCATATTTCCGGCGGGAAACACCTTCACGATGTCCGCGCCGCTCTCCCACGCGGTAATCACTTCTGTGGGGGTGAGAGCCCCCGGCATGATGGGCGTCGAATAGCGATGCGCCATCTCAATGCAGGAAACGCGAAGGTTTGGCGTGACGAAAAACCGCGCGCCGGCAAGCTGCGCGGCCCGCATTGTTTCCGGATCAAGCACCGTCCCGGCGCCCAGAAGAATCTTGTCGCCTAACTGGTCCGCCACCTTCTCAATGGCCTTGATGGCGCCGGGCACCGTCATGGTGATTTCCGCACACGCGACGCCACCCGCCAGAAGGGCATCCACCGCGCGCACCGCCGATTCCGCCGATGGCGTTCGCACGACGGGAACGACACCGATTTCCAACAACCTCTGTAAGATCGCCGCTTTGCTCATACCATCCCCAAGTGTAGCAACGCCGTGGCGGTGGCAGACCGCGCGCGACGCCGTTAGCCAGCGGCGGGCGCGTATACTGGGCGAAGAATACCTATGCGATGTACCACCCTCATTCTTGCCGGCGTGCTGGCGCTTCTTTCCCAACACGCGGCGCGGGCGCAATCCGACGCCATCCAGGCGGGGCGCATCGCGGCGCACACGCGCTTTCTGGCGAGCGACCTGCTTGAAGGGCGGGGAGTGGGCGCGCGGGGCGGCGACCTGGCCACGGACTACATCGCCACCCAACTGGCGCTGGTGGGCGCAAAGCCCGCTGGAGAGAACGGCACCTACTATCAGAAGCTGCAATTGGCCGGCGTCCAGACCACCGATGCCGCCACGCTCTCGTTCACCCGCAACGGGCAGACCAGCGAACTTCGCTGGCTGAGCGATTGGGTGGGCAACAGCGACATGCAGCAGGCGGTGAACACGCTCGAAGCCGAAGCGGTGTTCGTGGGCCACGGTATCGTCGCTCCCGAATTCCAATGGAACGACTACAAAGGTGTGGACGTGAAGGGCAAGGTGGTGGTGCTGTTCACCAACGAACCGGGGCGCGAGAACCCGGCCCTGTTTCGTGGCAAAGCTCTGATGTACTACGGGCGCTGGGCATACAAGTATGAGGAGGCCCTGCGCCAGGGAGCATTGGGCGCAATCATCATCCATACCGACGACACCGCTGGATACGAATGGGGCGTGGTGCGCAATTCCTGGGGACGTGAGCAGCAAATGGTGTTGCGTCCTGAGGGGGAGCGCCGCCTTTCGATGGCCGCATGGGTGTCTGCCAAGGCTGCTGCGCCGTTGATCGCCGCCACCGGCAAGGGCGTGGAAGATTTGCTGCAGGCATCCGAATCGCGGGACTTCCGGCCCATTGCCCTGGATGTGACGGTGCGCGCCAGCTTGCCTTCGAAAGTGCGAACCATCGACACGCGCAATGTGGCCGGCATCGTCCAGGGGGACGACCCCACACTGGCGAGCGAAGTGGTGCTGTATTCGGCGCATTGGGATCATCTGGGCATTGGCCCCTCTGTCACCGGCGACAAAATATTCAACGGCGCCGTGGATAACGCCACGGGCTGCGGCATCGTGCTGGAGATCGCCCGCGCCTGGGCCGGTCTGGCGAAGAAGCCGAAACGCAGCGCCCTCTTCGTCTTTGTCACTGCCGAGGAAAGCGGTCTGCGTGGCTCGGAATACTACGCGCGCCATCCGCTTGTGCCGCTATCCAAGACCATCGTGAATTTGAACTACGACGGCCTTCTGCCGGGCGGACGCACCAGCGACATGGTGGTGAACGGCGCCGAGCGGACCACCCTATGGCCGATGGTGGAGAACGTCGCCAAACAATACGCCTTGCGCATTCGGCCGGACCCCGCTCCGGAGCAGGGCTACTATTACCGCAGCGACCATTTCTCCATGGCCAAAGGGGGCGTGCCCGCGTTTTCCATCGATGTTGGCGATTCTTACCTGGGCAAAGACCCCGCCTTCGGCCGCCAGCTTGATGCCGAGTATCGCGCGAACGACTACCACAAGCCTTCCGACGAGTTTCGCGAGACATGGGACTTCGCCGGCCTCGAACATATCGCTCGCTTTGGCTTCACTCTGGGCGTGGATGCGGCGGGTATGGCGGGGGGCAGTTCCTGGCAGCGCGGCGACGAGTTTCTTGCGGCACGCGAGAAGAGCTTGCGCGAGGGGAATTGAGCCGGCGCCAGCGCGGACTGAGCCGCGAACGGCGCTTCGTTCGCTTCTCTCACCGCGCGCGCTTATATAATGGGCGGACGCTGGGGAGCGCGAGATGGAAGCACAACAGCCGAATCCGGAGATTACGCAGCTACTGAGCGAATGGTCTAGCGGAAAGCAGGAAGCGCTGGACGTTCTGGTGGACCGTCTATATCCGGAACTGAAGCGGATCGCCAGCCGCTACCTGAGCAAAGAGCGCGCGGGACACACTTTGCAAAGCACAGCACTGGTGAATGAAGCCTACATGCGGCTGGTTGACCAGAAGGCCCAGTGGGCCAACCGGGCGCACTTCCTAGCCGTGTGCGCCCGCATCATCCGCGGCATCCTGGTGGATTACGCCAGGGCACGAAAGAGCGAGAAGCGCGGCGGCGGTGCGTTCTGCCTGGCGCTTGACGAAGCCATCGATATTCCGGGGCGCCGCGACCTTGATCTGATGGAGCTTGACCAGGCCCTTAAGCTGCTGGCCGAACTCGATCTGCGGCAGAGCCAGATTGTGGAACTGCGCTACTTTGGCGGGCTCTCGATTGAAGAGACGGCAGAGTTCCTGAAGCTCTCCACGGCTACGGTGAAGCGGGATTGGTCGGTCGCCAAGGCGTGGATTCGGCGAGAGATCCTGCGCGGTGCCACCAGCTTCCGCGAAACTGCGGATGGCGGCGAAGAAGAGACACAATAAGAGCGTATGAACCCTGACCGCTGGCGCGCGGTGACCGCCCTTTTCGATAAGGCGATCGGTCTGCCCCCGGTGCATCGCGACGCCTTTCTGATCTCCGCTTGCGGCACCGATACCGGGATGCTGGCCGAGGTGCGGTCTCTGCTGGACGTACATACCGACGACCCCGAATACTTGGAAGCCAGCGCCTGGGACCACCACGGCAACGTGATCGAAGAGGCCATCGAATCCCAGAACGTCGAAGAGCGTGTGGGCAATTACCGCCTGCTGCGCAAGATCGGTTCGGGCGGCATGGGCAGCGTCTACCTGGCTGAACGGGACGACGACGAGTTTCGCAAACTGGTCGCGATCAAGTTCATCCGGGGCAGTGCCCTGCGCGAAAATGCGGTGAAGCGATTCCGCCGGGAGCGCCAGATTCTTGCCCGCCTGGAACACCCCGGCATCGCCCGCTTGCTCGACGGCGGCACAACTTCGCGCGACACGCCCTACTTCGTCATGGAATATGTCGAGGGCAAGCTGCTGCTCGATTATTGCGACGAACTGGGTATGGGGGTACGGGGGCGGCTGGAGCTTTTTCTGAAAGTTTGCGCCGCGGTGGAGTATGCGCATGAACGTCTGATCGTCCATCGCGATCTGAAGGCCAGCAATATCCTTGTGGACGCCGCCGGCCAGCCGAAGCTGCTCGATTTCGGCATCGCCAAAGTGCTGGAGCCGGATGAAGCCGGCCAGCTTACCCTTACCCAAACGGGAATGCGGCAATTCACTCCGGATTACGCCAGCCCGGAGCAGATTCGCGGCGACCAGGTGACCACCGCCACCGACGTGTATTCGCTTGGCGTGCTTCTCTACGAGTTGCTCACGGGACGGCGGCCCTTGCGCTTCCAGAACGCCTCGGCAGTCGATATTCTTTCCGCTCTGCTCGATACAACGCCCGTTTGTCCCAGCGTTGCCGTTTGCAGGACGGAAGAGGTTGGCGGCAAGACGTTGCGGCCGGAAATGGTTATCTGGAATCGCCGGACCGATCTGCGGGCGCTTGTCCGTTCGCTCGCGGGCGACCTCGACAACATCATCTTGAAAGCTCTCGCCAAGCAACCCTCGGAACGATACGGAACGGCGGCGGCTCTTGCTCTTGATCTCCGCGCCCACCTCGATGGGCATATCGTCACGGCGCAGCGCGCCACCCCTAGTTACCGCTTCACGAAGTTCCTCCGGCGAAATGCCTGGCAGGTGGCGGCCGGCGCGGCGCTGTTGCTGAGCCTGTTTGCGGGAATGCTGATGGCTACCTGGCAGTGGCGGGTGGCTCGGGGCGAACGGGTGCGTGCCGAGATGTATGCGCGGCAATCGCGAGAGATGGCGCGCTCACTGATCTTCGAACTGCATGAAGCTCTGGTGGCTGTGCCGGGTTCTGCGGCCGCCCGCGCCTTGCTGCTCGAGCGGTCAAAGCGCTTTCTCGACGAACTGGCCGCGACGCCGTCAGCCGACGCCGAATTGCAGGTGGAACTGGCCGAGGCCTATCGCAAACTTGCCTCTGTGCAGGCCGACGTTAGAGCCGAGGGCTTACTCGACCGGCGCGCCGCGCTCGATAGCCAGCGCAAAGGATTGGAACTCGCCCGCGCCGCGCTCAGCGACCGTAAGTTTGGCGAGCGCGCGGAAGCGCTGACTCTGGACCTTCTCTGCGACCATATCGCCGCCCTGCGCGTGATCGGCGACAAGCCGCGTGCCGCTTCCGCCATTGCCGATCTCACCCGGACGCTCAGCCTCGCGGAGGCCCGAAGCGCCGGACCGGCCCTTGAGCGAAGCCGTGCCAGAGCGCGGGATCAACTGGCTTCCGCGCGTCGCGGCGATGGCCGCTAACCTCACCAAATTCAGACCGTTGCGGGTGCCCGGTTGTGCTATCCTGCGAAGAGACCAAGCAGAACCGCGGAGAGGTGGCTGAGTGGTCGAAAGCAGCGGTTTGCTAAACCGTCGTACGGCTAAAACTGTACCGCGGGTTCGAATCCCGCCCTCTCCGCCATCCTTCCCGTTGTGATAGGCTGCCGTGTCCACACCTGAACTCACTCCCGGCGAAGCCTCGCCAGCACTTTCCACTCCCCTTCCGCAGCCCTGGTGGCGCCTCCACCGCCGCATCTACGATTGGGTGCTTGGCTGGGCCGATAGTCCGCACGGTGCGCTGGCCCTGTTCGCGCTGGCCTTTGCCGAATCGAGCTTTTTTCCCGTGCCGCCGGATGTGCTGCTGATTGCCCTTGTCCTCGGTTCGCCTTCCACCTGGTGGCGAAAGGCGGTCATCTGTACGGGCGGCAGCGTGCTGGGTGGCGTGGCCGGCTATCTGATCGGCCTCTTTCTGATGGATAGCGTTGGGATGAAAATTATCGATTTCTACCATGCCCACGCCTACTATGAGCAGGTGCAGGCGTGGTATCTGCAATACGACGTATGGATCGTTTTTATCGCCGCCTTCACGCCCATCCCCTACAAGGTCTTCACCATCGCCTCCGGCGCGTTCGACATGAACTTGCTTGGCTTTTGTGCGGTGAGCATCGTTGGTCGTGGTGCGCGTTTCTTCCTGGTGGCCGGATTGTTGCGGGTTGCCGGCGAGCGCATGAAGCGCTTCATTGACCGATACTTCGATCTGCTTGCCCTCGCTTTCGTCGTTCTGCTGGTGGGCGGTTTCGCCTTCATCAAATACCTTCGCTAAACCGAGTCTTGTCTTTCCGGTATCGCAATGATAGAACCGTAGGGGTTCCGCCTCAGCCGTTCGGCATTGGCCCTGCGGGCGGGCGGCCGTTGGGAGGGCATGTCCTTTGAAAACCGCATTTCCGATCTGCGCGATATTGGCGGCAATTGTCTTTTCAAGCCTTCCCGCGAGGGCACAGGAAAAGTCCCCGGCGCAACTCATTCGCCAGCGCTATCTCAGCGAGACCACCGGCAAGCTGCGCGAATACTATCTCTTTCTCCCCAAAGGCTATCGGGACGACCCAGCAAAGCGATGGCCGATGATTCTCTTTCTTCACGGTGCCGGCGAGCGCGGCGACGCCCGGGAGGATCTCGAAAAAGTATTGGTGCATGGGCCGCTGATGGAAGCCTGGATTCAGGGGCGCGACCTGCCCTTCGTGATGGTGGTTCCCCAGGCGCCATTTCCCGACGATCGCAAGAACACCTCGGAGCTGCCCAAGGGCTACGCGGAAAAGCGCGCCGCGAACGCTACGCCCCCGGCGCGCAACGCCGAACCGTTCAACGCGACTCCGATTCCTCAGGAATGGGGCGTCTTGCGCGATCGTTCGGACGGCACGGTGCTGAACGCCTGGGTGAAGATGCAAAAGGAGATTGCCTTCATGGTGGGCTCCACCATCTCCGACCATCGCGTGGACCTCAAGCGAGTTTCCATCACCGGCCTCAGCATGGGTGGCTTTGGCACCTTCGGCATCGCCGCGGCTTACCCGAACGTGTTTGCGGCAATCGCTCCCCTTTGTGGCGGCGGCAACCCCGCCGCCCTTGACGGGCTGGCTCAATCGCAGCGCCCCATCTGGGTCTATCATGGCGGGCGGGATCGCGTGGTCGCCCCCATCGAAAGTCTGCAGATGGTGAATGCACTCCTAGCGAAAGGCCATCGCGACGTGAAGTTTACAGTGCATGAGGACCTGGGCCACAATGTTTGGACCCGGGTGTATGAAGGGGAGGATTTCTATCGCTGGTTGCTGGGCCAATCACTGCCATAGCGACGCCGGACTGCTGGGAGCACGGCGCCTTGCAAGGCGTGCGCTGGCGGATATTGCTGGTGGATTCCAAGAGGAATTCCATCCCGCGCGGAATGGCAACAAAGGCCGGATGCGGCGGGGCAAACTGGCTGGGCCAAATGCCGCCGGCAGGAATCCGGGGCGCCTAATGCTGGGGCGTGCGCATCGTGCGGAATTCGTATCGCTCGATGGCCATGGCGTAGCGGGCGTTGTCTGACCGCACCACCCGGCCGAGCGTCACCAACTGCAGCGGGCACTTCTGATCAAGCTGGGCGGGCCAGTTAATCGAAAGTTCCAGTCGCTCCCCTACGGAGAGGGCGGCATCGCTCGTGAAGTAGACGCCCTTCGAACTGATGTCGATGGTTTGCCCACGACCAATCTCGGAGGAGTTGCGGATGCTCAATCGTTTGAACCGCACCTCGCGGACAATCGGGAATCGGATCGACGACCGTTTTTCTCGGCCGCGGACCTGTGCTCGTGTTTGTGTTTGTTCGGTAAGCATTGGCTTGTTCGGTGTTTCCAGCATCCCTTATCGCCCAAGAACATTCAATAGAACTTTCGGTTCAATTAGACTGGTACGAAAGTTTACCGCGTTTGAGGTACTTTCGCCCAAACGAATAGGCTATCCTAGGCCCATGTCGATTCGCTTGCTCTCTCAGGTTTTCGGTCTAGTATTGCTTCTCGCCGTGTTCGCCCCCGCGCAGGGGAAAAAGGCGATTGCACCCGATGGAGCGCAGACCGCGGGGCCGTATTCGCCCGGCATTCTCGCCGGGGGGACCCTCTATGTGGCTGGCCAGGTAGGGCGAACAGCCGATGGAAAGTACCCCGAAAAATTCGAGGATGAGGTAGCCCAAACCCTCGAAAATGCAGGAAAAATTCTAAAGGCCGCTAACTACGGCTTCGCGGACGCCGTGGCTGTCCAGGTTTATTTGACCGACATGAGCACCTTTCAGGCAATGAATTCCGTGTACATGAAGTACTTTCCGGAGCCTCGCCCGGCCCGAACCACGGTCGGCGTCAAAGAACTAGTGGGTCCAGCACGGATCGAGATCACCGTCACCGCCTGGAAAAAATAGCCAACGTGCAACAAAAAGAGAGCGGCGCGTTTGGCCAGCGATACTTACACTTCGGCAGCGCCGCCGGATTTCTTTATACTGCCGTCTTCGCGTTTCTGGCTCTGCCGCCACGCTTCGATCTCGCGTAAGCGCTCTGAGATGCGGGCTTCCAGGCCCCTTCCGGTGGGCGTGTAGAAGCGGGTTTCCGCCAGCGCCTCGGGAAGGCATTCCATGGCGGAGAGCCCATCCGGATTCGCGTGAGCGTGTTGATACTCGGCGCCATAGCCCCAGGCCTTCATCGCCTTGGTGGGGGCATTGCGAAGGTGCATTGGAACGGGCTCCGGGGCGCTCGCTCGAACCGCAGCCGTAGCGGCTTTCGCCGCCTGGTAGCCCGCATCGGATTTCTGCGCCAGCGCCAGGTAGATCGTGAGTTGCACCAGCGCCTGGTCCCCTTCCGGAACCCCTAGAAAGTGTACGGTCTGCATTGCCGCGATAGCCTGTTCCATCGCCCGCGGGTCGGCCAGCCCAATATCCTCGATGGCCATGCGCACCAGCCTTCGCGCAAGGTACATGCGGTCCTCGCCGGCTTCCAGCATGCGCGTCAGCCAGTAGATCGCGGCGTCCACCTGCGAGGAGCGCACGGATTTGTGAAGCGCGGAGATGATATTGAAGTGCTCTTCGCCCTGCTTGTCGTAGTAGAGGGTGCGCTTCTGCAAAACGCCGCGGACCGTCTCTTCCGTGACGGTGTCGCCATCCACCGCCGCCGCCAGGGTTTCGAGGATGTTGTAGGCCGCCCGGGCATCGCCATTCGATTGGCTGGCGATCATTCGCAGAAATTCCTCCGGAACGGAAACGGATCCATTTAGCCCTCGCTCCGGATCTCCAAGCGCCCTTTCCAGCAGGCCGATCAGGTCCTCCTCGCTCAGTGCCTCCAAGCGATACACGCGTGACCGGGAGAGCAGCGCCGAGTTCACTTCAAACGAGGGATTTTCCGTGGTGGCGCCGATCAGCGTGATATCGCCACGCTCGACATACGGAAGAAACGCGTCCTGCTGCGCTTTGTTGAAGCGATGGATTTCGTCGATAAACAAAACGGTCCGGCGGCCGAGCTTGCGATTGCGTTCGGCCTCCTCCATCACCGTTTTCACTTCCTTGATGCCACTGAGGACGGCGGAGAACGGCACGAAATCCGCCTTGGTGCAGGTGGCAATCAGGCGGGCAATGGTGGTCTTGCCAACGCCGGGCGGCCCCCACAGGATCAGCGAGCCGATGCGGTCCGCTTCGATCTGCCGCCGCAGCGGTTTGCCTTCCGCAAGGAGGTGCTTCTGGCCGGCGTATTCCTCCAGCGTGCGTGGCCGCATCCTTTCGGCCAGTGGGCGGCGTAACCCAGCCTCATTCTGTGCGTCGCCCGGAAGGCCGCTCGCGAACAGGCTCATCCCGGCCCCCGGTGCGCTGCCGCAGGTGAATCCCGATGCGCTGCCACGGCATAGAGCGCGATCGCCGCGGAGATCCCCGCGTTCAGCGATTCCACCCCTTGCGTGGGGATCCGAAAGCTCTCTGCCTTCCGCAGCAGTTCCGTCTGCACGCCCGCGCCCTCGCTACCGACGATCAACGCCGCGGGGAATCGCCAGTCCAGCAGGGCCAGTGCTTTTTCGCCGCTGGGGGATGCGGCAAAAAGGTGGATGCCATCCCGGCGGGCGCGTTCCAGAAACTGCCCCGCTGCCATCCCTTCCAGCACGGGAACGCGAAATCGCGAGCCCGCCGACGCCCGCAACAGTTTTGGGGAATCGCCGGAAACGCTCCCCGCCAGAAACAGCATTCCCGTGGCGCCAAACGCCTCCGCGGCGCGCAGGATCGTCCCAGCGTTGCCAGGGTCCTGGATGCGGTCCAGCACCACAAGCAGCTCCTGGCTGGCGAAGAAGGCGTCTTCCTCGACGATGGGCCGTTCCACCAGGGCCACTAGGCCTTGGGCGCTTTCCAAGGAGGCAAGCGATTCAAGCGCTTTCTCGCCTAGAGGCACCCACTCGCCCTGAAAGCGCCCGGCGAACTGGGCGTCAAATTCTCTCAGGCGGCTTGAAGCTGCGTATACCAAGGGTACACGCAACCCGCTGCGCAGAGCCTCGTCGAGCAATTTTGGGGATTCCGCCACCCAAAACTTCCCCGCGAAAAGTTCTCCTTGCCGGAGCGCCTTGCGCAGTTGTTTCACAGCCGCGTTGGCGGGGCTCTCCACCGGTGCGGAAGCCGCGCCCTTCGATCTGCCGGGTATGCTTGCCATGCGCCCTCATTATCGCCCACCGCAGGCGGCCCTCCACGGGTACTCTGAGAGTGAAACCTAAGCCATGGCACTTGTCACTTTCGGCGCGTTGGGGGAATCTATAGAGAAAAGGCCCATGCCCATCTACGAATATCGCTGTCTCCAATGCGGCCGGAAGTTTGAGAAGCTCCGCCGGATCACCGACCGGGATCGCCCCGCTGAATGCCCCGAGTGCAAGTCCGAGGAATCCACGCCTCAGATTTCCGCGTTTGCCACTGGGGGCTGCGGCACCGGTGGGGGCCGCGGCCGCTTCACTTGAGGCTAGGGCGAAAGGCGGCAGTTGGCCGTCTCGATATTTCTTCGCAGGTCTGGTCGGATCCGCTGGTCGCGATTTTCTCCCTCCGTTTGTCACCCCGCGTGCGCTTTCTGTTTCTTTCGGATAACGGGATCTGATATAAATGTGGACCATAGCGTCCGTGATGGGCGCCCGCCTTGCGGTATCGGGCGGGACCGTTATGCTGGGGGACGGAATTGACGAAAATGCGAACGGCCCGCACCAGTTGGATTCGGCTAGCGGCGCTTCTGCTTAGCGCGCTTCCCCTCCTTTGCGCCCAGCAGGAAGCGTCCGCTCCGGTGGCCTCATCGGGCAGCACCTTGGAATACTGCCTGCGCTGCCACTCGATGTCCACACTGGGCCAGGCGAGCGACCTCGGGCACATTCGCAATTTCAGCGTGGATCCGGAAGGCTATCGCGCGTCTGTTCACGGCACCAAGAACTGCACCTTCTGCCACTACGGCTTCAACGATTTTCCCCACACGGAAAAAGCTTTGGCCCGCGCCAAGACGAAGTGTACGAGTTGCCATCGCGGAGAGAAGTTCGCCGATTGGGGCTTTGACTTCATCCGGGAGGAGTTCGAAGCTAGCGTCCACTTCACCAAACTCGAAGGCAAGATGACTTGCTTCTCCTGCCACGATCCCCACCAGTTCGATCCCTCTCGCCGCCAGCGGGAGAATCCACGAGGCATCCGCGAGACCGTGGCGGCGTCGAACGCGATCTGTTTGAAGTGCCATCACGATACCGTCGCCATGGCGGCCACGTTTGCGGTTGCCACCCGCCCCCTGGAACAAACGCACGCCTTTCTTCCCAACCGGGAACTCCACTGGGCGGCCGTGCGCTGCTTGGATTGCCATACTCCGGAAAACGAACGCATGGTGAGCCACAAGGTGCTGCCGAAAGAAGAAGCCGTGCGGAACTGCGTGGATTGCCACTCCCAGGAATCGCGCCTGCTCACGAAGCTTTATCGTCACCGGGTGGATGAAGAACGGCAGCGCGCGGGCTTCCTCAACAGCGTGGTGCTCAACGATGCCTACCTGGTGGGGATGACGCGCAATAAGTATCTTGACTGGCTGAGCATTGCCATGGCGCTGCTCACTGCCCTCGGCATCACCATGCACGCGGTGGGGCGTTACCTTGCGATCAGGAAGGAGAAGCGGCAATGACCCGCAAGCTGATGCTCTATCCCTTCTGGCTCCGGCTCTGGCACTGGACCAACGCCGGACTCTTCCTGGTGCTGATCGTCAGCGGTTTGGCGATGCACTATTCCACGCCCGCCAATACGTTGCTTCCCTTCCAGACCTCGCGGCTGCTGCACAACACCGCCGGAATCGCGCTTTCTTTCACTTATCTCTATTTTGTTCTCGGCAATCTTCTTTCGCCCAACGGCAAGCAATACGTTCCCAACCGGCGCGAACTCACCGAAGGGATGGTGAAGCAGCTTCGCTTCTATCTGGTAGGCATCTTCCGTGGCGATCCGCATCCCCACCGGCACTCGGCGATCTATAAGTTCAACCCTCTCCAAAAACTCACCTATCTGGGCATCATGTATTTCGCGGCGCCGCTGGTGATCGTCACCGGATTGGTGCTGCTATTCCCGGGGATGATCCCCGCGCGCCTGCTGAACATGACGGGGATTCTGCCGGTGGCGATTCTGCATTCGGCAGCCGGCTTCTTTGTATCTTTGTTCCTGGTGGGGCACATTTATCTGGCCAGCACGGGCGATACAGTTACGGAGAACTACCGGGCGATGATCACCGGCTATCACATTCTCGAACACCATGACCCCGAAGAGCTTGCAGACGAGCCGGATGAGGATTTTACCGCCACCACACCCACAACCACTGAGGAATCGCACGATGAAGCTCTGGAACCGCCTCGCACCTAAGCGCTGGCACCGCATCGCCGTTCTGGTTGCGCTGATTGCCGCGGTGGCGGTGTTTCTGTTGCCGCGGGTCTGGAACTCTCTTTTTGAGGGCTACGGCAGCCTGACACGAGCAAACCTTCACTTTGACTCCGTGCAGAAGCTCAACGTGCAGGAGTTCGAAGCGCTCGCCTCCGAACTGATCTTCGAGAGCGCCCGGAAGCAGGCCGCCGGCAACGGCGAGGACCCGCAGGACCCCAGCAGCAGGATGAAAACCAACCTGCTGGTGCGCACGCGCAGCTTTCAGCGTGCGGCGGGCTTCAAGCACATCGAGATCTTCCGCAAGGCAGGCATCCTGTCTTACGAGGGTCCCTCCACCTGCCTGCAATGTCACGCCACGATGCGCATCCAGGATCACCTGGGCGCGGTGAAAGAGGTCCGCACCATGGAGGACGTCACCGGTTCGGTTCACTTCCGGTTCCAGTGGCTGGCCTCGGGCTTTAGTACGCATGGCTTCGATGGCAAAGAGGTTGCGCCCGAAGGATCGTTCCCCATTCCCGTGGGCAAGATCGACCGCGCATGCGGGATTCCGGGAAGCTTCTCCTGGAATGGCTGGGCGACCCTTGTCGAAACCAAACCGGAGGGCTCGGGCGGCGCCACCGTGATGCGCAGCGAGGGCTGCGGCCAGTGCCACATCGGCGGCGGCTACCACCCGGCCACGGAGCGGATGATGCCCTCGAACGATATCCCGCCCGCCACTGAGCAGGGCATCGATTGCCTCATCTGCCATTCCCGCAGCTACGACATGAACTACCGCTACGTGGTTGAAGATAGCAACGGCACCCGCTGGAATCAGGATCGGACGATGCGCGCGGCGATGACCGTTGGGATGCCCGCCAGCGAGAATTGCCTTTTCTGTCACCAGCACAACATGGGGGGCGACCTTTATCCGCAAAGTGCCGCGGCGCAGCAGCTTGGGCACAAGAACCAGCGCTTCCAGCAAGTGGGCGCCCGCAGCGGCAGCCCCTGGCACGCCTCAAACGACGTCCACGCGGCGGCCGGAGTGCAGTGTCTCGATTGCCATCAGCCGCAAGGCCACAAGATCCCTCGCGGCAACAAGGGAACGGGCCTGGTGGCCAACGACCTGCCGGGGGTGGATGTCTCCTGTGAGCATTGCCACACGGCAGCCCCCCACCTCGCCGGCCCGGCCAAAGCTCTCCTCAACGGGCACAGCGCAAAGCTGGCTTGCGAGACCTGTCATATCCAGGAACCGGAACCCTACAATCTCGTCCTGCGGGATTGGGTGTTGCCGCAATGGAACGCCAGCACCGGCGTCTGGGAACCCACCAATCTGCTGCCTGAGGGCACTCCCGGCAAGGGATTCACCTTCCTGTGGTTCAACGGTAACGGCACTTTTCTCGCCAATGCGCTGGGAACCAACCCCAGTAATCCCAGCGGCTACAACCCGCTGATGGAACAGATGGTTCATTTGAATTCAGAGGAGTTGCGCACTCTGCTTGCACCGGAACTGGAGCGGCTGGCCAGCCAATACTCTTTCGATAAAGAAGCCTATTTGCGCGATCTCACCGATACCCTCAATCGCATGCCCGAATCCATGCTCGAAAGGCGCCGCCAGGTTCTCAGAGAGAAGTTTGCCCCGTTGATGGCGGCTGGCAAGAGCCGCATCTACCCCTTCAAGCTATTCAATGCCCGCATGTTTGAGGACACCACGAATCAGGGTCCGTTTGGGGCGATGATTTTGCCGATCGATTACAAGACCTACTACCAGACCGGCAAACCCGCCGAAGCGGTGAAGGCTGCGATGGCGAACCCCAACGTTCGCAAGATGTATGAAGCGCCGTTCAAGGCTTCCGATCTGCGGGAGTTCTTTTCCTACTTTGGCGTCGACGATTGGAAGCAATCCTATCCGCTGCAAGATGGGAGTTGAAGAACGTCGAGGCCCGCTGGATGCGCCAAATGGGCACGCTGATGGTGAACCACGGCATCCACAAGGGCGGGCGCAGTTGCGCGGATTGTCACGCGCCGGGCGGCATCCTCGATTGGAAGGCGTTGGGCTACACAGAGAGCCGCGCCGCCGAACTGGGCAACCTGCCGGAACTTTCCTACTTCGAGAAGCTACAAGCTAGTTCGGCGACGAAACCGGCCAGCCCCGCGGCAAGGCCGGCTCGCGGAGGCGCCGGAAGCGCGAAGTAGATGCCCGAAGGGAGCAACCCGCTGAAGCGCGCCGCAGTCGTAACAAGTGGAGGGGTATCCGGTAGAATAGGGCTAACGTCATGGCGATGCAGTTACGGCTCTTGCTTTCCACTTTCTTGATCCTGGCCATCTTCGGCGCGGGACCTCGGGCAATCCACGCTCAGCAAGCGCAGCCGCCCGCGGACGCCGCAATACCCGATCAGGAGACGGTTGACACGCCCTTCACCTACGAAGTGACGCGCGTCAACGTGTTGTTCACCGTTACGGATAAGCGCGGCCGCTTCGTCACGGACCTTGGGCGCGAGGATTTTCTGGTCTTCGAGAACAAGAAGCCCCAGAGCGTTCTGGAGTTCACTGCCGAGACCGATCTGCCGCTGCGCATCGCCATCCTGGTGGATACCAGCAACAGCATCCGCGAGCGCTTCCGCTTTGAGCAGGAAGCGGCGATTCAGTTTCTGAACAAGGCCCTTCGCCCCGGGCAGGACCGTGCGATCGTCGTCGGCTTCGATTCGATCCCTGAAATCCAGACCGACCTCACCGACAATCTGGACACCCTCTCAAAATCGCTGCGCGACATGCGTCCTGGCGGAGGCACCTCGCTCTACGACGCCATCTACTACACCTGCCTCGATCGCCTCGGTAAAGACCAACCCCTCTACAAATACCGCCGCGCGATGGTGATCCTCTCCGACGGCGAGGATACACAGAGCATGAAGACGCGCGATCAGGCGCTGGAGATTGCGCAAAAGACCGATGTCGTGATTTATACGATTTCCACCAACATCTCCCGGCGCACCACCCCGGGCGACAAAGTTTTGCGCTACTTTGCCGAGGAGACGGGCGGTCTCAGCTTCTTCCCCTTCAAGGTGGAAGATCTGGAACAGTCGTTCGAAAACATCGCGAACGAATTGCGCCACCAGTACAACCTCTACTACCGGCCGGAGCCTCTGCGGACCGATGGCAGCTATCAATTCATCGATCTGCGGGTGAAAGATCGCAAGAACATGATGGTGCGTGCCCGGAAGGGCTATTACGCGCCTAACCTCGCCAAGCCCTAACCGTTTTTGAGTCACGCTGCCGGAAGCCCCGTTCGGCTAGCTCGTGAAGGTCTCCGCACTCTCGATTCCCACCACTTTAATGCGCCGGATTTGGCGCGCTCTCCCGCTTTCTTCGTCCACATCGATCACTGCGCCGCGCAGTTGCGGGTCGGCTTCAGAAAGCTCCAGGCGGTTCGGGATTCCGGTAAGGAATCGCCGCAAGGCGGATTCGGGAGTCGCTCCGATGATCGAACCGTAGGCACCGGTCATTCCCGCATCCGCTTGCAAGGCGGTTCCCTTTGGCAGGATGCGCTCATCCGCAGTGGGCACGCGAAGCAGCGCGCTTTCACCACACCGCGATCTACCGTTCCGTTCAGAAGACTAGCTGATGCCCACCTTCGCTGCCGTAATCTCCGCGTGAAAATCCAGGAAGCGTACCCGAACGGATTCGGGTATTTCACTCAGCAACAGATCTGCCTTTTCAAAGGGGTCGTCGATATCCGCCATGTGCGTGCGGCCCTGCAGGTTCATTACAGCCACGGTTACCTGTGACGGCAGCGTATGCAGCACCAGTCCCTTTCCTGGCAGACTCGCCTTATAGTTCGCCGGGCGCAGCAGCAGCGGTTGTTTGTCGAGATACTCATAGACCTCGCTCTTATCCCACACATGGTTGCCGGAGGTCATCACGTCGACCCCCATTTCGAGGAAGTCCTCACAGATCCTCGGAGTCACCCCGAATCCGGCCGCCGAATTTTCCACATTCGCGATGGTCAGATCAATAGTAAACTCGGTTTGCAATCGTTTCAGGTGGGCGGCCACCATCCGACGGCCCGTGCGGCCGAAAATGTCGCCAATAAAAAGAATGTTCATAGGGGTCAGCAGGGATTCCGATTCCGCTGGATAAGTAACCCTCCAGGATAGCCGAGTGCCGCCCAGATTGCCGCTGAGCTGGCCGAATACCGGCCAAAAGCGAGACCACGCCCCGGCACCTCCAAATCACCGTTACGGATTTGCCACTGCAATGGTATTCTGTGGGAGTCGAGATGGGTATCTGACAGGGTCCGATCGGTGTGTGACTTCTCCAAAGTTTGTTTCCTTCGTTTTGGTCACGGTTTCGATTCCCACCGACAAATCCAAATAAGCTCTGGGGAGGTCCATTCGTGACCAAACTTTTCGTAGGCAACTTGAGCTTTCGAACCACACAGGATGAGCTGTTCGATCTGTTTACACAGTATGGAGCAGTCGAAAGCGTTGCGATTATCAATGACCGTGAGACCGGTCAGCCCCGCGGATTCGCCTTCGTCGAAATGGCAAACGGGGACGAAGCGGAAGCTGCGATTGCGGCTTTGAACGGTACCGAGTTGGGTGGACGCGCGATCAACGTGAATGAAGCGCGCCCGCGGCCGGAAGGTGGCGGATCCCGCGGTGGCGGTGGCGGCTTCCAGAGCCGTGGCGGTCGCGGTGGCAGCGGTGGCGGCGGCGGTGGCCGTGGCGGATCCCGCGGTGGCGGCGGTGGCGGCGGCGGATCCCGCTGGTAAGCTGCTTTCCCAATAGAAATATAGCCCGGGCGCGAGGGGGGAATCCCTCTTTCGCTCGGGCTTTTTTCATGCTCGGTGGCCTGCTTCTTTAGGGCAGAATGGCGGCGGTCTGGTCCGCGCTAGTCACCCCGGGGGGCAGTTCAAGGATGCGGATATTGCGAAAGTGAATCTCCGCCCCTTCGGATTCAAGACACAAATACCCCTTCTTTTGCGACGACTTTGCAATTCCGTTTACAAACTTTCCATTTACGGCAAGTTTGATGACGCCATCTACCGCCACGACGTCATAGGTATTCCATTCCCCGCGCCCCTTCACTCGATTTTCCACTGATTTGCTTCTGGTGCCTCTGGGCGTGTCCGGCACCGTCGTCACTCCGCCCACGCCGAATAGCTCCCCGTGGACGTAGGCGATGGGAGGCTCCACGCCATCCTTGGTGTTCAGGCGCACCCATTCGAGATCCAGCATCTGCACCTCCACCCCGTTGGGAAGCCGCTGTTTCTCGTCCGCGTTGGCGCTGCTCCAGGCAAAGACCCCGGAATTGCCGCCCGCCTCCACGTGGCGCCACTCGATGTGGAGTATGAAAGTTCTCCATACTGGCGGTCAGACCGCATAACGCCGATGGGATGGCCGGTACAAACCAGCAGTCCATCCTTCGCGCTCCAGGTATCTGGTGCGGTGTTCACGTTCACCCAACCGCTGAGATCCTTGCCGTTGAATAGCGCCTTCCACTCAGGCAAGCCCTGCGCCGCCCCGACGAAACCAAGCGTCAGCAGCAACACCGCCAACGTCATATAAGACCGAAATTGCAACGTCATCGAAATAAACCCTCCTCTTCGTGCCGGGAATGCCCGGGCGCGCTTCCAAGCTATGCCTAGCTTACACGCATCCGCGAGCGGCAAAATTGACGGTGTCCCGGCGGGGGTATAGTCTAAAAATGTGGGATCGCTTGTGCGCTACATGCCGTCGGCTATCTGCACCCGGCTGAGCATGGCTGGTGCCGTGGTCTCAGTGGCTTGCGCGTTCGCATCCCGGCTGTGGCTTCCCGCCCTTGGCCTCGCGATCTTTTTCGCTCTTGTTTCCCTCGTCCTGGTCTATTTAGTCACCCGTCCGCCGATTGAGGTACACGATTCCCATTTGCGGGTCGGCCGTCAGGTGATTCCCTGGGAGGCGTTGAGCCACGTCGATGAACCGCGCTGCCTTGTACCGCTCGTGTTGCCTCTTACCTTGAATAGCGATTGCCACCGCACGCTTCTCTACGCCGGGAGCAGGGAGTCCGGCCGAAAACTCCTGCATCAGATCCGTCGCCACGCTCGCTTCGCCCTCATCCACGGCCTTCCTTACCGGCAGTTTTGGGAGGAAGATCTGGAAGCGTTTCGTGACCGGTGCATCCTCACAGACCACCAGTGGAACGTCCTCACCCCGGACGATGAGGATGAGGTGGAGAGAATGTTTCACACCCTACGCAAGGAAGGTTCGCTTCACCCGCGCGGGTCGGAAGAGTTACCCTTATAGCCGATGCGGAAGGGCACCATGGATTCCAGCGCAGCCGGCAGCGTAAGGGTTCCGGCGGACTTGTGAAACGCTACCGAAAATGGGCAATTGCCTTCTTGCTCGTCATCGCCGTGGCCGCCCTCACCTGGCGTTGGTGGCTACCTCTGCCCGGCGAATTTCTGGTGGATGGCGATGCCCCGGTGAAGTCGGATGGGATTGTCGTTCTGGCCGGTGACGGATACGGCTATCGCGTCCAGACGGGTGCTGAGCTTGCAAAGCAGGGCTATGCGCCCTTGGTGCTAACCAGCGGCGCGGCGTGGATCTATGGCGTCTGCGAATGCGATCTGGCAATCGACTACGCCGTGCGAAACGGTCAGCCCCGGGAGCTTTTTGAACCGCTTAGAAACGAAGCCTCCAGCACCGAAACCGAAATCCATGCGATTCTTGTCGAAGCCCAACGGCGTAACTGGAAATCCATACTCGTGGTCACCAGCGACTACCACACGCGCCGGACGCGATTTCTGATGGATCGCCTCAAGCCCGATAGCTTAACGGTTAATATCGTCGGCTCTCCAGACCGCTTCTTCCGCCCGGAACAATGGTGGTGGCACCGCGAGAGCCGCAAGACCTTCCTCTCGGAATGGACTAAGCTTGGCGCCGCTCTCGTGGGGGGGCTATGAGCGCGCAAACAGCCAACGCCTCCCCGCAGGAACAGGGCGTTTCCTTCGCCGAATTGCGGGATGCCGCAAAATTTCTGTGGCCCTACTTCCGGCCCTATCGCCGCGACCTTGCTTTCGGCTACGGGGCGCTGCTGCTTAAGAACGGCGCCGGGGCTACCATGCCCCTTATCATCAAGGCCGGTGTCGACAGTCTGGTGGTTGATTTCCGGCTCAGCACCACCCTCGAATACTGCGGCTGGATGGTGGTGGCGATGTTCATCAAGGGCTTCTTCCAGTTTTGGATGCGTGTGTTGCTGGTGAATGTCTCCCGGGATGTGGAGTTCGATCTGCGGAACGACATCTTTGCGAACCTCGTGGGGCTTTCCGGCGGCTTTTTCGGCCGCACGCGCACCGGAGACGTGCTGGCCAGAGCCACCAACGACCTCAACGCCGTTCGCATGATGGCCGGTCCCGGCGTCATGTACTGGATGGAGACCGTCACGCTCGCCATCGTCGTCCTCTCCATCATGTTCACCGCCGATTGGCGGCTCACCCTCGCCGCCCTGCTGCCGGCACCCCTCGTCAGCATCGTCGTCAGCGTGCTCGGCTCCCGAATCCACACCTATTTTCAGGCGATCCAGGAGAAATTCTCCGATATCAGCAGCATGGTGCAGGAGAATCTCCAGGGCGTCCGCGTGGTGCGCGCCTACGTGCAGGAGGAGGCGGAGCAAGCGGCTTTCGCCCGGCTGAACCGGGATTATATTTTCCACAATCTCAAGCTGGCCAAGGTTTCCGGATTGTTCATGCCGCTGCTCGAGTTCCTCATCGGGACTTCCTTCCTGATGGTGCTCGCCGTGGGCGGATGGCAGATGATGCGTGGGGAAATGACGGTGGGCGACTATGTGATGTTCAACAGCTTCATGGGCCTGCTGGTTTGGCCGATGATCGCCATGGGGTGGGTGGTCAACCTCACCCAACGGGGTATGGCTTCGCTCAAACGCATCCGCGAATTCCTGGATGAGAAACCCTCCATCGCCAGCCCGCAGCAGCCCGAAACACCCCAGAGCCGCGCCGGAAGCATCGAGTTCCGCAACGTCAGTTACCGGCACGAACATGGCTTCGCGCTTCGCGGGATCAACCTCCAGATTCCTGCCGGCGATACGGTGGCCATTGTGGGCCCCACCGGGAGCGGTAAGAGTACCCTGGCCAAGCTCATCCCTAGATTGCTGGATCCCAGCGAAGGCGAGATCCTCGTGGACGGTGTGCCCGTTGACAGCCAAGCACTGGAAGCCCTTCGCGACGGCATCGCCGTGGTTCCCCAGGAGACCTTCTTGTTCTCCAGCAGCCTGTTTGAAAACATCCGCTTTGGCGCGCCCTCGGCCACCACCGCCCAGGCCCTTGAGGCCGCCGCCGCCGCGGGGCTGGAATCGGATCTGGAGAGCTTCCCCGAAGGCCTCGATACGCGCGTGGGCGAGCGCGGCGTCACCCTCTCGGGCGGTCAGAAACAACGCACGGCAATCGCCCGCGCTCTGCTTTCCGACCCCCGCATCCTCATCCTCGACGATGCCTTGGCCAGTGTGGACAACATCACCGAAGAGCGCATCCTTCGCGAGCTGGAGACGGTCATGCGCGGCCGCACCACCATCCTCATATCGCACCGGGTTTCCACGATCCGCCAGGCTGGCCGCATCATTGTGCTGCAAAGCGGAGAGATCGTCGAAGCGGGCACGCATGATGAATTACTCGCCCGGCAAGGCTACTACGCGGATCTCTATCAGCGTCAACTGCTCGAAGAGGAACTCGAATCGATCTCCTGATCCCCCGCTAAGCGGCGCCATGATCTCTTTGGCCGCAAAGGGCGCTCGAACTGCCGGTCTCCACCTGGATGGTGGTGTGGGCAATTGCAAATCGCTCACGAAGCTGCTGGCAGGCGCATTGGATGAGGACGTCGCGATCCACCCGCGGCTCCTCCACCACCAGATGTACGGTGAGGGCGCTCTCACTCGTGCTGAGCGCCCAAATGTGCAGGTCGTGGATGCCGACGACACCGGGCAGCGCCAGCAGGCGCTCCCGCACCTCGCCGACATCGATCCCCTGTGGGGCGGCATCAAGGGAAAGCTTCATGGCATCGCGAAACAGCCCCCAGGTTCCCCACAAAACGACGCCGACAATCACGAGGCCGATCGCCGGATCCAGCCATGTCGCGCCGGTATAGAGAATCGCAATTCCCGAGACAAGCACGCCAAACGTCACCGCCGCGTCGGCCACCATGTGCAGGTAGGCGCCCCGAATGTTGAGGTCGGATCGCCCTTTGGCAAACAGTAATGCGGTGCCCGCGTTCACGGCGAGGCCAATCAGCGAAACCCAGATCACCGGCATGCCGGGCACGGGTGCGGGATGCTGCAAGCGCTGGATGGATTCCCAGGCGACGATGGCCATGGCGCCGAACAGCAGGAGGGCGTTAAACAGCGAGGCGAGGATCGGCGACCGCGAATAGCCATAGGTGAAGCGACCCTGGGACGGTTTTTGCGAGAGACGGCTGGCGCCCCAGGCAATCCCCAGGCTCAGCACATCGCTCAGATTATGACCCGCGTCGGCAACCAGACCCAAAGAGCCGATCGCCAAGCCCACTCCGGCCTCCACTACGACATAAAGCGTGTTGAGCACGATACCGATCCCGAAGGCTCTACCGAAATCCGGCGGTTGATGCAAGTGCCCGTGATGCGAACTGCCGGCGTGGCTATGGCTATGGCTATGGGTCATGGCTATTTCGCGATGTGCGCTACATCCAGCAAATCATGATTCGGGTTGCGCCGGCCCACGAGCGTTGGTGTTCCGGCGTTGGCTCCGGCTGCGATAGGCTAATTCGCATGACGCTGCGAAAGCTTCGATACCTCATCCGCGCCTTCTGTTTGTTTACCTTGGCGAGCACGGCTTGTTTCGCCGCGATGAAGGCCGGTGTGGCAACGGCGAAGATCACGCCAGCGGAGTTGCCTTTTTTCCTTTCCGGATACGCTGCTCGAACGAAACCGGCTGATGTGGTGGCCCAGGATCTTTTCGCAAAGGCGCTGGCGTTGGAGGGTGCGGGCGGGAAGCGAGCCGTACTGGTGACAGTCGATCTGATCGGAATTCCACGGGATCTGCGGGATGACATTGCCAGTGACGTGCAAGCTGCTACGGGGCTCGATCCGCAGGCGTTGATGCTCAATTGCTCTCACACCCATAGCGGTCCGGCGGTGCGGGCCAATCTCGAGATCATGTTCGCCTTCGACGAAGAGCACAAGGCGAAAACGCGCCGCTACCGCGCCTTCCTCCGCAAGTCGATCGCCGGAGCGGCTAGAGAGGCTCTGGCAAGATTGCAGCCCGCCGCGGTCTCCTACGGTGTGGGCGAGGCCGGATTTGCCGTCGACCGGCGGGCGCTCAGAGTGAAGGAAGCGAACCCGGGGTCGAATCCACCCGCAACCGTGGACCACACCGTGCCCGTTCTACAGGTAAAGGGCGCCGATGGCAAAATGCTTGCCGTGGTATTTGGCTACGCCTGCCACAACACGACGCTCACCGGTGAGTTCCTGGAGTTCAGCGGCGACTACGCGGGGCACGCACAGGCAGCGCTCGAAGCGGACTATCCAGGAACGACGGCGATGTTTCTGGCTTTGTGCGGCGGCGACCAAAACCCATTCCCCCGCAGCCGGAAGGAACTGGCCGTCGAGCATGGGGATAGCTTAGCGAAGGCCGTACAAGAAGCGCTTGCCCAGCCGCTGACGCCGGTGGAGGGCCAGATTCGAGCCTCGTTTGTGGCGCGCATGTTGCCCCTCGCTCCACGCACCCGCGAAGACATTGAAGCCGAGCGTAGTCACAGCGATGTCTTCCGCCGGCGGCGCGCCGAGTGGGTGCTGGCCCGGATGGCGAAGGGCGAGCGGGTGGACGCTGTCGATTACCCCGCGCAGGCTTTGCGGATTGGCGACAATTTCGTACTCGTCGCCATGGGCGGCGAAGTGGTGGTGGACTACGGGCACCGCATCAAGCGCTCCATGCCCGGCAAACGGGTGATTGTGGCTGGCTATTCCAACGATGTGATGTGCTACATCCCCACGCTGCGAATCCTTCGTGAAGGCGGTTACGAAGCCGACGACAGCATGATTTACTACGGACAGATCGGCCCCTTTACCGAGGGCGTTGAAGAGCAGGTGATGGAGGCGGTAAACGCTGCCCTAAAGAGCGTGGGGTTGCCGGAATAGGAAGAAAGATGGCGGAGAGGGTGGGATTCGAACCCACGGATAGCTTTCGCCATCAACGGTTTTCGAGACCGCCCGATTCAACCACTCTCGCACCTCTCCGCACGTGTGGCTCCTCTCAGGATAGCACTGGAAGTCGGCTTCTCTCTGAAGCGATCCAACGTAGGAATGTCCGCCAAATGACCCTTCAACTCCACGCGATACGATCAGCCGGGAACGCCTGGAATTCGAGTCGCTATCAAACGAAACCGCGATATTCTTTAATAACGATCCGCGCTATGAACGCAAAGCTTAATAAGCGGCCCCGATCTTCTCCGTGGCTTCGGCGGCCCGCAAGATGGGCATCGCATTTCCCACCGCAGCAAAGGCTGTGGGCCAGTTGGAGCGGCTGGGCATCCTGCGGGAGAGCACCGGGCGGCAACGGGATCGGATCTATGTTTACTCCCCCTATATGGCCATTTTGAACGAGGGCACCGAGCCCCTAGGTTAAGGTGTTGAATCCAGCCCCAGGTTCCGTTCCCTCCATTTCGCCGCTATGCTATGCTTCGCTCAACGACTACTCGGGGAGGGACCACCAGATGATCGACCGAAAGAAGGCTTCCGATTTTCCGCAGGAATTGCTGAACCTTTTCGACCTCTATGTCCATGGGGACATCCAGCGCCGGGAATTTTTCGACCGTGCAAAGAAGTTCGCGGTTGGCGGGGTGAGCGTGGCGGCGCTCGTCGAAAGCCTTAGCCCGAATTTCGCCTGGGCGCAGCAAGTGGCGAAGGACGACCCACGGATTCAAGCGGAGTGGGCGGAAGTGCCTTCGCCGGATGGCTTGGGCCGCATCAAGGGATATCTGGTTCGCCCCGCGAAGGCTGCGGGCAAGCTGCCGGGAGTGCTGGTGGTGCACGAAAATCGCGGGCTCAATCCCTATATCGAAGACGTTGCACGCCGTGTGGCGACGGCCAACTTCATCGCCTTTGCTCCCGATGGTCTCACCACGGCCGGCGGCTATCCCGGCGACGAAGATAAGGCGCGCGAGGCCTTCGCGAAACTCGATCGCGAAAAGATGATGGAAGATTTCGTGGCTGCGGCCCGCTGGCTGAAGGCGCATCCGGATTGTACGGGAAAGATTGGCGTGGTAGGTTTCTGCTACGGTGGCGGCGTCTCCAATATGCTTGCCGCGAAGCTGGGAAGCGATCTATCCGCAGCGGTGCCCTTCTACGGGGGCCAGGCGCGCGGCGAGGATGTCGCCAAGATCGAAGCGCCGCTGCTGCTCCACTATGCCAGTCTCGATACGCGGGTGAATGCCGGCTGGCCCGCCTACGAAGAAGCGTTGAAGGCCAACGGCAAGAAGTACACGATGCACATGTACGAGAACACGAACCACGGCTTCCACAACGACACAACCCCGCGATACGACGAGGCGGCGGCCAAGCTGGCTTGGGGCAGGACCATCGATTTCTTCAACGCGGAATTACGCTGACGGGCGCGGTAAACCGCTGCTGAGAGTGGGTGCGGGTGCTCCTTTTCAAAGGGTGTTGACACGGTTGCCGCCCTAGTTACATAATGAGAATGATAAATCACTCGTAGCGGGCGATCAGGTCGTTCGCCGGGTTTTCTCTGTTGAAATGAGCACAGTTACCACTACTCCCACTTCTTCTGTCGCCCTGCCGCGAGCGAGTTGGCGAAACCTTGACCAAGTCGGTATGTTTCTTTCCTCAGCTTGTGCCATTCATTGCGTGGCGATGCCCTTTGTCGTCGGCTCACTGGCCTTCTTCGGGCATGGTTGGGTGGCATCGGAATCGACGGAACTGTTGCTTGTGGGCTCCGCGTTCCTTGTGGCGATGGGAAGCCTGCTGCCCAGCTACCTCAAGCATCGCAATCCCGCCGCGCTAGCCCTTTTCGCCCTCGGCTTTGCGATCATCGCGGCGGTTCACGTCGCGGACTCCCAGCATGGGGTTGCCGTCGGGATCGGGATGGCGACCGGCGGCGTTCTGATCGCCCTAGCGCACTGGCGCAACCACCGGCTCTGCCGCTGCTGCCATCGGCCTGCGCACTCCCACTAGCTGCCATCGTTCTATTGAATGCGGATTTCCACTGGATTCGCGGCAAGCTGGCCCACCGCGAGGGTTACTGTAACTAAACCGCGACCGCGAAGCGCAGGGGGAATCTTCACGTTCACCTGGTCAAGGCCGACGAATTGGGGCTGTGCACCCGCGAAGCTCACCTCCGCCTCCACTCCCTGGATGAATACCCGCACGGCGGACCCCGCTGGCCGGTTCCGCAAGCCCGTGGCATAGAGCACCAGAAACGTCGAATCCGCGGCGTTCCCCAGATTGATTTCCGCTGGAGAGCAAATCTGCGGCGTTCCGCTGCACACAAAGGCCGGGGTCGTTGCCTGCACGCCATTGGCCGCCACGCGAACCACCTCCGCCGCTGGCACGCCTGTTCCTTCCTGGTTGGCCGTGAATATGGACGGCCCGGCATCGGAGACCTCCACCGCTTGCTGGGCAATCACCGTTCCGTCGCGCAGCACCTCAATACGGGCGTTGCCACTCAACGCCGCTTCCGGGATGAGGAAATTCAACTGCGTGGGGGAGACAAAAAAGAGCGGCAAGGGCCGCGAGGCCCCGCTCGAATCAATCAACCGCATGGAGATGTCCTGGATCTGGGTAGGCAGCGGGACTGCCGCTGCGGGTTGAGCGATCGCGGCGAGCTGCTGGCCGAAACCGCTGACGATCGATCCGCGGGCGAGCGGCCCCGCCAGAAAGCTACCAGCCGCCACCGTCGTAAAGCCGCCACCGGTGCTCACATCGCGGAAGCGCGCGGTATAGGAGGCAGGCGCTGCCGGCGTCGTAATGGCACGGTTTCGGGGGGCGCCGTCGAGCCAGGCGTCAAAGTCGTAGGTAATGCCGTTCCGGGATTGAGCCGGAGGGGAAACGCTCAGCACGAAGTTCTCCCAGGAGGTGACCGTCACGCCGCCGGAGAAGGTTTCGTTGTTCACCAGCAGATTGAGCCCGGCGGGCTCGGTCTGGAAGCTGAGGCTCACCTTTCTTGGTTGAATGTCGCGCGTCACTTCAGTGAACGCTCCGCTGCCGTCAGTGGCGCGTACAATCACTTCCAAGTAGCTGTTCGACGCCGCTGCGAGATCCTCGGGCGCGGGAGCCTGGAAAGTGAGGTTGTTGCCCGTAAGGGGACCGAGGAAGGGGTGCGTATGCTGGTCGTGGTGCAACACCACTCTCCAGGAGATGGCACTCGGAGGGAGGGCGCCCTGCTCCGGGTCGATGGCGCTAGCGGTGAGCGTCACGGTCGTTCCTACCGCATAGGTGAAGCCCGCCGCGGGGGCCGTCATGGTCAGTTGCGGAGCTTGGTTACCCGCCGTGATCATCGCCGTCGCGGGCTGGGAAAACGCGCCCTGGTTATCGCGCGCCCGCACGGTCGCTGTATAGATTCCCGAAAGAAGGTAGGTGTGTGCGACGGTCACGCCGGTTGTGGTCTGTTCGGGCGAACTATCGCCGAAGTTCCAGATATAGCTGAGCGTGTCGCCAGGGTTGGGGTCGCCGCTGCCAGCGGCGCTAAAGGAAACCTGGAGCGGCGTGGGTCCGCTGGTTGGGACGGCGGAAATGGTGGCCGTGGGAGGCAGGTTCGTCGCCGCCGCGGGCGCCACTCGCCGCACTTGGCCGCCCCCGGCGTAGGTGGTGTAGTAGAGTGCCTGGCCGCTACCCAGCGGACCGAATCGCAAGTGAACGGCGCTGCTGTTTCCCAGATCCCGCACGAAATCCGTGACAGTCGCTGATGCCCCGTTCTGGCGCAGAGCGAAAATCGATCCGCAAACAAAATCCGAAAACAGGTACGCGCCGTCATATTCGGGCGGCCACGCGCCGTTCGGCACGAACGCGCCACCGGTAATCGATCGGCATGCTCCGGTTTGCGTTCCCGGCAGAGAAGGGCCATGCCGGTAGGCAAACACGGGCTCGGTCATGCCCACCGGGGTTGGGCTGGACGGAGGGCAAGAAGTGGTGGAGCCATTCGCGCAGAATCCCTCCCGCGTGTTCCAGCCATAGTCGGCGCCCGATTGCCCCTGGTTGATCTCTTCCCAGGCACCTTGGCCCACATCGTTGATGAAGAAGCGGGTGCCGGAGGAGTTTGGGTCGAAGGCAAAGCGGAAGGGGTTGCGCAATCCCCAGGCGAAGATCTCCTGGCAAATCTGCCCAGGGGGTAGCGCGCCCGTATTGCAGCGGCCGGTGTTCGCGCCGGTAAACGGATTACCGCTGGGAACGCTGCCATCGAGGTTGATGCGCAGAATCTTCCCCAGCAGATGATGCCGCTCGCGCGCCGCGTCGTTTGCGCCGCCGCTGCCGCTGCCTCCGTAGTCGTTGCCTCCGTCTCCGGTGCTGACGTAGAGCATTCCGTCGCTGCCTACCTCAAGGTCGCCCGCGTTGTGGTTCCCCCCGTAGGACCAGATCCCATCAATGAGTACCTGCTCAGAATCAAGCGGAATGGTATTGCTGTCTGAAAAGGTGAATCGAGATACCCGGTTCCATGGGTTGCCGATGGAGCCCGTGCCGCAAGATCCGTTATTGCGAAACGTGTAGAAAAGGTAAATGTGCCGATTGGCCGCGAAGCCCGGATCGACGGCAATGCCCAGAAGGCCCCGCTCCGAATTTGAGCAGACGCGATTACCCAAGCTAAGAGCGGGCGCGGAGAGCAACGTGGTTCCATCGAAGATACGCACGGTACCGCTCTGAGTGGTGATCAGCATCCTGCCGTCTGGGAGGAAGACGAGCGCCGTGGGGGACCCGACGCTGGCAACCAGAGTGTCGCTGAATCCGGCAGGGAGGGACGGTTGCGCGTTCGTCGAGGCGAGCGCCGTAAGAGCGAGAAGCAGGGATCGCAAAGCGGATCGAATCGAGAGCATGGGTAGAAGATGCCGGCTTCTGGTGCTGAGTTCCGGCGAAAGGTCCGGCTGGAGGCTTGTGCCGGAACCTTTCGCACAATGTTTACAAGTGTCTCCAACCTGCGCGGTGGGCAGCCTTGAGGAACGGCTTTACGGATGGAGTGGCGGCTCTATCGGCGACCGCGGGAATTCAACGTCAATGGGCACTGGACGGTTCAGATATTCCTGCAGGAACCTCCGTAGTATCGCTTGTTCCACGCGGCCCTGACGCCGCACGGGGGAAGGGAAGCGCAGCAGCATTTCCACACGGTTGGGTTCGGTGACGTGCAAATAGACACGCGGTTCCGCGGAGGGGGTATGGATGAAATTGTGGGTATGTTCGAGACCCTCCATCCAGACACGGGCAGACTCCAGGAAATCCTGGCAGACGGCGTGGATACTATCGAGGGCCACTTATTGCGCGCGGTCGAGATCCGCGGAGAGCTCAAGCGGAATACGCAACGTGTGAACGACGTATTTTCCCGTTTTCGATTCGTTGAAGACAGGGGTGTCGAGCAGCTTTGAATTCGGGACGATGACAGTGCGCCCCGTGGGCATGTGAAAGCTTTGCCCGGGCCCCACTTCCAGCAAGGGTGGTGGCTGCAGGGCACACACCGATGGACATCGCCCTTTATTCACAGACTCCCCACCTCGATGCGGTCGCCCAGCGTATACGACCTGCCGATGATGCGAACGAAGGAACCGCTGAGGCACAGGATGAGTTCCTTGGTGGCTATCACCAAAGCCGCAGCCAGAGCCACGACAGAAAGGAGGAAGGAGTGAATGGCGTTGGCCCAGACGGCCGCGAGACCGAGAAACAGGAGCAGCGCGATCGAATTACGCGAACCGGCCAGCCAGCGGCTGCGCTCCTCCGCGCTGCTGAGGCGGGGCGTGACGATGCGATTGACAATAGCGCGAATCAGCATCAACGCCAGGATCAATAGAATGGAAAAAAGGACGTTGCGGATATAGCCGTTTTCCAGAAACGGGGGCCAATTTCCGCTCAATCCGGCTATGGCATCCATGGGGAACTCTAGCGGGCGCGCTTCATTGAATGACGATCTTTCGGGTCCAGGGGTCTTCCACCAGTACCTCCGATACGGATTCGGGCTGGGGGGGCTCTTCAGCTTGAGCGAAAGCGGCCGAATCGGCGGTTGCCTGAGCGTTCTCGGCCAAATCGAGAGCAGCCTGAGCGTCTGCCAATGGCGGCGGCGGTGGTGGCGGTACCCGTTCCCGCAGCGGTGGCGAGATCTCGCGCGCATCCACGGGAAGCAGATGCGCGTGCTCGGCGGCCCATCGCGCGGCAAGCCCGTTGAGGGGACTCTTTACGTTGTATTCCTGATAAGCAATCATCCTGCCGATGCGGATAAGCAAATCGTCGAGCCCTTCGGAAGCCGCCCAGAAATCGCCAATGCAGACCGTGGTGTGGTCGAAGTTGGGGTGAAAGATGGGGGTCAGGATTTTGCACTGCGGCGCGCGTCGCGGGTATCCAAGCGAGAGGTTCACCTCCACCAGATGCTCCTCGCGCTCCACGATGTCGCCCCCTGGCGCCACGCTTAGCCCCTTCACCTGAAGGGCGAAACGATAGTGTTCGGGCGGATGCCCATGTTGTGACACCAGCCGGATCACTGGCCAATCCGAGAAACGGCGAACGAGCGTTTCGTAGTCGAGGGCGAGGCGGCGGATTCGTGGAGAACTCATGAGGCAAACAATCGGGCGCGCGCTTCAGGGAGCCAGATAGCGAACCCAGCCCAGCAAAGGCAGAGTGTCCGGCAAATTGCGGAACAGCGTGAACAACGCCACGGCGCCCACCAGCCCCCAGGCAAGCGGAGCGGGCAAATGCAGGCTCCGAATTCGATTGTCGCGAAGGGCATCGGCAAAAAGCAAAACGGCCAGCCAGCAGAGCGCCGGTAGAAGAGCGATGAGCAGCAAGTTTGCATCTATCGCTTCGGCCAGCCTCCCATGCAGCAGGGCGTGCAACGCACGGGCCGTTCCGCATCCAGGGCAGAAAAAGCCCGTCGCGGCGTGAATGGGACAAGCTGGCAGGAACCAGGATCGCTCGGGCGGAGATAGAAAGAGAGCGCCGGCCCCCATCGCTCCAAGCGCGGCCACGAACAACGCTGTGTGCCGGGGCGAGCGGAGATCAAGCCAAACCCGGCTGCTCCCTTGCTTCCGTGCCCACGCTATCATCGCAGCCCCACCCCTCCCCAAGCCTGCAGGCGGCGCGCTTCATCCAGGCGGTATTGGATCCAGACCGGTGCCACCAGGAAGAGCACGTTCAAAAACCAACTCACCACCACGATGGCAAGAAACGCCCCGCCAAGGTCGATGCGCGCGGAACCCCAATGCGCGGTGGCGTTGGCGAGGCTGCTGCTCATGGAGAAAAACCCAGCGATAGACGCGACGGCGGCGCCAAGTCCCAACACGATCATTCCCACCACCATCACTCCGCCCGCAAGTTCCTCCATGCCGCCGCCGGCCCCTGCGGCTCCGGCGAGGATGCCCCCGCCAAGCGCCATCGCCACAAAGATAGGAATGATCAGCAGCGGAAGAACAAGGTACAAAGTAGCGCGGCTGGAAGGGTCGACCTTCTTCACCCACCGCGATTGCACGATCGCCCAGATCAGCCCAAACAGCGTACACGTGAAGATCGAAAGCAGCAGAACGAGCCACCAATCCATGCTTGGCGGCGGCGGAACGTGCGCGGGAATCGTCGCCACCATCGGCTGTGCCGGGTAACTCGAACCATAGCCGGCGGGGCTCACCGGCTGCGGAGCCGGCGTGAAACCACCCGGGCCGGAAGGCGAGGAAGCCCAAGGGGCCTGCGCGGTTGGAGCCTGCACCAGTTGAGAGGCCGGCACAGCGTTTCCGCCGGCCTCGGGCTCCATCGAATCGTCGGGCGCGATGTTACCGGCTGCAATGTACCGCTTCACGTCGTCAACCGTGTAAGGCCCGTAGCGGGCGCCGCCCCGATTCAGAAAGTACATCATCGGCCCAATCTTCTCACTTTCGGGAAATGGCTGCTGTTTCCATTCAGAAGCCTATGGCGCCAAAGCGCCGGTCTTCTTCCACGCCGCAATCCGCGACATATGATATTGCAGATAATACATCCCAATGAACAGGGTCAGCACAAAGCTGAGTTGGAGATGGATGTTTTCCACCGAATTGAAGTAATCCAGCATCTCCTGGCGCATCCCCAGCACTGCCGCAAAGAAGAAGCAAAGGCCCACCAGGGAGATCAGCAGACTCACCCCTAGCAGGGCAACGAACATCATCCCAACTTCTTCATTGCCCCGCGAGGCGATTTCCATCACCGGAGCGAAGATTCCCAGAACGAGAGACCCGGCGTAGCAGATCCCCAACGAGGTAGCCAGCGTCCAAACTGATCGATTTCCCTCGCGAAGCTGCTTCAGCCACCACGCCTGCATCAGCATCCAGATAACCGCGAAGAAGCCGCAGGTGACCACCGTCAGCAGAAACACCAGCGCCCAGTGCATGTCCGGCGGCAGCGGCGCGCCGTTGGCCATTTGCGGTTTCTGGTAAGCCGGCAGAAAGGCTCCCGGGGGGATGGATGACAGGATGGATGGCCCGGCGGATAGAAATCCAGATTCGCGAAGCGAACGATAGCCGCCGCTATCCTCCTGCCGGAACCGGTCGTCGGGGGAAAGATGCCCGCTGCCGAGGTATCGCCGAAGATCCGCTTCCGTATAGGGGCCGTACTCCTGCTGCTCGCGCTGGACGAAATAGTTCATGCGGCATCTTTGGGTGCGGCGGCTCCTCGTTGGGAGCCGCCGCGCGGATGGAAGCAAATCGCAAGCGGGGAACTAGGCCAGTGTGCCCGTGGTCTTCCAGGTATTGATCCGGTTGAAATGGTACTGGAAGTAGAATACGGCGAAGAAAATCACCAGAATCGGGTTGAGCTTCAGATTGATCGGCTCTACCGAGTTGAAGTAGCCTTCCATCGTCGATTTCATGTTGAGCACGGCCAGCACATAGAGCACCAGAAGACCGATGCTAACCAGCGAACTCATCCCGGAAACCAATGGGCCCAGGAACGAATCCGGCATCGCCATCGATAGTCCTACTCCGCCGAAGGTCATCGCTAGGACGACGGCATAGCCCACCAGATAGTAGATGAGGAATTTCAGCCCTTTGCTCTGTGCGTCGAGTTTCTTGAACCAATTGGCTTCAATGAACAGCCAGACAAGGGCGAACAAGCCGCAGGTGAAGATGGTGGCTACCACCACAATCACCCAGTTGAGGTTGGGGGGAAGCGGAGCCCCGTTCTTCATCGTGCCCGCGGTGCCTCCCCCGGCGGGTGCGCCGTACTGCTGAGCGGCAGGTTCCGGGGCTCCCCATGAAGGAGACACGGGCGCGGGCGCGCCATAGCCGGCGTCGCCGCCGTATGAGGGAGATCCGCCATAAGCCGGGCCGCCCGCCGTTCCAAAGCCTGGTGTCGGGGAATCGCCGCCATACGCCGGGGGCGTGGAGGGGGCATCAAACGAGGGCGCCGGTGTAGGCGTGGGTTCGGGAGTATAGCTGGGCTGCGGCGCCGGAGTGGGCGTGGCGGCGGGGGCTTGCCCTGCCTTACCCCCCAGAATATCCTGCACGGTGAGCCAACGATCACTGCCCTCCGCGCGCACCAAATCTGTCTCGACGATGTTGCCGGAACTCAAATATTGCCGGATATCGGTGCCCGAATAGGGTCCGAACTCCTGATCGCCTCGCTTGATCATGAACATCATGGCTGCTGACTCCCGTCCTTATCTGGTCTGACTCCCTATCGCCGAAAGGCTCTTGCCCGGGCCGGCGTCAAAGCATGCGATGGCCGTCGCCATCTCGATCCACCTTGCAGATTTCCACCAGCGCCCAGATCCACACGGCAGGCGCGGCAAGAAAACAAGATAGTGCGGTCACGCAGAGTTGAATAATACCAACACTGATGCGATTTGCATACAGGTTGTGTACTCCCAAGTAACCGAAAAAGAAGCCGAGCAAAGTGTACGTTCGACGGTCGGTACTCGGCGCTACTTCTATGCGAGTTAGCGAAAACGGCGGGCCATGTAGATCGGATAGGCCCAACATAGAGTTTGCCGGACTCGTTGAAGGGTAGTAGGTGGAAGTGTCTTGAGGCAATGCGCCCGGCTCAAATGGCGGAGGCGGCACACCCGTTGTATCGGCGCCGGCTCCAAAGGCGTAACCTCCCTGAAACTGTCCGAGTTCGGTGCCACTCACCACCACTTTTGCTTCTTCCACCGGCGCTTCGGCGCATCCAAACACGGTGCAGCCGCCATTCTCTTCCCAGCATTCGCTGTGGTGTGGCGTGGAGCATGACGGGCAAACGCTGATCCCGGCTTCGCTCTCCATCGGCGTCCGGCAGTATGGGCAAACGGCGTCCCTCATTGCCGCTGGCGCTCCTGGTAAAGAAAGCTATAGCGGCCGATCTGCAGCAGTTCCCGATGCTCAAGCAGTTTCTGCTTCACCGGCTGTCCGCTCGCGTAAACAGGCCCGTGGGCTACCACCCAAATGCGCGGCCCGCGCATCTCGAAGGTGGCGTGCATTTCCTGGATGGAGAGATCCTTGAACAGATAAATGTCGCATCCCTGGCTGCGGCCCATCGTCGTCAGCGGCTTGTATAGGATGAATTGCTTTCCCGCCAGCGGCCCAGCCGAGACGTAGAGCCAACGGTCTTTCAGCGCGCTTTCCACAAGACCGATTGCCACGCCTGTCGCCAATCCGAACAAGCCAAAACCGATGCCCCGCGAGAGTCCGCCGGAATCCACCGCCATCGCAATTGGGTCAAAGAGCGCGCCGCCGATTCCTGCCCCCAGCATCCCGCCCAGCAGACCATAGAGCAGCTTCTTCCCATTCATCCCCACCACGCCATATACCAGGCCTGCGCTGGCCCCAAACAACACCCAGGCCAGGGCGCGGCAGGCCCACCAGGCGGGCGATTCCGGCGTCAACGTCCCTGAACCGGCGGCGATCGAGAGCAGAATGTTGTAGAAGATGTTGGCGATAAAGCTAAACACGAAGCCCAGCGGAAGACCGATTCCCAGCGCGATGCCGCCCCGCATGAGCGCTTTCTTCGTGGAGCGTTCCACCACGCTCTCCGCCACGCCGCAACCCACGCACAGCAAAGCTACCACGAGAGGAATGAGGAACGCTTCGGCCCAGGTGGATTCCGGGCCGTCGATGAAGAAGGGTTCCAGCATTCCCCAGCCCAGCAGAGAGCCCGCCAGACCCGCCACGCCAAGGTAGAACCAGCTTCGCAGAAACAGGCTGCCCATTCCTTCGGGCTGGGTCAATTCCGCCGATGCAGTGTCCCGGATGTTCCCATAGCCGCGGGTGGCAGCCTCAGGGCCGCCCGTCTCGCCGCCTGGCACGGGCAACCCCGTTGCCGGATTCGACAGCCGCACCTGGTCTAGATCGTCCGCGGTGATGCGAATCTTTCCGGGCTGTTCGTTCATGCGGTCTCCCTGGCAAGCATCGTTAGGGGTTCCTCTCGCGGCGCCCTCTCGACGGTTCCGTCCTTTGCACCGGGCGACGGCGCTCCTGCCGGTGACGCCTGCTTTGCTCGAGCAGTTCGCGCTTTCCTATTAACGCGCTCCCCTTGCCTCCTGGGGGCTGAGCAGGCGGCCATCCTCCGCCGAGTAGAGAACAATCGTGCGAGGGAAGAGCAGCACTCCCCCTGCAAAGCCAGCCACGAAAACCACTCCCAATGCAAACAGCAATAACAGCCTGCGAGCCATCGCCGGCTTCCGCTTCGGAGCTTCGGCTTCGCCCGCACCATGCTTTGCCGGTGCCGCCCCTGACTTCGTTCTCCTGGCACCTCGTCCGGTTCCTCGCCCACCACCGGCGCGTCGTCGGCGCCCGCTTCAATCACCCGTACTTCGCGAAGCCGCTTCACTTTGCCATCCACCCAGCCAAAACAGCCTTCCTCGTCTGAGTGCGGGTCGTAAACCCAAGCCACCTGCGCAGGGGAGGAGAAAAAATTCTCATGGATAAACAAATCCTGCTGCGAGAGAAAGATGCCGAAACCGGGATGCGAGTGATACCACCCCACGATGCGCTTCTCCGGATAGTCGCGGTCCTTCACCGAGTAGATGTGTTCCCAGGTGTCCTGGGTGAACGTGACGTGCGCGCCGCCCTGCGCCGCCCCTTCGCCCGCGATGGCAGCCTCAATCACCGTGGTGCCGCCAGCTTCCTCGCCAATCAGTACCCCGCAAACTTCCGCGCCCATTTGCGAACGTGCATGGCGATGCATCTGTTGCACCACAGTTGCCGCGATGGCCACTGGAGCCGATGCTGCGAGCATTTCCGCGGTGATCCGTACCCCATCTGCACGGGGATTCTGGGCGCCGGAACCGGGCATCGTCTTTGCCGCAACCGGTTTCCCGGCAGCGGATTCAGGCGTGGCCGGAGCTTTCTTCCGCTTCTCTTTCATTGCTCCCCCTCGATGAGAGATCCCAACACAAGGGGCGCGTCGCCGGCCATCACGAAGGCCAACTCCGCAGCGGGAGAGCGCGCCACGAACACGTCGTAGAGCGGCAGGCCCCACGCAGAGAGCGGGCGCCCGGCCCAACCGGGTGTGTCGGCGAGATCCTCACGGCTGAACCCATGGCAGGTTGCCACCTCGCGCAGCACACCATCCGCCGGATCCCGCCCTTGCGCATGAGATACGCTTCCCACCGGGGCGAAACGCTCCTCGGCTACACCCGTATCCGGATGAACCAGTTTCCAGATGATGTCCCGGCTGAACTCGATGGTCACCTCTTCGCTGCCCAATTCGCGGCAGGCCAGATCCAGTAGGGCTTCCGCCGTGACGCTGTCCGAGCGCTCGTGCAACCTCACCACGCGATCCAGCACATAGTGGCTCAAACAGTTGGGGTCTGGCGTATATTCGGTTACGTAGCTGGTATGGTGAAGCCCCTCAAACACGTAGCCCTTGCCGCTCAGCGATGGCAGCCCGTGCAACAGCTTGAGCGCCTCCTGCACCTGGATTCCCGCGATTACCGAAGAGGTGGTGGGAGTGGTGGCCACCTTGCCCATTTCCTCATCCGCGCGCGTGAGCAAATTGCACGACATCCGCCGTTCGAGGATAGCCCAATCCACTTCCCCCAACGTGCACTCGTAGCAGGCGGGCTTTCCCGATTCGAACACGCGGACCACGCCGTTGACGCCCTCGATTGCGCCGTCCACCCAGGGCTTGCCCATCTTCCAGGCGGAGCGGTTCAGAAAGAGCCGCGCTTCACGGTTGTCGAGCCCGCCCAGAATCACGTCCGCCCAATCGAAAACGCCCAGACCCAGGCCCTGCATCACATTGGCGCGCAGCCCATGCACGTTGGCCTGGGGGTATAGCGAACGGACAGCGGCCGCGGCCGCTTCTGCTTTATCCCGGCCGATGTCGCTCTCCCGGTAAAGCACGCTGCGGGAAAGATTGCTGATCTCAATCCGGTCCAGATCCACAACTAAAATCTGCCGGAAACCCAACAAGGCGAGGTTCTTGAGGATTTCGTTGCCCAGCGCGCCCGCGCCTACAACCAGAATTCGCGCCGCGGCGATCCGCTCCTGATTCCACCATTGAATGAGGCGGAAACGGCTGAATCGGTCTTCCGCCATCTCGTCGGACGAGACGCGGATCGGCTCCGGTGTGGGCATGGCGTTTACCCGGCGGTGATTTCGGGTTGCAGGCGAAGAATATCGCCGTCGGCCACGGCAGCTTCTGAGAGTGTTTGGACGTCCAGAATCTGCCGCCCGCTGTTCTTATGGTGGAACTTATAGCTGAGCGGAGCCCCGTCGGGACCGTTCTTTGGCAGTTGCAGTTTATCCACCAGCACGGCGATGATCTTGCTAGCCACCGCATCGTCGGGTAACTCCACCGGCACGCGCTTATTCTCCGTCGAGTCATACACCGTCACGTTGATTACTGCCATTTCGATACCCCTTCCCCTGCGCCAGATTGAACATCCCGCCTTGCGCTCTTGGTTCCATACGCGGTCTCATGCGCTCGCTTCCACGCCGCCATCAGATCTTTTCCGTTCCCCAGAAAATCCCAGTTCGTCCCATCGAGCAGCGCATCCGCGCGCACGGCGAAATTTAGATTTTCGGCATTCGGGTTGAAACGGCGGTCTACTTTGTAACTCACCACGCCCAGCAGATTCCCCCGCTCATCGTAAACCGGACCGCCACTATTTCCCGGGCTCACCGGCGCGGAAATCTGCACCATCTTTTCTTCGTGCGTGCGCATCACGATGCCCGTGCTCAATGAGAAAAAGAAGCGCTCCGGGTGGCCGATTACAAACACGCTCTTGCCCGTTTCGGAGTCGGCAAACGGGGCGATCGGCTGTACGAAACCGCTATCCCCCGCGCCCCTCTTCATCCAAACCAAAGCCAGGTCCAGTTCCTTGTGACGTGCCACCACCCGCGCTTGGCCGTAGTCGCCCGCCTTTGAAAACACAAGGATAGAATCCAGTTTCCCTCCAGGGCTCAGCCACCTGTCGCCATCCACCACATGCCGGTTGGTGGCCACCAGGAAGCCTCCCTTATCGGCATGAATCAAAAGTCCCGCGCCCACAGCCGCCGAATCGAGATAGCTTTCGGGCAGCTTCCAATTTCCCGTGTCCGGGCTAAGCACGAACACCAGCGGGGTGGTGCGCTGCGCCACTTGCTGGGCGTTCATCGGTTCCAGGGCGGGAAGCTTGGGAAATGCCGCCAGGTACTCCAGCGCGGGAAGCGACGAAACAAAGCGCATGGGCCGGGGGGCAAGAAAATATGCCATGCTAAACAGGAGTGTTGTTAGCAGTCCGCTGGCAATCAGTAGTGAGTTGAACCACGCCGTCCAGGCGTGCTTCCCTTTCGGCGAGCCCGCGTGCATCACCAAGCGCACTACCAGGGCGACCAGGCAAAGCACCGGAAGCACCAGCACCAGTGGTAGTGTGGCAAGACGCAGTCCGAGTGTGCGTGGCTCTTTTCGCACGACCGGTTCGGGCGTTGTTCCGGCTGGCGGGACGACGACGTCCTGTACATCTCGGGTTGTGACGACGATTTTTTCCATTGCCCGATCTTTGAGTCCGATGCCTAATCTATGAGGATAGTCGAGAGCAGGCTTCCCCTCAATGGCGAATCTCTTTCGGGTAGTTATGGTGGCGCTTTGCCCAGGGCAAGGCGCCGATGGGAAGTTTGCAAACTTGTACTGTGAGGTATCCCGTTTGAGCGCGAATCGATACGGTGTCGACAGCACGGAAAGCGCCCTGGAGTCACTGGGCCGGGGAGCGCTACTACTCACCGGAGCCACCGGGTTGGTTGGCGAGGCGCTCATCCCATTGCTGCGCGTCGCTCACCCGCAGCGTCCTCTCGTGGTTCTGGCCCGCAATCCCTCGGCAGTCGAAGTCGCCGGAGTTCTCGCCATTCGCGCCGATCTTTCCCTGCCCGGCCTCGGGCTTACTGCACGAGCGCACAGCCTGCTTCGCGAACGCGTGGCGCAGATCATTCACTCGGCCGCCGATATCCGTTTTCGCATCTCCGTGGAGGAATCCCGAAGGACGAACGTGGGGGGCACCAGGGAGATGCTCGCTCTAGCCTCTCAATGCCCTCATCTCGAACGATTCCTCCAGGTGAGCACCATCTACGCCGCTGGCAGGACTCCCGGCCTCATCCTGGAACGGCCCATCGATGGACGCGCCGGCTTCGTGAACGCCTATCAGCAGACCAAGAACGAAGCCGAAGCGCTCGTTCTGGAGGCGATGCCGCGCGTCCCAGCGGCCATCGCGCGGCTGAGTTCCCTCATCGGATCCAGTTGCGGGCGGGTCCACCAGTTCAACTATTTCCACCAGACCATCAAGGCGATTCCCTGGAATCCCCTTCCGGCCATTCCCGCCGACCCCAACGCGATCATCGACATGGCTGCTTCCGATTGGACCGGCAAAGCCCTTCACCACCTCTACGAGCATTGCTTCGAGCCCGGCCGGATTTATCACCTTTGCGCCGGTCCGCACCGCGCCTGGAGCGTCGCCAAGCTCATGGATTCCATCTATGACGTCTTTGAGCGGCACCACCCTCATCTCCGCTTGCGCCGCCGGCCTCGTCTGGTGCCCTCCGACGAGTTCGAACAGGTGCTTGCCAAGATACGCCATCGCATCCCCTCGGCCCTGGATCAATGGCTGGACGCCCTCTTTTCTTTCCTCCCCCACCTGTCCATGCAGCAGCAGTTCGATAACTCGGAAACGGAGCGGTCGCTTGGAGGCCATGTTCCGTTCCCAGTCCTCGATTCGTATTTCCGTCAGGTGCTCGATTACTGCGTGCTGAGCAACTGGGGGCGCAGTGGCGGGATGCCGGTTGCCGAGGCTGCCGCGCTCCGCGTCTAGGATGCTCCAGGGAGACTAGCGCCTCTCCGTGTTTTCCGTGGAAGATCTGTTGCCGCTTGGATGATTGGCGATCACCCGGCTGGCGGCTACTCTGGTCACCGCGCGAGTGGAGCCCGCTCTTCGGGTTTCCAGCAGCACTTCGAAATACGGTTTGCTCTCCAGCCCATCCGCACCCAAGGCTGCCGCCACCGTGTTCGCCGAGCCTCGCGAGAGCACGAACTCTCCCGCCGCTTCCGTATCCGACATCAGGGTGCCGCCCACGATCAGCACCATGCCCGAGCGCGACCGGTTGGGGACGATGGCCACATGGGCATAGGAAGGTTCGGCGGCGACGCCGGCGGGCAATGGCGGCTCCGGATAAAGGCGCCGCTCCCCCGCCCGCGGCGTCAGGTTCAGCCAGCGCCCTGCCTCGCTTTCATCCGGGGTGGACATGCGGAAGTTCAGCGTGTCGTTGAATAACTCAAGCCAGGGATTCGCCGTCGCCGAACCGAGAAATACGAAATTGCCTTCTTTCAAGTCCCGCGCATTGAGGTCCCTGGACTGCCGGAACACGAAGCGGTCCACCTCACCTGGATACTCGCGCGCTGCCCGCAGCACAATCGAGGCGTCTCCGATGTTCATCAGTTCCCGCGAAACCATAGAATCCCAATGTCTGGGGAGGGCAGCCGCGGCCGGATGATCGGGTTGAAAGAACTGCCGGGAGGAATACCCCTCCAGAGTCAGCTTTTTCCCCGTGAGGCTTCGCACTAGATTCACAACGGAATCCGAGGGAACAAAGTGTACGGGGCCTTCGCTTTCCGAAAGGAAATGCTCCATCAGCGATCCGTTTCCCGCCTGGGCCAGCATCGGCAGGGCCTTGCCCGCGGTGCTCCCCATGCGGGTGCCGGCAAAGAAGGCCACAGCGGCGATCACAAGCGCCCCTGCGGCAACCGCTAGCCAAGACCGCACGAGACGACGCTTTCCATTAGGCGCCTGTTGCCCGGATTCGCTCGAATGCGAAGCCGCCGCGCCAGGAGAATGGGCTTGGGAGCGCGGCACGAAAACGGGAACGTAGCTGCCGCGCGGAATCTCAATCTGCCATTCGTCCGCTACCCCTTCGGCGCTGTAGTACTCGAGCAGTTTTGCCCGCAACTGCCGGATCGATGCGCGGACGATACTATCCTCGGAGGGGTCGAAGTCATCTCCCCGGGCAAACACCTGGACGCCGATCTCGTGCTCGCGAAGGCCAACCCCCCGTCCGGCGAATACCTCACCGGTCAGGTGCATAAGTAACTGTCTGAGGCGGGTGGATTTGTGAAATGTAACGCTATCCAGCACCCTAGCCGTGGCCACGCGGAGTGCGGCGTCATCCTGTTGTGCTTCAATCATATAGCGGCAGTTTTCCGTGCCGGAAATAGGTGATTCACGCGTTTGTCACCTTGTTTTCCCTTTTGCTGCCCTCACCCACTATGAAAAGTCTATAACAAGCCGAGTTTCTCGGAAACCTGTTGCCTTGGGGAGACCTATGAGTCTACGTGGATTGTCTCGCATCGCTTTTCTTATGCTTTTCGCGTGCATCGCCGCCCTTAGCGTGTATGCACAAACGGCCACCGTCACCGGCCGCATCACCGATTCCACCGGGGCAGTGATCCCGGGCACAAAAATTGTCGTCCTCAACACCGCCACCGCCGCTGAGCGGCAGGTGGCGGCAAACGCGGTCGGCCTCTACACCGTTCCGCTCCTGCCGCCGGGGGAATACCGGATCATGGTGGAGCAGAGCGGCTTCAAGTCGATCAATCAGACGGGTATCATCCTGAACGTCGACCAGCGGGCGGAGATCAACTTCGTGCTGGAAGTGGGTACGGTGAACGAGCAAGTGGAAGTAACCGCCGACGCCGCCCAGTTGAATACCGTGGAGGCAAGCCAGGGCCAGGTGATTGAGAACCGCCGGATTGTGGATATGCCGCTCAACGGTCGCGATTACAATCAGCTCGCCCTGCTATCCGCGGGTGCCGTGCAGCCCCTGGCCGGGGCCCGCTACGGCGGCTTCAGTTCCGGCGGCATGCGCGTTACCCAGAACAACTTCATGCTCGACGGTGTCGACAACAACGGCGCGGATCTCGCCGGGGCACAACGCCAATCCGAGATGGTGAAGCCCTCCATCGACGCTGTGCAGGAATTTAAGGTGCAAACGAATTCCTACTCGGCCGAGTTTGGCCGGGCGATGGGAAGCGTGGTGAACGTCACCACGAAATCCGGTACCAACGAATTGCACGGAACTGCCTTTCATTTCCTCCGCAACGAAAAGCTGGATGCCAAGAACTATTTCGACGACCCCAACCGGCCGCGAGCGCCGTTCAAGCGGAATCAGTATGGCTTCTCCGTGGGCGGCCCGGCATTCATCCCCAAGATCTACGATGGCCGTAACAAGATCTTCTGGTTCGGCAACTATGAAGGCACCAAGGTGCGTGAGAGCACAACCGCCAACAACACTCTGCCCACCGCCCTGATGCGCACTGGCGATTTCAGCCAATTGTTGCCAGCCAGGAGAATTACTGATCCGGCCACCCGCCAGCCGTTCCCGAACAACATCATTCCGTCGTCGCGATTCGATCCCGTGGCTGCCCGCCTTATCCAACTCTATCCCGCCACCCAAACCGATAGTCTTGCGGCGAACTTTCTCTACAATGCCCCGCTGCGGCAGGATCTGGAGCAGTTCGGATTCCGCTTCGACGTCAATCTGGGTTCAAAGGACAACGTCAGCTATCGCTACTCGACAGGACCTGACCACCCGGGCGGCACCTGCGTTGCCTCCTTCAACGCCCACACCCGGTCTCGATTCGAACACCCAAGGCAAGATCACCAGCGCGACCTGGAATCACATCTTCACGCCCACGCTCATCATGAGCCTTCGCGGCGCGTGGAATTTCGGGCTGTTCAAACGGGACAATCCAGCAATCTATGGCAGAGACTTCTTCAACCTGCAATTTGGCATTCCCGGCGGCAACCCCAACATCCCCGGCGGCATGTCGGCCATGAACCTCACGGGCTACACCAACCTTGGCCTCGGCGCCAACAATCCGGTCGACAGAGATTCTCAGAACCGCCAGTTAGTGGGCGATCTCACCTGGATAAAGGGCCGGCACAACGTCAAGATGGGCGCCAGCTTGATGCGCGTACAGAATAACATCTTCAACATCCGCAGCGAGATTGGAAACTATGGCTTCAATGGCCGCTTCAGCGGCGACGCGATCGCGGATTTCCTTCTTGGTTCGGCCAGTTCCTACGATTGGAGCAGCCGCATTCAAGTGGATCTGCGCTCCTGGAACACAGCCGCGTTTGTGCAGGACGACTGGAAAATCAACAACCGGCTCACCGTGAATTTGGGTCTTCGCTATGAGGTCACCACGCCCTTCCTGGACAAACGGGACCGCATGGGCATCCTCGACAACTATACCGATCCAGCCAATCCTCGCATCATCTACGCCGGCTCGGAAGGGGACGACACGTATAACCGTGCGATGGTGGCCATCGACAAGAACAACTTCATGCCGCGTGTTGGTTTTGCGTTCAAGCTCACTGAGAAGACGGTCATCCGCTCTGGGTATGGAGTGTTCTTCCAGATGTTCGAGCCGTTTGGCGACAGCGAGTTCCTCATTGGGAATCCGCCCAATGCGTTTGGCGTCAACCTGGCCTCCAGCGCTACCGTACCCGCGGTGCTCTTGAGAAACGGACCGCCTGACGGCGCTCTTACCATCCAGCGGGCCACCGGGCTCACTTTTGTTGCCTACGAGCGCGAACCGAACCAAAGCTACGCGCAGCAATGGAACTTCAATATCCAGCAGGAACTGGCCCGCGACTGGCTCTTTGAGATTGGCTACTCCGGCTCCAAGGGCACGCATCTGCTGCAACGCTACGACGACAATTTCTCGCCGCCGGGTCCGGGCAATATCAACGCCAAGCGTCCTCTCAACCGCATGGAGATTCCCGGCACGGGCGTCGTCACGTCGCCATTGGCTGGGGTTTACGGCTATCACCACAACGGCAATTCCATTTATCACGGATTGCTCACAAAGCTGGAGAAGCGCTTTTCGCAAGGCTTTACCCTGCTCACCTCCTACGGTTTTTCGAAGACAATCGGAGACACCTGCGGAGGCGCGGCGCAGGGCAATACCGGCGGCTGCGGCTTCCAGGACATCCGCAATCTGGGTATGGAACGCGCCTTGGACAACCAGGACGTCCCCCATCGCTTTGTGCTGAGCGGCGTCTACGAACTGCCCTTCGGCCGCGGGCGTCGCATGGGTGCTTCCATGCCTGCCGTGGCGGATGCCCTGTTTGGCGGCTGGGCCATCGGCAGCATCGTCACCAACGCCAGCGGACGTCCTTATAACCCCACTACCCAAGGCAACCCCGCGAACACCGGGAGCTTTGGTGTTGTGAATCGCCCCAACGTGTCGGGAGATCCCTACTCGATTGATCGAAGCGTGCAGCGGGATTTCGACACCAGCGTCTTTACCCCGAACGCCGCCAATCAGATCGGCAGCGCGGGCAGGAACATTCTGCGCCAGCGTGGTTTCTTTGGCTGGGATTTCTCAGCGCTAAAGGACTTCCGCATCGCGGAAGCGGCGATTCTCCAGTTCCGATTTGAGGCCTTCCAGTTCACCAATACGCCTCGCTTTGGGCAAGCCGGGGCCGTCGTCGGCACGCCGACGTTCGGCCAGATCACCGGTGCCGCAACGCCCCGCAACCTCCAGTTCGGCCTTAAGCTGATCTGGTAATCGCTCCACTCAACCGCGGCGCTCCCTGGCAGCCCAGCAAGGGAGCGCCGTTCCTTGATTCCCCGCACTGACTTTCGATAGAGTCAGGGCCAAACCAACCTGGAGTGTGCAGCATGAATCGAAGAAGTTTCCTCGGCGCCGTCGGCGCATCCGCTCTTGCCGCCCTTCCCGCCCGCGCTCAGAATGGAAAGCCGTGGAATATCGTGATGATGTTCTCCGACGACCACGCCTGGCAGGCAGTTAGCGCCTACGGCGGCAATCTCAATCGCACCCCGCAGATTGACCGCATCGCTCACCGCGGAATGCGCTTCGACCAATGCCTGGTCACCAACTCCATATGCGCCCCCAGCCGTGCCGTCGTCCTAACCGGCAAGCACAGCCACCTCAACGGTGTTGTCGACAATGCCGTTCGCTTCAATCCAGACCAGCAGACCTTCCCCAAGCTCCTCCAGAAGGCCGGCTACCAGACGGCCATGTTTGGAAAGTGGCATCTCAAGAGCGACCCCACCGGCTTCGACCATTGGGAGGTCCTCCCCGGCCAGGGCAGTTATTACAACCCGGATTTCCTCTACGCCAATGGTGGCAAGCGCCGCCGCGAAGGCTACGTCACCGACATCATTGGCGATATCTCCCTCGACTGGCTGAAAAATGGCCGCGATCCCAACAAGCCTTTCCTGATGTTCAGCCAGCATAAAGCGCCCCACCGCAACTGGATGCCCGCGCCGAACAAGATGTGGATGTACGAGGGCGAAAATCTGCCTGAGCCCGATACCCTCTTCGACAACTACGAAGGCCGCGCCACCCCTGCGCGCCTGAACGAAATGGAAATTGACCGCCACATGCGCTGGAACCACGACATGAAGGTTCCCGAGTGGGCAGACAAGTCCTTTGGTGGTCAGGATGGCAACGCCGAGTGGGCGCGCATGACGCCCGAGCAGAAGCGCATCTGGGATGCCGCGTACGGCCCCCGCAATGCCGAGTTGTTCAAGAACAATCCCCAGGGAAAGGACCTTGTTCGCTGGAAATATCAGCGGTATATCAAGGATTACCTTCGCTGCATCTCCTCCGTAGACGACAACGTCGGCCGTGTGCTCAGCTACCTCGATTCCGAGGGTCTTGCCGAGAACACGCTTGTGGTCTACAGCTCAGACCAGGGCTTCTATCTTGGCGAGCACGGTTGGTTCGACAAGCGCTGGATTTACGAAGAATCTCTCCGCACGCCGCTGTTGATGCGAATGCCTGGCGTGATCGAGCCAGGCAGCGTGAACCGCCATCTGGTATCGAATCTCGACCTCGCCGAGACCTTCCTCGATGTAGCTCGCCAGCCCATTCCGGGCGATATGCAGGGTGCCAGCATGCTGCCGCTGCTGCGCGGCGAGAACCCGAAGGACTGGCGGCAGAGCTTCTACTTCCACTACTACGAAAAGGGCGTCCACAACGTTGCTCCCCACCGCGGCGTGAGGACTGACCGCTACACCTTCGCCCACTACTACGAAAGCGATGAGTGGGAGTTGTTCGACAACACCCGCGACCCCAAACAGCTCCGCAGCGTCTACGCCGATGAAGCCTACCAGAGCGTCGTTAAAGAACTGAAGGCGGAACTCGAACGGCTGCGGGTTCTGTACAAAGACACCGCGTAACCTGCCCGTCTTGGGGAGGGCCTTCCTGCCCTCCCCAAATCCGCTTATACTTGAAGTCGTCCGCATCCGCGGACTATCTCTACACGCTGAGGCGTACCCGATGAAGCTCGCCGCTCTCTTCCTTCTGTTGACCCTTTCAATAGCCGCCAAAACCAGTTTCCAGGGCACCTTCAAACTGGATGTATCCAAAAGCGAATTCGGCCAGTTTCCCCCGCCCAGTTCTCTGGTGCAGGACGTCAACCACGAAGATCCATCGCTCAAGTACGTGTCGAAGATGTCCTCGGATCGTGGCGACTTTGAGTTCACCTTCACCTGCACCACCGACGGCAAAGAATGCACCAACGACCTTGGGCCCAACTCGATGAAGAACTCGGTGCGCTGGGAAGGCGATGCCTTGGTTCTGGAGGGTAAAGGCTACTTCGGCGATAACGAAGTCACCATGACCGATAAGTGGGAGCTTTCCGCCGACGGCAAGACGCTCACCATCAACCGGAAGTGGAGCAGCACCCGGGGCGATCTGGTGCAGAAGCTCATCCTCGATAAGCAGTAAGCTCGCCAAACCCTCAAGCGAAGGTCGCCGCTGCGGCCTTCGCTATCCTGAATCTATGCACACCGTTTCGGTGAACCGTCGCGCGGCCGCCCGGCTGGAGCGCGGCCACCCCTGGATATTCCGCTCAGACCTCGCGGCTGAACCAGACGCGCCGCCCGCTTCCGTGGTGCGCGTGCAGCTAGCCTCGGGTAAGCCATTGGGCACGGCGCACTATAGCAGCACTTCGCAGATCGCCTTGCGGATGCTGGCCGAACGCGACACCCTCATCGACGAGGCCTTCCTGCGCGAACGTATCTCCGCCGCCATCGCCCTGCGCCAGCGCATCGTGCGAGATTCCGATTCCTACCGTGTGGTTTACGGCGAAGCCGATTTTCTGCCCGGCCTCGTCGTCGATCGCTACGCCGATTGCCTCGCCATCCAAACGCTCTCCCAAGGCATGTACGCCCTGCAGCCAGTCATCGTAAAGGTGCTTTCCGAACTCCTGCAACCACGTGCCATTGTGGAGAAAAACGAAGTGCAAACGCGCGCCCTCGAAGGCCTAGATCTGCGCTCGGGTATCCTCGAAGGCACAATCGACGGCCCCATCGCCATCGCGCTCAACGGCCTTCGCTTCGAGGTGGATTTGCTAGGTGGGCAGAAGACGGGATTCTTTCTCGATCAACGCGAAAACTACGCCGCCACCCGCCGCTTCGGCCGCGGCCGCGCCCTCGATTGCTTCACCTACGGCGGCGGCTTCGCCCTGCATCTCGCCTCCGTCTGTGAATCGGTGGAGGCCGTGGATTCTTCCGCCAGCGCCGTCGCCCGAACCAGCCGCAACGCCGAAGAGAATGGCCTGGGCAACGTCAGCGTCCGCGAAGCCGATGTTTTCCAGCTTCTCGCCAGTTACCAATCCGCTCGCCGCGGCTTCGACACGATTGTCCTTGATCCTCCCGCCTTCACCAAGAGCCGTGGCCGGAAGGAAGAGGCCGCCCGCGGTTACAAAGAGATCAACCTGCGCGCGCTCAAACTGCTGGTGCCGGGTGGGGTTCTAGTCACCTGTTCCTGCTCCCACCACGTTTCGGCAGCAGACCTCCTGGATGTGGTCCACGAGGCTTCCTGCGACACCCGCCGCCCGCTCCGTCTGCTTGAAACGCGCTCACAGGCGGCGTGTCATCCCATCCGCGTGGGCGTTCCGGAAACGGAATATCTGAAGTGCTTCATCCTCGAAGCGTCGTAACTACGCCTATTCCGGCAGCAGCAGCACCCGCAGTTTTTCGCCGTCCAGGTCGTACTCGCGCACCGGGGCGTCTCCGTTGGTTTCCGTCGCGCCCGTCTGCAACTGCGCGCACAACGTCTCCGTCATAAAGTGCGTTCGCCGCGCTTCGATCACCCGCTCCACGCGCTCTGAACCTTGCAACGCCAGCCTGATCCGCTGCGTGTATTCGAGTTCCAGTTCCTTGCGCAACGTTTGCACCCGGTTCAGCACGTCGCGGTAGAGCCCTTCGTCCACCAGTTCTTCGCTAAGCTCCGTTCGAAGAATCACTACTGCTGCCGAATCGCCTGCCGCCGCGAAACCCTCGCGTTCCACAATCTGAATCTCGATATCTTCGCTATCGAAAGAGATCGGCTGACCATCCACTTCGAGCGACGCCTCGCCACTGGCCAGCAGGGCCTGCCGAAGCAGTGCCGCGTCCGCCAATTCCAGCGCCTTCTTCACCGCCGGCATCTGCTTGCCCACTCGCGCGCCCACGCGCCGGAAGTTGGGCTTTGCTTTGTAATGGACGAACTCGTCGGCGCTCTCAAGAAACTGTACTTGCTTCACGTTCAGCTCATCGGCGATCAGCGTTCCGTAGGCTGCGACGCGCGCCCGAAGCCCTTCGTTCACCACCACGATCACCGCTTCCCCAAGAGGCTGCCGCACCTTCAGCTTGTGGTCGTTGCGCACGCGCAAACCCAGCGAAACGATGTCCTGCACCATCGCCATCTCTTCGAGCAGTCCGCGGTCAATCCGCGAAAGATCGGCAGTGGGGTAATCGCAAAGATGCACGCTTTCCGGCACGGCATCGCCATAGGCCCGCACCACCAGATTCTGGTAGAGTTCCTCCGTCTGGAAGGGGGTGAAGGGCGCGGCCAGCTTGATCACCGTCGTCAGACACTCATAGAGAGTCGCGTAGGCGTCGCGTTTGGATGCGTCCATCTCGGCGCCCCAAAAACGATCCCGGCTCCGCCGTAGCCACCAGTTCGAAAGGCCTTCCACGAACTCAGAAAGCTCCCGTGCGGCTTCGTAGGAGGCGTAGGCGTCCATCAGCCGCGTCACCGAATCGGTGAGCCGCGAAAGCTCCGAAAGAATCCAACGGTCGAGCAGCACCCGTTCCGCTACCGGTCTGCCCGTATGCTCCTTCGGATCGAAGCCGTCGATGTTGGCATAAATCGTGAAGAACGAATAGACATTGCGCAGCTTAAGAGGGAACTCCTTCTGCAATCCGCGCACATTGCTCAAGCTGTGCCGCGTGGAATTCCATGGCGGATTCGAGGCCAGAAAGAACCACCGGAAGGCATCGGCGCCCGGCGCCGGCATCGCTACGTTTTCTACCCTTACCCGCTCATCCACGGGAAGCCGCGGCACGGCTACCGGCATCACCTGCAAGCCCTTGGCATTGGGCTTCACGCATAACTTTCGCTGCGTCTCCTCGTCGATCACCACCACTCGGCGCGGCAGCTTCTTCGCGGGCTTCAAGGCTACATCCACCGAAACGCCATCCACGCCGGGGCAGCTCAGCCGCACCATCGCCCCTGGATTCAGATCCAGCCCTTCCAGATCTTCGCGCGCGATAAACGCCGCGCCCGCCTCCGCTTCCACGCCCAGCGAAGAAGCGTCCACCACTGCGAAGTCCATCGCCACCCGCTCCAGAATCACTTCCGGCGGCGTATAGTTACCCTTCGATTTCGATTCCTTTTTCCCCTCCACATCCGTCACGTGCCCTAGCACAATGCAGGTCTTGAACGGCAGCGGATACTCCCGCACTGCCATCCCCAGCCGCTCCTGCGTCGCCTTCCGGAAGACCAGCGTGGCGATCATCATTTGGGAGTAGAACCAGCCCCGCGTTTGGTCAATCGCCTCGCTGATGAAATCGGCAGGGAAGGCCTGCTTGAACTCCTCGTGCCCAATATGCGGAAAACCCCACTGCGCGAAGGGCATGGCTCCCGAATCGAACCAGCAGTCAATCACCTCGGTCACCCGGCGATAGACGCCCTCCTCTCCGGACACCGTAAAGACCACCTTGTCGATCCACGGCTTGTGTACCATCAGGTGATCGGAAAGCGAAGGGTCTGCGGCCTTGGCTTCGTGCCAATGCGCAAAGGCGTCCGGGTTATACGAAAGAATCTCGTTCACGCTGGCCGGCGCCAGCATCTTGCCGCTGACGTCGTTCACCCAAACGTTGAGCGGCGTTCCCCAATAGCGCTCCCGAGAGAGTGCCCAATCCACGTTGTTATTCAGGAAGTCGCCGAATCGCCCGTCCTTGATGTGCTCCGGCAGCCAATGGAAGGCCTGGTTGTTGGCCTTCGCCTCGTCGAGCATCTCCGTGGTGCGGATGAACCACGTCGGCCGCGCCATCTGAATCAACGGATCGTCGTCCGCCCTCCAGCAGAACGGATATTCGTGGCGATAGGTCTCCCGGTGTACCAGCACGCCCCGCTCGCGCAAGTCGTGGATCAGGCCCCGGTCGGCCTCCTTCACCCAAACGCCCTTGTATTGCGGAAAGTCCTCGTTGAAGCTGCCGTCCGGGGCCACCGCGCACAGCAGCGGTACGCTGAACGGATCCTTGTAGGTCTGCAGCAGCGCGCGGTGCAGATCGTGGTCAACTTCGCCGAAAGCGGAGGCGATATGCACAATCCCCGTGCCCGAATCGAGCTCCACGAAATCCGCCGGCAGCACCTTCCAGAAAAGCGGTGCAGTACCGCCAGCCGCCAGTTCCACGCTACTCTCGCCGTGGCGCTCCCAATAGATATCGAAGGGCGGGCGATAGCTGCGCCCCAGCAGTTCCTTGCCCTTAAAGGAGCGCAGCACGGGCAGCGGCTCGCCCGTCTTCCCGGCGATCTGCTCTCGCAGCGCCGCCGCCAGCACCAGCTTGCGGGTGGCGCTCTGCACTTCCACATAGTCCACGTCCGGCCCCACCGCCGCATACATGTTCGAGGGCAGTGTCCACGGTGTCGTCGTCCAGATCAGCAACGCCGATTCGGCATCGTCCGTAAACGGGAACGCCACATACACTGAGGGGTCGTCCACCGTCTTGTAGTTCAATCCCACTTCCGCCGAAGAAAGCGCCGTGCCCCCCTGCGGCCACCACCAGATCACCTTGTGGCCCCGGTAAAGCAGCCCCGCCTTGAACAGCTCGCTCAGCGCCCACCACACGCTCTCGATATAGCTCTTGTGGTAAGTGACGTAGGCGTCCGAAAGGTTCACCCAGAACCCGATCTTCTCCGTCAGCCGCTCCCACTCGTTGGTATACCGGAACACACTCTCAATGCAGCGCTTAACGAACGCCTCAACTCCGTATTCCTCAATCGCCGCCTTGCCGTGGATGCCCAGCTCCTTTTCGACCTCCACTTCCACCGGCAGCCCATGCGTATCCCAGCCCGCCTTCCGCGGCACATGGTAGCCCCGCATCGTCCGGTAGCGCGGAAAAAGGTCCTTGATCACCCGGGTCAGCACGTGGCCGTTGTGGGGCAAGCCATTCGCCGTCGGCGGACCCTCATAGAACACAAACGGTGTCCCGTCCTTGCGAAGCTCCAGGCTCTTCTCAAAGATTCCCCGCTCCTTCCAGAACGCAAGAATCTCCGCTTCCACTTCTGGAAAGGGGACTAGGGTTTCGGCTTTAAGGAATTTTGGGTCAGGCATGGGTTCTTGCGCTTGATGCCCGCACCCCCGCCAGTGGTGCAATTGGTAGCGGGAGCTGCCGGGAACCTCCCATCCGGCAACTCCTAGCGCGCGTCTTGCTTGCGCACTCCCTCTCCCTTTCGCGCGAACCTCATCGCACCACGAGCCGAAATTCAATGCTCGAGGAACAGTGGTCACGACGTGCTTGAGATTTATACTCCTGTCTATTAATACTTCGTGAATGTTGCAAACCTACGGATCGAAGAGGGAGGTAGTACTATGGCTGCAAATTCGGTACTCGGGCCTCCATGCTTTCAGTAAATAATTGATTACAAAGGAATTCTGTGCCGAGAAACCGCTCTGGTCGTTCATTGTCTCTTAAGCCTTTTGCCTTGCATCAAAGACAATCCACAGGGATAATGGTGCTGTGACGTGGGCTTAGTACTTGTCTCGAAAAGTCGCTGGGTTTTACAACCTGCGGCGGTTCTAGGCCTTCCGAAGTCTGGCTTGTGCGAGTACCCGTCGCTATAACAACCTTCACTCCCTGGATTGCTGCGCGCCTCTCGCTGAAGCTTGTTGGACAAATGGAGTTTGAGGGTGGACTAAATAGGGGAGATTGGCAAATGAAACTACACAGACTTTTTGGAGGCGCGGCGAGGAACTTCTTCGTTGCCCTCGCTCTCGTCGTTGGGTTGGCAGGCGTTCTTGCAGCTGCCCCCGATCTTCTATTTTTCTAAACGTAGCAGACTCAGGTGTTCACCTTCGATGGTGGTACCAACTCGTTCTCGTTCACAAACGGGGTCGGTGGGGTTGATTTTTCTGTCACATCGCAGAACGCCCAGTGGCCTGGAAGTGTTCTTGGCTACACCGGCGATCTCCAGGGATCTTGGACTGTAGCGGATTTTGGTAACCCAGCGTCCGTTTCCGGTGTCGGCTCCCTTACTTTGGCGGGGAACGGCTCTACGCTGACTGGCGATCTGGTTTGGTCGACTATTGGCACTCTGGGCGTAGGTGGAACGGTCAATGTGAATGGTGTACTCAACCTCTCCAACTCCGGCTTTCCCATTGTGCAGCCATGCCACCTTGACGGCCCCCAAAGTATCGGGGTGGCGCTAGAATCGCTCGTTACGCGTTCCAGGAGCCCGGCTCCATTGGGCTTCAAGCTCCAAGGTCAAGGGGTGGTAGCACCGTCTTGGGTTTGGTCGTGTTAGTTGCGCTGCGGCCGGCAACTTCAACCTGCCAGTCTACTTGGGCGTATTCGCCGTCGGGGAATAGTTTCGAGCCTTCACCACGATGTCTCAGCGGCTTTGCTCTTCTGGCGTTCTTGCTGGAATGATTCGCCGCTGCTTCAAGAAAGCCTAGTCGTTAACCGACGTATCTTCGCATTCGATAAAACGCCGCCCGGTATCGCTGGGCGGCGTTTTATCGTTTGCGGATAGAAAGCGCTTCACCACGCTGCTGATCGGACCTTTCTCCTTCTGGATCAAACCGTTGAGCGCCACCATCGTAGTAGTGGTTAGCTCTCCCGATAGCGGATTGTAAACAGATCCTCAGCGAGGGGAAGTCTGTTGATAAGCTCTTCTCTAACCAGCACCGCGCCCTGATAAGGCGGGAAGTACTGCCGGTCATCTTTGAGCACCGTCAGCCCCATTGTGCCGATCTGGCCATCTGTCGAATTCCCGGCCACCATATCCACCTGTCCTTGCTGAATCGCTCGATACAGTAGACCAAGATCCATCGAGCGTGGAGCCCCCTCCAGCTTCAGGGGATAGATCTGCAAGAGCCCCAGCAGACCATCGGGCCGTTGCTCGAACTCATACCCAACGCCCAGCCGAAACGCCAGACCCACTTTTCGCCGCATCACTCAGAGTCAGCAAGCCGTGCCTCTGTTGCGCCAGTTCAACCGGTACGGCCATGGCAAAGGTGTTCTCAAAGCCCAAGCGGTTCCATCCACAGGACTCCAAATCGTTCCCTATAAACGTCCCGCACCCGCGCGAATACTTGCTCCGGCGTCCGTCCGGCGGGATCCTCTTTCAAGACCGAAGTGAGCGCTGTTCCCGTGTATTCCGGGTAGATGTCGATCTCCCCGTTCACAATCGCCTGGTGGGCCAAGAGTGTACCTCCCAGGCCGAAGCGGCGCTCCACACTCAGATCCGCACAGCCCTCAATCTGCTGTGCAATCAACTCGCCCAGGATCAGTTGTTCGGTGAAATTCTTTGAGCCCACGACGATGCTCTTTTGCCCAGCGCAGCCTACACCAAGCCCGAACGCGAAGAGGAGGGAGATTGCCAGAATCTTGTTTCTAACCATGCCAGTATCCGATCTGCCCCCAAGGATAGCAGGGCCGCCGGAATTGCCCCGGCCAGAATCAGATCGGTGTTGACCGTGGAAATTCCCCGGAAGATCAGCACTCCCAACCCACCAGCGCCAATCGCCGCCGCCACCGTTGCCGTCCCGATGTTCGCCACCGTCGCCACATGTATCCCCGCCAGAATTGTGCGGGCGGCGAGGGGCAACTCGATCTCGAACAGCACCTGCCGGTCGGTCATCCCCAATGCAACTGCCGAATCGCGCACCGCGGCATCCACGGATTGAATCCCCGCCAGCGTATTCTTCAACACCGGTAGCAGAGCATAGAGCACGAGGGCAACAATCGCGGAGCGCTTCCCCACGCCGCCAATCACCGCAATCGGGATCAGGAAGCCCAGCACGGCCAGCGACGGGATCGTTTGAACCACATTCGTGATACCCACCACCCAAGGGCGCGCCTTCGCATTCCTGCTGATCCAGATGCCCGCCGGCAGTGCAATCGCTACGGCGATCCCCGTGGATACCAGCACCAGCCAGAGATGCTCCAGGGTCAGCCGCCAGATCTCCGCCCAAGGCACATTCATCAATTGGCGCCCTCTACTCCGGGCCTGCCGCCCCCGGCCCCACCAGGAATGCGCGGCAGCGATTCCATAAAGCGTCGTGCCTCGCTGTCTTCCGCCTTTGCGAACGCTTCCGCCGTTCCTTGGAATTGAAGCCGCCCGCCCCGTAGCAGTCCGATTTGCGAACCCAGCAGGAGGGCTTCACTGACGTCGTGGGTAACAAACAGGCTGGTTACCCGGTACTTTTTGCGCAGCGCCACGAACAGGTCCTGCATCTCGCGCCGCGTGATCGGGTCCAGTGCGCCGAAAGGTTCGTCGAATAGCAGAATGCGCGGTTCCGCCGCCAGCGCCCGAGCCACCCCCACCCGCTGCCGCTGCCCGCCAGAGAGCGACTCGGGATACCGGTGGCGATACTCGCCGGGAGCCAGGCTCACCTCCTCCAGAAGCGCATCCACTCGCGCCCGGACGCGTCCAGCATCCCAGCCCAGCAGCCGCGGCACGGTGCCCACGTTTTCTGCCACGCTTCGATGGGGAAACAGTCCCACATCCTGGATCACATAGCCAATGCTCCGCCGCAACTTGACTGGATCCCAGTCGATGCTCGCGCGCCCATCCACAACCACCCTTCCGGCGGTGGGTGCCCGCATCGCGTTCACCATCTTCAATGCCGTCGTCTTGCCAGATCCGCTGCGGCCCAGTAGGACAAGCGTCTCCCCTGGAGTTACTTCGAACGACACGCCATCCAGAATGCGGGTATCGCCGATCTGGAAATGCACGTCTTCAAATCGGATCAATGTACTTACTCCTGTACTGGCCACGGAATACGGCGGATTCAACGGGCAGCTTCAGGCATAGGGCCAAATGTGTCCCAAGAATACAAGGAAAAGGAAGGGGGAGGATGGCGCGCCCTGAGAGATTCGAACTCCCGACCTTTTGGTTCGTAGCCAAACGCTCTATCCAGCTGAGCTAAGGGCGCGCAAGCCTCCAGTATACCGAATCTTTAGGCCTGCTGCGGGAGCGATTTCCTCCTCCGCGTTGCGTACCGCCTAGGCCGTTCGCCGAACCCATCTATACGCCTGCTCGAAAAGGAAAAGCCACAAGTGCGTCATGCATCGCACTCGTGGCTTGCGAGGAATTTACCTACACAAAACTTGTTCTTGCCGCGGTCTGCCCCTCAACCGCCAACCGGGTGCCGTCTAGGACTGACGATGAATTTCACACCGGTCCATAGTGGCCGCGACGATGTACATTCCCGGATCCTTCGGATCTCTTGAAACCTCGCGCACTGACCGCACTACCCGGCCTTGGCCGCGCATCCGCACCCGTGCGTCTTCCGCCAGCTTCTCTGGGAAATCCACGAAAAACTCGATGGGTGTTCCCAGTTCCATTGGCTCGTTTAGGGCGAAGAGCACCCCGCCCCGGCTGATATTCTTGGTAATCGCATCCCACGAAGAGCCTTGCCGCCCATAGCGGGTCACCTGCAGGGTGAGCTGCATGGGATACCGGCGAAATCGTCTTCGCTCTACACCCGAAGCTTTCGCTGCACTTTCCATGATTTTCCTGGGCTCCAGTTTCTTGCCGGGCGCCCTTGAGCGCGCCGGTCATTCCGATTCTTCTATCTATCGGCGCTTTTCTAGCCAGCCGTAATCGGAATTCTTTACCTACAGGCCCAAGATTCCTGAAAATGATCAACAATACGTAATCTTACCAAGACATCAAA
>JAXHKT010000048.1:0-18870 GCA_034522975.1 Bryobacterales bacterium
GGCGTTTACGATAACTCTCACTGGTGGAGACCGGCAATGCCGGACGTTCAGACTATGCCCCAGTATTGGCGGAAAAACGGCTATCACGTGGCGGGGGCTGGTAAGGTGTTTCACCACACTGCCGGGTTCAATCCGCTGGACCAATGGGATGAGTATCTTCCCTTCAATTGGGACGATCCCTGGGACCGGCCCGTGGCGAACTATCCGGATGTGCCTCCCGAGAAACGTCCGGCATTCTCACCTTTGAATGGAATGCGGCCGACAAAGCACGAATTCGATTGGGGCAGTTTACCAAAGGCGGAGAGCGACTACGGCGACGCGCGGAGCGTGTCTTGGGCTGAGGCCTTTCTGGCGCGGAAGCACCAGAAACCGTTCTTCCTTTCCTTGGGAATGTTTCGGCCGCACTTGCCGTGGTTCTCTCCCAAAGAGGATTTCGACGCGAGCCTTGCGCGTCCGTTCTTTCCGCAGGGCGATGGCTCGGATCTGGAAGACGTTCCCGCGGAGGGCAAGCAGCTTGCGGCACCAGGAGCAGATGACTTCGCCCGGACGCGGGATGCCGGCAAATGGGAAGAATCGGTGACCGCCTACCGCGCCTCGATCCGCTTTGCCGATCGATTGCTCGGCAGAGTCCTGAAGGCCCTCGAACGCAGCGGACAGTCCGAGAACACCGTGATCGTGTTCTGGTCTGACAACGGCTTTCATCTTGGCGAGAAAGGGCGCTTCCACAAGTCAACGCTGTGGGAGCGCGCTTGCCATGTCCCAATGACGATTGCGGCACCTGGGGTGAAGCCGGGTGTCTGCAAGGCACCGGCAAGCCTGCTCGATCTATATCTGACGATGACGACGCTCTGCGGATTGAACACTCCTGTGGGAATGGATGGCGAGAGTTTGCTGCCCTTCCTGCAGAATCCGGGGAGGCAGGCGGAGAAGCCCGCGTTGACGAACTTCGGGCCCGGTAACTACGCGGTGTCGGACGGGCGCTGGCGATACATCCGTTATCGTGGCGGCGGCGAGGAACTCTACGATCTTCGCGAAGATCCCGCCGAATGGCGGAATCTGGCAAACGACGCTGGCAACCGGCATCGTATGGGCGATATGGCACGGTGGATTCCAAAGAGCGAGGCCAGGCCCGTTCCTGGGAAAGATATGTACCGCTTCGATCCCTCGAACTACTCTTGGGAATTGCGGCGGAAGGCCGCCGCCAATCAAATGAAACCCGAAGGCGTTCAGATCGACTCCGGGATGAGTGACAGGAGGATTGAGACGAATGCATGACGTGATTGCTGGAGCCGCGATGTCGCGCCGATCGCTGCTGTGGGTGTGTACCGCCGCCGGAATTGGGGCAACTCTGCCGGAAAGCGGATGCGCCGGAAAGACTGCCGTCGAGGCTGGCGCGGAAAAGACTGACCTCTTCACCGCCAGGACGCAAGGCTACGAACTCTACCGCATCCCCGGAATCGCCGTCACGCCGAAGGGGACGGTTCTAGCCTACGCTGAAGCACGTAAGACGCTGCGCGGCGATTGGGGGACCATCGACATCGTGCTGCGCCGCAGCGAGGATGGCGGCAAAACGTGGAGCCCGCAAACCGTCATCGCCAACGTGCCGGGTGAGAAGACGAAGAACCCGGTGGCGCTGGCACAGAACTTGGCGGAGCCGTCGGCGGTGACCTACAACAACCCGACAGCGATTATCGACCGCAAAACCGGCGCGGTCCACTTTCTCTTCTGCCTCGAATACATGCGCGCGTTTTACATGCGCAGCGACGACGATGGCAAGTCCTTCTCCGATCCTATGGAGATCACGCCGGCCTTCGATGAGTTCCGCGCCGATTATGGCTGGAAGGTGATCGCAACGGGGCCGGGCCACGGAATCCAATTAAGGAGTGGCAGGCTGATTGTGCCGGTTTGGATGTCGACGGGCACCGGCGGCCACGCGCACCGGCCGTCAGTGGTCTCCACCATCTATAGCGACGACCATGGCGCCACCTGGCACCGTGGCGAGATTGCCGTTCCCAATACGGAAGATTCGGTGAACCCCAGCGAGACCGTTGCCGAACAGCTTTCCGATGGACGCGTGATGCTGAATGTGCGCACGGAAACGAAGGCGCACCGGCGCCTGATTGTCACGAGCACGGATGGTGCTACGGGATGGAGCGCGCCGCGCTTTCAGGAAGAGCTTAAGGAACCGGTTTGCTTCGGGAGCATTGTGCGCCTGAGCGGCGCGGGAGATGGCCGCAAGAGTCGCCTCCTCTTTGTGAATCCGGACAACCTGAAGAAGGGTGAGAGCGATGGCGAGCCGGGCAAGAATCGCGACCGCAAGAATCTCACGGTGCAACTGAGCTACGACGATGGCCAGACGTGGACCGTCAAGCGGGTGATTGAGCCCGGCTGGAGCGGCTACGCCGATATCAACGTGGGGAGCGATGGCTCCATCTACCTCCTCTATGAGCGGGGAGGGATTGGCGACAACCATTTTCAGACTGCCGCCCTGACACTGGCGAAATTCGATCTGGAATGGCTCACCAAAGGCGACGACAAACTGGAGGAAGGAAAGTAGCCCATGGCCGTCAGCCGGCGAGAGATGTTAGCGTCGATGCTCGCGGCCGGGCCTGCGCCCGCGATCGCGCAGCGGCAGCGCCGGCCGAACATCGTGCTGATCCTAAGCGACGACCACCGCTACGATGCGATGAGTTGCGCGGGGCATCCCTGGCTGAAGACGCCGAATCTCGATCGCCTTGCTGCGCGGGGCGCCCGCTTTGCGAATGCCTTCGTGACGACGTCGCTGTGCTCGCCGAGCCGGGCATCGATTCTCACCGGGCAGTACATGCATGCCCACGGTGTTGTCGACAATTTCACCAAGCTGCCGAAAGACCTGGCTACGTTTCCCAAAGTGCTGCAATCCGCCGGCTATCGCACCGCGTTCTTCGGCAAGTGGCACATGGGCGATTCGAAGCTGATCACCGGCGGAGAGGATAGCGATTCGCCGCAGCCGGGCTTCGACAAATGGGTGGCCTTTCCGGGGCAGGGCGCCTACGTGGATCCGTTGCTCAACTTCAACGGTACCCGGCGCAAGGTGAAGGGCTACATCAGCGACATTCTGACGAATGAGGCGGTGGAATACCTGGATTCCCAGGACGGGGATGCGCCGTTCTGCCTCTACCTTTCCCACAAGGCCGTGCACGCTGGTTTTGAGCCGACGGAACGTCATCAGAGCCTCTATGCGAACCACCCGGTCTCAATCCCCGCATCCGCCACCGTGCGCGAAGGCAAGCCAGACTGGCTGCTGAAGAAACGCGATATCTCGCGGCATGGGCTCAACAATCTCTACGCCGGGCAGTTCACCTTCGAACATCTCTACCGGCAGTACATGCGCACCGTCATGGGTATCGACGCTAGCGTGGGCGCCGTCCTCGACACCCTGGAGAAACGGGGGCTTTCAGACAATACCTTGGTGATCTATCTTGGCGACAACGGGTTTCTGCTAGGCGAGCAAGGTCTGGTGGATAAGCGCGTGATGCACGAACCTTCCATCCGCGTTCCCATGCTGGCCGCATGGCCCGGACGCATCCCGGCAGGGACCGTGCGCGATGAGCTGGCGCTCAATCTCGACATCGCGCCCACCTTCGTGGATGCGGCCGGCTTGCCGCCAGTGCCATCCATGCACGGGAACTCCCTGTTGAAGCTCTTTGGGGATCGTCCCGCCAACTGGCGCAAGGATTTCGTTTACGAATACTTTTGGGATTGGGAAGCGCTGCACACACCCGGCGTGCTCGGCCTTCGTACCGAACGGCACAGCTTCATGGAATACCAGGGGATCTGGGATATCAACGAGCTCTACGAGATCCAGAGCGACCCGCAACAAATTCGCAACCTGATCGCTTCGGCGAAAGTAACCACACAGGCGGGCGGATGGCTGAACCTGGTGGAAGACAAGAAGACAAGAGAACTATTGCGGAGCCTTCGCGCGAGAATGGTGAAGATTTTGAACGAGACCGGGGGCGCTCATCTGACGAGCGGCCCCCAATGAACAAAGGAATTCGATGAACCCCGCTTCTACTCCCAGCGCAGTTGACTACCTGAGAACGGTGGATACACCCACGCTAGTGAACGCGATTGAGCTGATTCACGAGCGGCCCAATCGGGAGGGGTTCACTCCACTGCAGATTCGATGCCTGTTTCCCGAACTAGGCCGCCTTTGTGGCTATGCCGTCACGGCGCAAGTGGAAACGATCTCGCAGACCGAAGCCTTCGATATCAGCGGCTTTCTGGATCTCTATCGCCTGGTGGAAGCCAGCCCGAAGCCAGCCGTGATCGTACTGCAGGAGATCGGCGGCTATGCCGACTACGCCGCGCACTGTGGCGAAGTGATGGCCACATTTTTTACGCGCCTGGGCGCCATCGGTCTGGTGAGTGATTGCGCGGTTCGGGACATCCCCGAAGTGCGCGCGCTTGGCTTCAAATACTTCGCGCGAGGCAGTGTCGCCAGCCACGGCAACTTTCGAATCGTTCGTAGCGGAGTGCCTGTGCAAGTGCTCGGCATGGAAGTGAAGCCCGGCACCATTCTCCATGGGGACGAGAACGGCTTGATCACGGTGCCGGACGTGGCCGTGGATCGCATTGAAGCCTCTGTGAACGAAATCCGCGCGCGCGAGCGCAAGATTATGGAGTTCGTGCGCGGGGAGAATTTCTCGCTGGATGGATTCAAGAACCTGGTGGTGGAATAGCGACAGTGGCGGTGGAATCGTAAACATCTGGAGCAACGATGCAGGAACTTTTCGGTGTGATACCGGCCGTGCTGACTCCCGTGGAGGGGCATGGCACGCTGAATGCAACCAGCTTTGAGATGCTGTTGCAGCGCCTCTACGCGAAGGGCGCGCATGGGGTGTACGTTTGCGGGCAGACGGGAGAAGGCTTGCAGTTGCCGCTTGCCGTAAGGCAGCACGCGACGGAACTGGCGGTGGCCGCGTCGCCCAAGGGCAAGCAGGTGATCGTTCACATCGGCGCCGCGAACACGGCGGAAGCCGTCGTTCTGGCGCGGCACGCCGCCAAGGCCGGGGCTGCCGCGGTGAGCAGCCTGCCGCCCGGCTCGGCGTATAGTTACCCCGAAGTGCGCGCTTACTACGAGTCAATCGGCGCCGCCGCGGAGATTCCTGTGCTGGTGTATTACTTCCCGGATTTCTCGGCCTCCATTCGCACCGTTGAACAGGTCTTCGATCTCTGTTCCATTCCAAATGTGGTGGGCTTGAAATTCACGGATTTCGATCTGTATCGGCTTTCGCTGATTCAGCGCGCGGGTCACACGATTTATAGCGGGCGCGACGAGGTGTTCGCGGCGGGCTTGTTGATGGGAGCGCATGGGGGTATCGGCAGCTTCTACAACCTGGCGCCGGAACTGTTCGTAGACGTGTATGAAAAGGCGCGCGCGGGCAACTGGAGCGAAGCGCGCGCGACTCAGGATCGCATCAACGATCTGATTCGCGCGGTGCTGGCCTTCCCGATGATTGCAGCTATGAAGCGGCTCTTGACGTGGAGCGGGATTGATTGCGGGTACGCCGTAGAACCCCGGCGCCGTTTGGCTGGCGAAGAAGAAGCGGCGCTGCGCGATGCCGTGAGCCGTGCCGGCTTCCACCCGGAGAGTTTTCTGCAATGAAACCCGCCATGAAGCGGCGTGACGTTCTGGCATGGGGAGCGGCCAGCCTGATGATGACTTCGTGCACCAGCAAGGAACCGCCTCCGCCGGAGCGGATGGCCAGCCAGCGATTGAAGCCGCTGCCGCAGGCTCTTGGCGGCCAATTTGCGGGCGTACACAAAGGCGCGCTGATTGTCGCCGGGGGGAGTTACTTCCCGACTCCAAAGTGGGAGGGCGGCGAGAAGCGCTGGGTGAACAGCGTCTACGTAATGCGTAAACCGATCCCGATAACCGCACGGGAGGGAGGCTGGGAGACGTTTGCTCTGCCTGCGCCGCGGGCCTATGGCGGAACCGTGAGCAATGCGGACGGAGTGCTGCTGATTGGCGGCAGCGACGAAAAGGCGCATTACCGGGAAGTTCTGCGAGTGCGGTGGGATGGGAGCACGATCTCTGTTTCTGAAGCCGCGCCTCTGCCGGTTTCTCTTGCCAACTGCGCGGCGGTAGAAGTGACAGGCGTTGCCTACGTGGTGGGTGGGCAGGAAACGCCGGAGGCTACTTCAGCATCGAAAGCTCTTTATTCGCTGGACCTCGGGCGGACGAACGCCGAGTGGAAGGAAGAGGCAGCCCTGCCGGGAGCGGGACGCATTCTCCCCGCGGTGGCGGCACTGGACGGAAAACTCTATGTGGCGAGCGGGGCGGATCTCTATTCGGATGAGGATGGCAAGGCGGCAAGGCGCTACCTGCAGGACGCCTGGTGCTTCACGCCCGGGCAAGGCTGGGAGCAACTTCCCGATCTGCCTCGGGCGACGTGCGCGGCGCCGGCGGCGGGCTATCCCAATACGTTCCTGGTGTTCGGAGGCAGCGACGGCACGCTCGATGCGCGGGCGGATGAACTGAAGGACGATCACCCCGGTTTCTCGCGGGAGATTCTACTCTATCGCCCGTCGGAGGGTGCCTGGAGAACCGCGGGTTTTCATGCTGTAGAAGGGCTAGTGACTACTACCGCGGCCCGGTGGGACGACGATTACTTTGTAATACCGGGCGGAGAAGACCGTCCGGCGCATCGCTCGGCAACAGTGAGCCGTTACCTTTATGTCCCGGAGGGGGCCGGGGTGGAATGAGCATGAGCCTGCAGGCAGCGACGGTCTCCGGAGGGCACGCAGGCGACGCGCCGGAGCGGCCAAACATCTCGTGGATCTGTACTGACCAGCAGCAATGGGACACCATCGCCTCGCTGGGGAATGCTCAGATTCGCACGCCGAACATCGATCGCCTGGCAAGCGAGGGTGTCACCTTAACCCACACTTACTGCCAGAACCCCATTTGCACGCCCAGCCGCGCTTCGTTCCTGACGGGCTGCCGCCCCAGCCGCATCCACCGGCACCGCAATGGCAACGCGCATTTCCCTCGCGAACTCACGCTGCGCCTGGTGGCGAACCGGCTCGCCCGCGCGGGCTACGACGGAGCGCTCTGCGGCAAGTTCCATCTCTCCAGCCCTTTTGATCGGATGGAGCCGCGCCTTGACGACGGCTATCGCCTCTACGATTGGAGCCATCATCCCTCGCCCGAGCCCGGCTGGCCGGTGACAGAATATGCTTACCAGCGCTGGTTGAAGGAGGGCGGCCTCCGTGGCCCCTGGTTTGCCTGCATCAATATTTTTGCGCCTCCGTTTGACCCGGCTCCGGAGTATCTGTCAAAGAAGGCGCCGGAAACGCTGCCGCCGCCTCTCTACCGCGAGGGCGAGGAGCGCGAGCAGGCGCGCTTCGGCAAGGTGGGTCACCATGGTGGCGTTGGGTTGCGCGCTGTCGCTGCTGCTGGTTAGGCGCACGAATCGGTTGGAGGAGACGACCGCGTCCTAGACATTGGATCGGCAACGGGAGATGCTTATGAGTTTTGAATCGAGATGCGCCACCCGGCGCGAGGTGCTGCAAGCGGCTCTGGGCGCGGGGATCGGCGCCACCGCACTGCGGCGCGCCGCAGCCCAATCCCTAGAAACGGCTGTATGGAAAGCCGGGGAGGATGGCTATCACACCTATCGGATTCCCGCCGTGCTTCGCTCAAAGCGAGGGGCGCTGCTGGCCTTTTGTGAAGGGCGCAAGGATAACTCCCGCGACCACGGCGACATCGATCTGCTGATGAAGCGCAGCACCGACGGGGGCCGAAGCTGGAGCGCGCAGCAGGTGGTGTACGAAGAGGGCGGCACCGAAAAGGTGACGATTGGCAATCCATGCCCCGTGCTTGAAACTCGCAGCGGCGCGATCTTCCTGCCGTTCTGCCGGGACAACCGTGAAGTGCTTGTGATGAGTTCCCGCGATGATGGCAAGAGTTGGACGAAACCGGCTAGCATCACCGCCGCGGTTAGCAAAGCCGATTGGACCTGGTATGCAACGGGGCCGGGCGTTGGCATTCAAATCCAGCAGGGCAAGCATCGTGGCCGGCTGGTTATTCCCTGCGACCACAGAGAGAAGCAAGGAGACGGGGAGGCGAAGATGTCCCACGTCTTTTACAGTGACGATCGCGGCAAATCCTGGAAGCTCGGCGGCACGGTAGCGCCACACACGGATGAGTGCCAGGTGGCCGAGATCGATGGCGGCCGAATCCTGATCAACATGCGGAACTACTGGGAGCGTGACGGCAAGGTGCCGGAGAAGGGCCGCATGCGAACCCAATCAGTGAGCGAAGACGGCGGAGCCACTTGGCAGGGACTTCGCTTTCTGCCGGAACTGGTGGAGCCCGTGTGCCAGGCGAGCCTCATCCGTTACGATGAGGGCCGCTTCGCGCAGAGCCCGCGCTGGGTATTCTCGAACCCGGCGGACCGCGAGAAGCGCATCCGCATGACGTTGCGCGAAAGCACCGATCATGGGCGAACCTGGCAAGCCGGCAGGGTCTTGCACGAAGGGCCTTCGGCCTATTCCTGCCTGGTGGCGCTCCCCGGGGGCAACGCGGGCATCCTTTATGAACGGGGAGTGGAAAACCCCTACGAAGAGATCGTGTTCGCAAACATCGCTCTCAACGGACCGGCATAGGCGGGCGGCGCGACGGGCGCATAAGGTCGCGGCGGCGAAATCATACTCGCCCGGTCGGTTTTCCGGCCGTCCCCGGGCATGACAAGATAGAGAGCGATCATGCAACGACGCACCTTCTTGAACCTCGCCGCCGGCGCATCCGCCGCCACGCTGCTAAGCCCCAATGGGGCTCGCGCGCAGAATGCCAAGCCCAACATCATCGTGATTCTCGCCGACGACATCGGCTACGGAGACACGGGGCCATACGGGGCCACCAAGGTGAAGACCCCCAATCTCGACCGCATGGCCGCACAAGGCTTGCGCTTCACCAACGCCTATTGCTCCTCGGCCACTTGCACTCCCACCCGATACTCGCTGCTCACAGGGCGATATGCGTTTCGCAAGGAAGGCTCCGGCGTGCTGCCGGGCAATGCGCCGCTGCTCATCGAACCCGGCCAGCCCACCATCGCTTCGGTGCTGAAGGGCGCGGGATATGCCACGGGAGTGGTCGGCAAATGGCACCTTGGTTTGGGTAACGGCAACGTCGATTGGAATGGCGTCATCAAGCCCGGCCCCGCCGAAATCGGCTTCGACTATTCGTTCCTCATTCCCGCCACGGGCGACCGCACGCCCTGCGTCTACACGGAAAACGACCGCGTCTTCGGGCTTGACCCGAAAGACCCCATCACCGTGCAGTACGGCAAGCCGATCCCCGGCGAACCCACCGGCGTCGACAACCCCGGCATGCTGCGCTGGCACCCCTCGCACGGCCACGACATGACCATCGTGAACGGCATCAGCCGCATCGGCTACATGAAGGGCGGGCACGCCGCGCGCTGGGTGGATGAAGGCATGGCCGACACCATCACGCGCAAAGCCTCGAACTTCATTGACGCTCATGCCAACAAGGAAAAGCCCTTCTTTCTCTTCTTCGCCACCCACGACGTCCACGTGCCTCGCGTGCCCCATCCGCGCTTTCAAGGCAAGAGCGAATGCGGCATCCGCTGCGACGCCACCGTGCAGTTCGATTGGAGCGTGGGGCAAGTTCTCGAAGCCCTTGACCGTAACGACATCGCCGAAAATACCCTGGTGATCTTCACAAGCGACAATGGCGCCGTGATCGACGACGGTTACGAAGACGGCGCCTTTGAGGATCTCAACGGCCACATGGCATCCGGCCCCCTGCGCGGCGGCAAGTACAGCATCTACGAAGGCGGCACGCGCATGCCCTTCCTGCTTCGATGGCCCCAGCGGGTGAAGCCCGGAGTTTCGGATGCCGTCGTCAGCCAGGTGGATTTGCTGGCCAGTTTCGCGGCCCTAACGGGCGCCACTCTCCCCAACGAGGCCGGTCCCGATAGTCTCAACCACATCCAGACGCTACTGGGCGAATCCGGCGAGAGCCGCTCCCACGTCGTCGAGCATGCCAACCTTCTCGCCATCCGGCAGGGCAAGTGGAAGTACATCCCCGGTGGCGGGCGCGCATCCGGTTCGCTCAACTGGAATGGGGGCAATCGCCCGGCCAACGCCCCGCAGGAACTCTACGATCTGGCAAACGACATCGGGGAACGCAACAACATCGCCGCGCAGCATCCGCAGGTGGCGAAGCGGCTTGCCGCGCTGCTTGAGAAAGTCGTGAAGGATGGGCGCAGCCGGCAATAGCGGCTACGCGTCTCCCGGCAGCGAATCGGGCATCGCATCGTTCTTCGCCAGATAGCGCGGGCGGTGAAACTCCAGCCAGTAAATACGTTCACGGCTGCTTCCCGCGCCTGAGAGATAGCCAGCTACTTCCCCGGCGGCCGCGCTCAGCAAACCGAGGGTGAGCAGCGCCCAGAACGAAGCCGTGCGGCATTCCCCCGGCGTCACCCGCCAGACGTCCGGCAAATGGCGCTTCAGGCGGATGAGCGGAATGAGCGGGCCACCCCCGGCGTAGAGCAGGCGCTTCCAAACGGGCCAGGCGGCGGCACGGGCCGCGCCGAACATCCGCGAGTAGTAGAAGTGGACTCTCCAGAACGGCGCAAATGCGGTGATGTTCACGTGGAAGACTTTGGCGCGCGTCTCCTGCAACAGCCCTTCGCCGCGGCGCCCGAGTTCCCAATGGAGCAGGCTTTCGGCATCCAGCATCGCTTCGAGTTCCGGCCCGAATGAAAGCAGCGCCTCGCGGTGGTAGCTGCCGTTATTGCCGGGCAGATGCGCGGAAGACCGCGGCTCGCTCCACCCCGCCCAAGGCCCGTACTCAATCACGAAATTCGCCCAACTCGCCGGCAGCTTCGGGTTGGCATTGACCATCCGCGGACCCACCGCCGCACAGCCACCCTCCAGCCCTTCCAACAGAAGCTGCGCATACTGCCGATGGGGAAACGCGTGCTCTTCGATGAACGCGACATAGGGCGCGCCGGCCCGGCGCACGGCCATCGCCTTCACCTTAGCCACCACCCGGCAATCGCCCGTCTCGACAATGCTGACGCGGGCGAAGCGCGACAGCAACTCCGCGTCGGCGCGCAACTCTTCTTCCCGTGGCACGCACAGCACCAATTCCAACTGCCCGGCGATCGTTTGCGCTGCCAGATGCCCGCACGTCCGCCGCACGGTTTCAAAGCTGTCCGGCGTGATCAGAATAAGGGAAAGGACGGGAGTGCGGTCTTTTTCTGCGGCCGCTCCCGGATTCATCTCGATCACCAGCTTAGCCCGGCACCATACGCAAAGAGCGGGTCCGCGTTTGGCGTGTGCATGTTCACGGGGAGCGCGCTACCCGTCCGCGGCCAGGAGTAGGAGAGCTTGCCCACCGGCTTCTTGTCGCCAAACAGAATGTCGGCAACCCCCCCGCCCTCGGTGCCCGGCAGCCACGCGGCGACAAACGCATCCGCCTGGTTGAGAACCTCTTCGATAAACAGTGGCCTGCCGGAAACCAGCAGCACCACCACGGGGATGCCGGCCTTCTTCACCGCGGCAACGGCGGCGAGATCTTCCGGCGATAGGGTAAGCGTTGTTCGGTCGCCTTCCATCTCCGCGTAAGGGGTTTCGCCGATCACCACGACGCCGTAGTCGGCCCCCTCGGCTCCCTTGCCGTCGATGGCGAAGGTGACTTTGGTTTCCGGGGAAACCGCTTCGCGAATGGCGCTCAGAATGGTGGTGCCGCCGGTGGTGACATCGCCGGATTTGCCCTGCCAATCAATCGTCCAGCCGCCGCACTGGTTGCCGATGTTGTCCGCATTCCTGCCGGCGACGTGGATGCGCTTTGCCGCCTTGTCGAGTGGCAGCACGCTCTTCTCGTTCTTCAGCAGCACCAGTGATTTCGCCACGGCCTCGCGGGCCACCTGGCGGTGTTCGGCGGATCCGAAGCCCGCTTGCATCTTCGGGTCTGCCAACTGCGAGCGCGATTGATCCAGCATCCCCATCGCGGCTTTCACGCGAAGGATGCGGGTGACAGCGTCGTCGATGCGCGCCATCGGCACCACGCCCTCGTTCACCAGCTCCACCAGCACGCGGTGGTATTCGGCATAGCGTTCCGGCACCATCGCCATATCCATCCCGGCGTTAATCGAGATGCCCACGGCTTTCTTGAAGTCTTTGTCGATCTGGTCCAGCGCGTTGTAATCGGAAATCAGAAAGCCTTCAAAGCCGAGTTCCTCCTTGAGGATTTCGGTGAGCAGCCGCTTGCTGGCCGAGCACTTCACGCCATTCCAACTCGAATAGCTGGGCATGATGGAGCCCACCCCAGCCTTGATGGCCGTGATGTAGCCAGGCAGATGAATCTTGCGGAGCGTGGCCTCGTCCGCCCGCGTATCGCCCTGGTCCAGCAAGCCCTTGATGCCCGTGCCAAACTCGGTGCCGCCATCGCCAATGAAGTGCTTGGCGCAGCCGAGCACCGAGAGTGGCGAGGCAAGGTTGGCGCCCTGCAAGCCCCGCGTGGCCGCTTCGCCCAGCACCTTCACCAGTTCCGGATCTTCGCTAAAGCCTTCATAGGTGCGGCCCCAGCGAACATCCTGCGGCACGGTCACCGCGGGCGCGAAGGTCCATTGGATGCCGGTGGCGCGCACTTCAGCGGCGGTAACCCGGCCGATGCGTTCCACCAGTCCGGCATCTCTGGCGCAGCCCAGCCCGATGTTGTGCGGGAAGATCACGGCGCCCAGCACGTTGTTGTGGCCATGCACGGCGTCAACACCGTAGAGCAACGGGATCGCCAGACGGGTGGACATCGCCATTTGCTGCTGGCTGTTATACATGGCCGTCCAGGCTTCCAGGCTATTGCCCTCCTTGGGGTCTGAATTGCCGCCGCTGAGCACAGAGCCTACGAAATACTTGGCCACATCGGCGGGATCCTTGAGGCCGCCGAGATCGGGCTGAGTCATCTGCCCGACCTTCTCTTCGAGGGTCATTCCCGCCAGCAGTTCCTTCACCTGAGGGTCATAGGAAGAAAGGGCGCGCGGCCCTTCCGAAGAGGAGGGGGAGGTCTCCGCCGGGGGCGGTGGCGCGCTGCAGGAAAGCATCGCGCCGAGGGCAGCCAGCAGGGCGACCGGGACGCTCAAAAGGAAGCGGCGCAAGCGCGGTGAGGATGGGCTAGAGAGCATGGCGAGGATCACCTTCCGATTCGGATAGCATCAGCCGAAATCGACTTCAGCATGACGCGTTCAGGCGAAACTTTCAAGTGTGCCCTTCGCCGCGGAGCGTGGCAGCAAAAGAAAAGGGAGCCGTAGGGAAGAGGTTCCCGGCGGCTCCCGAAATCTCGAACGAATCGAGCATGTTTAGGAGGGTTGAGGCTCTCCGCGGCCGCCGCGCTGGGGGCGAAAGCCGCGGATAGGAGAGGTCAAAGATTAACGGCCCAGCATTTGACGCAGACGACGGATGCGTCCGCCAAGGGAAAGCAGGCCGAGGATCGAAGCGCAAAGCAGGAAGGTGCTGGCTTCGGGAATCTCCGAGGGGTCGGGGCCCGGGCCGCCCGTCTCCAGGCCACCGAAGCGCAAATCGTCCAGCGTGATAGTGCCACCCGTAATGCGGAATCTGGCGATGTTGGCGGAAATTGAGGAGAAGCCGTAAAAGCCGCCTGTGGCATCGCCGGGCGCGGAATTCAGCGGGCTGGTGCCAGAGAATCCGCCCCAACTTGCAAATGTTTGGCTTTCGATCACGACGTCGCTCGCGTCGAAAATCTCAAGGATGATGGCGGTGTGCGGATTGTCCGTTAGACTGCTGAGGCGAATTCCAATCGAGGAGACTGTTCCGCCGCTGAGAGTGAACTCCACAGCCTGGATGGCGGAATCCCCAGGTTGCGTTTGATTTACCAGGAGATAGTTGGTTGGCCCCCCGAAGCCAGAGACCACCGTGCCCGATGACGAATCAAAATTCGGCACATTCATGCTAATCGTGAACGCACCATTCTGGAAGGTCTGCACTGGGTTTCCATCCAGTTGGGTGATCGAACTGAACTGATTAAAATCGACCAATTCTGTCGTACCACCGATGTCGTTGTTGAGGAATGCCCCATAGGCAGGGGCAAGAGTGATGAGAAGGGCGATTGCGAGGATCAAGAGTGAGCGGCGATGCATGGAATAGGCTCCGTTTCGTTTCGAGAAGAATGGCAGAGATTTTCTGCGCTCATGGTCATAGTCGCTTCAGCCTTTGAGAATTCTCGCGATTTTTTCCTGAATTCCCGGAATCGTGCCGATGTGAAACAGATTTAGTACTCCGATGTTCCACAATGACATCCACCTCCCGCCCACGACGCGCCACTTGCGATCCGATGACGATCCAACCCTTCTCCGCCGCCGCGATACGATGGGATTCGTTGCACTTCTATGAACGAATCCCGTTTGAAGCGGCCCATTCCCTGGTGATGGGGATCGTCAACGTCACCCCGGATTCGTTCTCCGACGGCGGCCTTTTCCTCGCGCCGGAGAAGGCCATCGCCCACGCCCGCGCGCTTCTTGCCGAGGGCGCGGACTTCCTGGATATCGGCGGCGAGAGCACCCGCCCGGGCGCCACCCCCGTCTCCGCCGAAGAAGAACTGCGCCGCGTGTTGCCCGTGGTCGAAGCGCTCGCCGGCCAATGCCCGGCTGCGCTCTCGATCGACACGAGGAAGGCGGAAGTGGCCGATGCGTGTCTGCGCACGGGTGCCCGCGTCCTGAACGACGTCGGCGGCCTCCGCAATCCGGCGATGATGGAAGTGGCGGCTCGCCACGGCGCCGCCGTCGTGATCATGCACATGCAAGGCGAACCCGGAACCATGCAACAAGCGCCGCGCTATCAGGATGTGGTCGCTGAAATAGGCGCCTATCTCAGCGCCCAAGCCGAAAAGGCCCAGGCCGCCGGTATCCGGGACATCGCGATCGACCCGGGCATCGGCTTCGGCAAGACCGCCGCCTGAACTTCGAGATCCTTGGCCGGCTGAGCGAAATCGCCGCGCTTGGCTACCCGGTGCTGATCGGCCCTTCCCGCAAGTCCTTTCTGGCGAAACTGCCGGGGATGGAATCGAGTGAGCAGCGCCTCGAAGGCACCCTGGCGGCTTGCGTGGCAGCGGCGATGCGCGGAGCCCGCATCCTGCGCGTCCACGATGTCGCCGAATGCAAGCGGGCACTGCAAGTCGCGGACGCAATCAAGCAGGCGGGGAAGCGCGGATGATCGACCGCATCCATCTTTTCGAAGCCCGCATTCGCTGCCGGATCGGCGTGCCGCCCGAAGAGCGTGCCCAGCCGCAGGAGATCGTCCTGGACCTCAGCATGGAGAAAGACCTGCGTGCCGCGGCGCTCTCCGGGGATGTGGCCGATACCATCGACTATGCCGCCGTCCTTAGCACCCTTGAAGCGGTGGCCGCCAGCCGGGAGTGGGTGCTGATCGAATCGCTGGCAGAAGCGATGTGCGCCGCCATTTTGGAACGCTACCCCACGGAGAGTGTGCGCATTCTGCTTCGTAAGCCCCAGGCGCTTCAGGCGCGGGGCGTGGCTGCCGCCGCCGTCGAAATGGAGAGACGCCGATGACAGCCGTCCGCGAAGGGCAAGGGGATCGCGTTCACTTGGGCCTTGGCTCCAACGTTGGAGACAAAGTGGCTCACTTGCGGGAAGCGGCGATGCGCCTCACCGCGGTTGGCAACCTTGAAGGCTTATCCAGCCTGTACCGTACCGAACCCGTTGGCTTCGCGGATCAGGATTGGTTTCTCAACGCCGCCATCTGCCTGCGCACTGCCCTATCCCCGCCCGCATTGTTGCAGGCTGCCCTCGCGATCGAGCGCGACATGGGCCGGATCCGCACCGTCAGAAACGGCCCCCGCAGCATCGATATCGATCTGCTGCTTTGGGAGGATTCTTCGTCATCCACGAGCCCGGACTCACGCTGCCCCATCCCCGCTTGCATCAGCGGCTTTTTGTGCTTGCGCCCCTGGCGGAGATCGCCCCGTAATCGCATCCAGCCGGTCGCTGGGCAGCAGTATGGCGACCTCTTCAGGGACGCGATGCTGCCCGAAGGCGGCGTGGAGCGATACGGGGATTTTCCCCGGCTCAACAGCGAAGCTCCCCTCGCGAAGCCTTAAAAAAAGAGGGGCGCCGGAAGCGGCCCCTCATCACTGGCGAAGCACGGCAGAAACTCATTCATCGCTAGGGCGGCCAATGTCCGGCAGCACCGCCCCGTGATCCTGGAGATACTCGATCATTTGCTCGCGGTCCACCTTGACGCGATTCACGTCCTCGCGGCAACGTCACCGAGATCCGCCACCAGCAGCTTCCCGGTGCTCCAGCAGGGCATCGTCGATTGCGAGGATTCGTTTCGCCGGGGATCGCGGAGTCCTTGCTGACCCATCGATCTCCAGCTCCCGCCGACCTGGCCGAACTGCAACGCAACAAATCCTTCTCGACGACATCATCGGAGCCCCGGAGATTCTGGAAGACCGCGAAATCGAGATTCTTCACGCCGGAGCGCGAGAGGAACAGCGCCGCAACGCCGGCCGTTTGCCGGATTGTGCTCGCGTTCGGTGGAGGTCGCACGAGGTGGCCAGGCGCTCAAAGGCCGAATCGGCCAGCGCGGGGGTCACTGGAGAGGACGCGCCGCCCACCAGCAGCGCCAGCGCCAGCGGAACCAGCAGAGCGCATTCGCGTAGCATCACTACTCCTCTTCCTTGCCCGCCGGGGACTTGGGGGCGGTGGCATCGCTTTCCAGGCCGCTGAGGATGGGGATGCCGAAGACCCCTTCCAAGGCGCCCAGTTCGGGATGATCGAAGAGGCCGTCAATGGATGATCGCCAGTTCCTTGCGCTCGCCGGCGATCACGGTGAGCCCCGTATTCAATCCGTTCTCCATCCGCATGAAGATTTCCACGTTTTCCCCGGCCTTTTTTGAGCGGACGTTGACCAGCTTCTTCCAGGAACTGGAATTGAGCTGCGCGCGCAATGGCTCAACGACTACGAGTAGGCGTTGTAGTTCGGCGGATTCGAAGACGCGGATGTCCGACCCTGGGCTTGTTCGAGCACCCACCAGCCACGGATTGCTGATCACCTGCTCCGGGAGAGGGCCATCTCCGCCGAACCCCAGCATCGTCGCATCCAGCGAGACTTCGGTGACCTCCTCGGCCTCTTCGAGAGTTCTTCGAGCGCTTCGAAGCGCGATTGCTCGGCGCATCGAGACGGCGCCGGCGATGGTGACGAAGATCCTGGGACATGATCATCATTCCCGATCCGAACGTTCTTCTTCGCCAGGCGGCATCCGGCTCGCCGTACCGCTTTCCCGGTGCCCGCTGATCCTCTGCCAGATCGATGCCGAGTTCGGCGAGCGCGCGGCGGGCCGGGCCGATCTTCTCGCTGGTAAGCTGCGGCATCGAGGCACGTTCCGCGCCGCAACTCGGCTTGCCCGTTGCTTTCTCTTGCGCCTGCTGATCCAGCCGGAGTACCGGCCGCGCACCGCCGATCACCGCGGCCACAGCCCGCGCCGCACCGCCTGGCCGATCACCATCGGGCTGGCGGTCAGGCGCAGGCGTTGCCACCAGAAACTGCGGGTGGGCGCCAACGGGGTGCTGGCAGCCTGAGCCTGCTGTGCCGCTCTCTCCAGCACGCGCTGGGCGAAACCCGCGGGCGGATCCTCCGCTCGAAGCGCTTGTCGTAACTGTTCTTCCGATAGCGAGTACGCTGGTTCCTCTCAGTGCAACTCTCCCAATTGCCATTGCCCCCAGACCGGGGATGCGGCTGGTTTTCTGTCTGAGCCCGGCTAGGGCCCGGCGCAGGTGGCTCTTGACGGTGGCCGTTGGCATCCCCAATAGGGCGGCAATTTCTCCGGGATCGAGATCCTCCTGGTAGCGCAGGATCACGGCCATGCGCTGGGCTTCCGGCAGGCTGGCCGCCGCCGCCAGCCTGCGCAAGCAGCACGTCGTCTTCCGCAACCGCTGGCCGCCAACTGCTCCGCCATGCCGACCGGTGGCCGCGTTGGCCCGGCTCGCCGGACGTCGATCGAACCGTGCGCGTCCACCGCCACCGCGCACCGACCACGTGCTTCGCTTCGAGGCCGGGGCAGTTCGTTGGAGCTGCCGGACGCGTTCCTGACGACAACATCACGCAGGCCCGCTCGCCAAGCGCTTGGCCATCAATGCATCGACTGATGCCGGCGATGAAGCTGGACCGGCCCGACCCGGCGCTCCGGGTTCGGCGGGAAGCGCCGCGGAGAAGCCGGCTGTTTGCACCGGGCCTGTGGTTGAAGCGATATCCATAAGAACTCAGGCTGCTATAAACGATACGTCCGAAAGCGCCTCGGCGAACGCAGAAAGTGGCGGGTCGATGGGTTGCCGGCACCGGGCTATCGACCAGCCCGATGAACCGCTTCTGCGAGGCCGAGCCAGCGGCGGACCGTTCCCCGATGCAGGCCAGTGCCTCATCCGGACAAAGGGTCCTCCAGCCCGGTCTACGTCGGCGGTGCGGCAGTTGCTGGATGGTGTCGGGTTTCGATTCCAAGGCGTTCATCGAGAGGTTGCTCGTCTTCTTTTGCGGAGTTTGGCGGTGGTGGTCGGGGGAAGCAGATAAGACCAGTTTTTTTGCGCTAGAACAGGAGCAGGGGGATGCCGGGCGGGGCGGCGGCGTTGAGTTTCTTTGCGCGGACTTTGGCGACGCTGGAATCGGCGATGACGCGCTCCCAGGTTTCTACCCGGCGGAGGAGCCAGGCCTTCTGGGCGATCCGGAAGACGAGGAGGTGAAAAAAGGGGAAGTGGCTGGCTGGTCGGCAAAAAGAAGGTGATCGTCGAGGAGCCGTTCGAAGGCCTGGGGGATTCGTGGATC
>JAXHKT010000049.1:0-19468 GCA_034522975.1 Bryobacterales bacterium
CCTTTCTTGGTTCGTCTACGTATTGCTAGGGCCGTAATCCGGCTGCGGCCGCGGGAGGTTCAGGTCGCGCGGGCAGTGAGCGATAAGCCCCGCACGTCGGCGTTTGCGCGAATGCAGATGGCGTTGGAGGGGAACGCGCCGAATGCGTATCATGCCTCCGTCGCGATCCCGGAGCCTTGGCATCGGACCCTCTTCACCTTGCTCGATGGCAGCAGGGATCGAAAGCAACTTGCCATCGATTTGACGGAACTCAGTTGGCAGGAGATTTGCCGGGCAGCGAAGAGCAAGGACGGTGAGGCGATCCGCGTTGCAGCCGAATTCGCCGATAACCCCCAATACGCGAGTTCGCGCGAAGCACTGCTGGAGTTCTTCGAGGAAAGGCTGCCAGGTGCCCTGGACAAACTGCTCCGGGATGCCTATCTGCTTTAGGGCGATACCGCCACGAGGCGCACCCGCGCCGCAAACAGGCAGGCCGAAAAAAAGCCCGCACCTTGCGGTGCGGGCTGAGGAGTTTCTGCCTGCGCAGAATTGTGGAAAGTCGTTGCCGGTTTCAGCCGGAGTTCATAGATTAGTCGCCCTGGGTGCCTACCAGATCGCTTTCGGTTTCGGCTTTCGCCGGTGCCGGAGCGATGGCGTGCAGGCCATTGCCTTTGGGGGCCGTGAGGGCGTCGAGCGAAACGAAGCCAGACTTGGGCGGCTCAGGCTCCTTCAGCACTACCTGCCGGTAAAGCTGTTCCATCTTGGCGTCGTAGGCGGATTCCTTCAGCTTCGAATCGCGGGCGCGGATCTTCTCTTCACGAGAAGTCTTAGCCACGCCGAGATCGTCCAGATCGTGTTGCCGCTCGGCATGCACTGCAGCGTCGCTCCAGGGATGAGGTGATGCTTGTTCGCTGCTCCATATGCCACGTTCTTTCCACCAGGCGCATTTCGAGATACTTATGGCAGCCCTTCAGTCGTACCACTTGGAAAGAGTGGCGGTCATGTGCATCTTCTCGATGATGTTCCGCCAGCCCACGCCGGTGTTGTAGGCGCAGAAGGAGATTTCGCCGTCCTGGGTCGCGTAGGGAATGATGCACTGCTCGGTGCGCCGGAAGTCGTAGTTGAACAGATCCTGGAACCACATGCCGGCGATGAACAGGAAGTTCCAGCGGTCCGCGCGGCGCTTCTCGACGTCGGCCAGCGTGCGGTCTTTGCCCACCTGCCCGTAATCGCTGCCCCGTGGCCCCGAACCTCTTGTCGAACTTCTTCAACAGGTCGGTCGAGCGGAAGTGCGTGGGCGCCTCGAACGGATCGTAGTTGTGGAGCAGCGCCGAGGCCATCCCACTACCGAGAGCCACTTGCCGCGCCCCGCGTCGGTCACCTGGGCGCATGTCCTTCGACGAGCTGCTCGGCGTCGAGGAACTACGGTCACCGGCACGGCTTCCTTGGTTTCCTTGTCGATCATCACCGCCATGCCGACGCCGCAGTTGGGGTGGCATCCGCAGGAGGCTGGCCCCACTCGGCGCTCGGGACCGTGCGATATGGTCGGCCCAATCGGAGAAGGTGCTCATGAAGGAGATCGGGAACCAGTCGCGGGTGGGCTCGCCGATGCCAACCTGATTCTTCACATCGTGGGCGAGGTGAGAAAGGGTGTATCGCTGGGCGGCACGGCGATCGTCGGTCACTTCCTCGTCGCGGCCCGTAAAGGAAACCGGCTGGAAGCTGAGGAAGCTGATCTTCTTAGGGTTGTCGAGGGCGAACTCGATGATCCGTCCCACCTGCTCATTATTGATGCCGTTGATGATGGTGGTTACCGGAATGATATCGACACCGGCCGAGTGGAGGTTCTCGATGGCCCGGAGCTTCACGTCGAACAGGTTGCCGACGGCGCGGTGCGAGTTGGCGTCGTTGCCGATGCCGTCAAACTGCAGATAGGCGTAGCGAAGGCCCGCTTCCGCCGCCTGGCGGCAGAACTCGGGGCTCTGTGCGAATTCGATGCCGTTTGTGGCCGCTTGCACGGAGTTGTAACCAACCTTCTTGGAATAGCGAATCGCATCCAGGAAGAATGGGGAGAGGGTGGGTTCGCCGCCAGAGAACTGCACCGACATTTGGCGGCGCGGCTTGATCTGAATCGCGTTATCGAGAAGGGTCTTGATGTCGTCCCACGTGAGCTCGTGGACGAAGCCCACCTGGTTGGCGTCCATGAAGCACGGGTCGCACATCATGTTGCAGCGGTTGGTGAGGTCCACCGTCAGCACCGCGCCGCGGCCGTGCGTGATGGTCGAGCTGGCCGTGCTTGTGGAGCTCTCGTCGTCGTGCGACGCGGATGTCGCGCCCCGGGAAGAGCTCTTCGATGTTGCCGGAAGAACGCGGGATCGATGGCCATCACGTCCTCGAAATGGCCGTGCTTCGGGCAGTCCTTCACCATCAGAATCTTGCCGTCACGCTCGATGATCTGGGCCTTGATCTCGCCCCACCTTTTCGTTACGCAGGATGTCCACCGACAGTTCGCCGTTAAACACGCTTATTCCGCGGATCTGGAGATCCATTTACGGGAGCAGACAAATCCGTGGTGCGGGGCCAGCCGAGGGGCGGCTTCACTTTCTGGTAGCTCTTCAACAGGGGCTTGTCCGTCCACTTGGGGGTGAACGCGGGACGCTGATTGATGCTATTGAACTTTTCGAATACGCGCCAGGCGAGGTCCGCCGATACGGCCACGGCCTTTTCCGCATATTTCACAGTTTTGGACATTCCACAGTCTCCTCTTGTGGTCATCCCTAAATCATCAGCGTGGACACACGGTCATCGAGCTTTTCCGTTAAGATCAGGCGGCATCGCCTGGGGCGACTGGAAATCATAGAACGGGAATGTTTCAGGGTCAGAGGGTCTGAATTAGACAGCGAACGGAGAGGGCGGGCAGGCGTAGGGAGCCGGTCTATTATCAGCGGTTTGCAAGGATTCTTCAGATGGCTGGGGGTGGCGAAGGCTCCAGACCTTGAGCCTACGAAAACGTCAAGATTTGTTTGCCCCTCAAGTCAGTTGCTCACCTTAGCTCGCTGTTGCCGGCCGCAAGAGAAAAAACAGTTCCAAGGCTCCCGCGTTCCCGCTATAACCTATAGGGCTCTCCGGAAAATCCCGCAATCGGACAGAATCTCGCCATGCTGGCGCGACGTTTGCGATGGGGCGCTATTATAGGAGAGCCCATTTTTTGGGAGCCTGACTGGGGAGGACGATGAGCGTGAATTTTGGGAATGACCAGGTGATCGCGAAGACCATGGGAAACGACGCAGCATGGCGCGGGCAGCGGTGGCTCCGGCTGTTGGCGCCGGTCTGGCTGCTGCTCTTTTGCGCGGCATTTCTGCCTGCACAAGGTGTGCTCACCAGCCTCTTTCCGGACCGTGTGGCACAGGGCTACGCCGCCAACACCGGTTCCTTCACCACGTTTATCTACTTCAACAGCGCGTTCGGCGGCGTACCGACCACCGCTACCTGGGTGAACGGGCCGGGGGGGCCGGTTCCGCTTACGATTCTTCCCACGCCTTCCAGTTTCTTTGCGGAAGTGACGATTCCCGTGGCAATGACGGCCTCGCTAGGCCTGAAAGAGATCCAGCTTTGCCGGCCGGAGGAGGGCGGCAACGTTTGTACGAATGTCGCGGGCTCCGTGAAGCTGAGCGTAGTAGCCCCGCAGGTAACGTCTGTGGCTCCCGCGAAGGTAACGCAGGGAGTGGGCAGCCAAACGGTTTCGCTTGAATATCTGCTTCCCCGGAGCGATAACCCGGTGGGGAATCCCACGGTCTACCTGGTGGATTCGCAAGGGCAGGAGACCCTTTTGACCGTCGCGGAATACTTCTTCAGCGAGGGGGGCGTGAACGAACGCTACGTGGACGTAACTGTGCCCGCCAGCGTCTTCACCGCGCCGGGCACCTTGAAGTTCCGGGTAGTGGAGACCTTTAATGTTAATGGTGCCCTCATTCCGTTAACTACGAATTCGGCTGTCGCCCAGGCCACCATGGAGGTGGTTCCGCCCGCCCAGTTCGTCACCGCCTCGCCGCTGCCGCCCGCCCAGTTGGGTCCCCCGGCCCAGCCGTATACAACGGAGATTGAAGCCACTGGAGGCTCCCCCTATCCAAGCGAAGGCGGGCCGGAGGATGGCCGGTATGAGTACTACACCGATGGCCAGAACCCACCCCCAGCCGGCCTCTTCCTTTCTGGAAGCTTCAGCAGGACGGCCACACTTTCAGGGACGCCTACGGGACCCGCGGGCAAGTTCTCATTCACTGTTTACGTTTCCGACCGCTTTGGAGTGGTTTCGAGCAAGGTCTACCGCATCGGCGTGCAGACTCCCGCTACGGCCCTCTCGATCAGCACGGCCACGCTTCCGCAGGGCCGGGCAGGCCAGTTCTATTTGGGAACCGTGGCAGCTAGCGGCGGCATCCCGTCCTATGAATTCAGCCTGTTGCCTGGAGGCCGCGGGCTGCCAGCGGGGCTTGAGTTGGAACCGGACGGCGACGTGATTGGCGTTCCCACTAACTCCGGCACCTTCATCGTGGATGTGCGGGCCGAAGACAGCCAGTTGCGCCAAGCCGTTCGAGCGGTGAGCGTCACCATCCTCCCGGCCTTCCCGCCGGTGCTGCTGACGAGCGCTTCGCCCCTGCCCCCCGGACGTGCGGGCACGGCGTATTCTTTCCAGTTCAACGCAACCGGCGGACTCCCGCCCTATACCTTCTTCTTTAGTGAGAGCGGCAATCCCCCTCCGGGCTTGACTCTATCCTTCTCCGGCTTGCTGAGCGGCACTCCCACGACGGCCGGAACTTACCAGTTCGGCGTAGGCGTAGCCGACTCGCGGTTGCAGGAAGCGGATACAATCACGGACTTCAGAACCTACACCCTGGTGATCGAGGAAGCGGTGCCCCCGCCCCAGTTCCTCACGGAGGCGCTGCTGCCGATGGGCGAAGTGGGCACACCCTATTCGACGCGGCTCGAAACCACTGGCGGCGTGGCCCCGGTGCGCATCGTGGTGGGCCTTGGCCTTTTGCCCGCCGGATTGCTAATTAATGAAAACACCGGTGTCATCTCCGGCACCCCCACAAACGTCGGTGAGACGGGCTTCCTGGCCACCGTGGTGGACGCACGAGGCCGGGAGGGAACGCGCTTTTTCCGGATCAACGTCGTAGACGAGCGGCTGCCCCTTTCCATTACCACGGCCAGTCCACTACCCAATGCAGGTATTGGCGAGCCATACTCAACCACCATCACCGCCACCGGCGGTTTGCCGCCGTATGCCTTTGCCGTTTCCGCTGGCACGCTGCCGCCGGGGATGACGCTCAACCCGCAATCCGGAGCCATCGTGGGCACGGCGACACAAGCTGGCAACTTCACCTTCACCGTACGTGTCTCCAGCTCCGCGGGCGAGGAATCGGTAACCCGCGAATTTCAGATCCAGGTGCTCAGCACCGTGCGCCTGATCACCCAGAGCCCCCTTCCCGATGGGCTGGTGGGAACCGCATACAGCGCAACCATTGTGGCGGAACGGGGAACGCTGCCTTACCAGTTCAGCGTGATCGACGGCCAGCTTCCGAATGGCCTCACCCTGAACGCCTCCACCGGAACGATCTCCGGCACGCCCACCGCACCGTTCAGCGGCAGCTTCACGCTGCGAGTTCGGGACGCGGCGACGCCGACCGCCGAGGCCACGCGCATTTATCAGATCCGCATTCTACAGCCGCTTGAACTCACCGTCCTGCAACTGCCTTCGGGTACGGTGAACGTGCCTTACCAACTGCAATTCGGCGCGCAAGGAGGCGTTGCGCCGTATACCTTCAGCCTGCTGAGCGGGACCCTGCCCTCGGGGGTGACGCTCTCGCCGGCCGGACTGCTCTCCGGCACGGCAACCGCGCCCTCCACGGCGACGCTGGCGGTGCAAGTGGCCGATGCGCAGGGCACCACCACCCAGCGCAATTATCCATTCAGTATCCAGCCGCAAGCGGTGAACGGAGGCAGCTTGAGCCTCTCCACCAGCGTGGGCGTTTCGAACACGCAGAACGAAGTGGATGTGAACGTAAGTGCTCCCCAGCCGGATGAAATCACCGGCAGCGTGACGTTAACGCTGAATTCTGCCACCACACCTCCAGTGGACGACCCCGCCGTGCAATTCATCGGCGGCGGCCGCACGGCATCCTTCACGATTCCCGCCGGGCAGACCAGTGCGAATTTTGGAGCGGCCCCCACCGCGCGTTTCCAGACGGGGACCACGGCTGCCACACTGGTGTTCACCGCGGCCTTCCGCCGCAACGGACAGGACGTGACACCGGACCCCGCGCCGCTCGCCTCGCTCGCGATCCCGGTGACGCCTCCTACGCTGACTGACGTCAACGTGGCAAGGGGCACCAGCAACCTCACCATTGTCGTCCGCGGCTTTGCGCCGGAGCGGAACATTACCACCGCCGTGCTGGAGTTCACGCGGCGCGCCGGGACACCAGGCGCGAACCCGGAACGCTTCGACGTCAATGTGTCGCAGGCCTTCCAGCAGTGGTTCGGCGGAGCGGCTTCGCAGCCCTTCGGCTCACAGTTCCGGTTGACGATTCCGGTGACGCTGACGGGCGACCCCGCCGACATCACCGGCGTCACCGTTCGCCTCACCGGTCCCTCGGGCACCGGCAACAGCATTACGGCTAGCTTCTAACGGGAGCCCTCGACGGAATCGGCATCGGCCGGGAAACGCGCGAATCCGCGTAGCAGTTCCCGCCCGATGCCGATTCGTACGCTTATGCAAAACTGAAGGCGAATGCCTTCTCTCTCTCGCGCGACGTCGTCGCTCCCGTATCTCGTCCTCTTCGATATCGATGGCACGCTGGTGCGGCGCTCCGGCCCACGACATCGCGAAGCGCTGGAGTTTGCCGCACAACGGGTGATGGGAGTGGATGCCAGCACGGAGGGTATTCCTACGCACGGGATGCTCGACACGGACATCTTGGCTGCCATGCTACGGCGGGAGAAGGTGCCCCTCGCCGAGATTCGCGAGGCGATGGCGGCGATGGCAGAGACAGCCGAGGCACGCTTCCTGCGCCGGGGGCCGGATTCGCTCAAGGATTGCATCTGCCCTGGGGCGCGCGGACTGCTGGGGCGCCTTCGGCGGCGAGGCACTCCGCTGCTGCTGGTGACCGGTAACTTCCCGAAGATTGGCTGGCGCAAGTTGGAACTGGCCGGCCTCAGGGAGTTCTTCGCGGGCGGCGCCTTTGCGGGAATGGCCAGCACCCGCGCGGGCCTGGCGCGGATTGCGATTCGCGACGCCCGCAAGCGCGGCTGGCTGAACGGCTCCGCAGCCGATAGCGCTACGGTGGCACTCATCGGCGACGCACCCTCAGACATCGTCGCAGCTCACCAGAATGGCATCCGCAGCATCGCCGTGAGCACGGGTATCAGCACGCCAGATGAGTTGCGTGCCCATCAGCCGCACCTGCTGGTGACGCGGCTGAGCAAACTGCGAATCAGCGACCTGGCAGCCGGGCAATAGCAGCCCCGGCTTCCCTGCCCTTTCCCGCACTGGCCCCCACTGGCGCTATTCGATCACCATCATCAGGTCCTTAGCCTCCACCTGCGTGCCGGTGCTGACGTGCCGAACGGCGACGCGCCCGGCCTTGGGGGCGTAGACGGTGGTTTGCATCTTCATCGCTTCCATCACCAGCAGTTTGTCGCCCTTGGCGACGCTCTGGTTGAGTTCCACGGCGATAGCGGAAACCATACCGGGGATGGGCGCGCCGACGTGGCCTTCGTTGTTGGGGTCGGCCTTCGGGCGCGTTTCCTGCTTCACTTCAAGGCTGGTATCGCGGACATCCACTTCGCGGGGCTGCCCGTTCAGTTCGAAGAATATCGTGCGAGAGCCATCCGGGTGAGGCACGCCCACGGTGAGCAGTTTCACCATCAACGTCTTGCCCTCTTCGAGATCGATGGCCACCTCTTCGCCAGGCCGCATGCCATAGAAGAACTGCGGCGTAGGCAGCACTTCCACGGTGGAGTATTGCTGGCGCGCCTTGACGTACTTCAGATAAACGTCAGGGTAGAGCAGATAGCTGACGACGTCGGTTCTTGCCACCTTGTGGCCTGTCTTCTTCTCCAGCAACTGCTGGGTCTCTTCAAAGTCGGCTGGCGGCAGATTGGCGCCCGGCCGGCCCCGCATGGGCTTCTCGTTCTTCAGCACGATCTTCTGGATCTTCTTCGGCCAGCCGCCCTGCGGTTCGCCCAGCGAGCCCTTGAACATATCCACGACGGAGTTGGGGATGGTGAGGGTGTGGCCCTCCTGCAGGCGCGCGAACTCGCTCACCTTCATCCCGTGGCCCACCAGGAAGAGGGCCATATCGCCCACCACTTTGCTCGAAGGAGTCACCTTCACGATGTCGCCGAACAGCATGTTCACTTCGGCGTAGGTGCGGGCAATTTGCGGCCACTTCTCGCCCAGCCCCATGGCTTTCGCCTGCTCCTTGAGATTGGTGAACTGCCCGCCCGGCATCTCATGCAGATAGACTTCGGCGGTGCCCGTCTTAAGGCCGGTATCGAAGGGGGAATACCATTCGCGCACGGCCTCCCAGTAATCGGCCGCGGCGTCCAGCGATTCCTGGTTCAACAGGGTGTCGCGGCGGGTAAAGCGCAGGGCGGCGGCCATCGAATTGAGATTCGGCTGGCTGGTGGTGCCGCTCATCGAAGAGAGAGCTGCATCGGCGATATCCACGCCATCGTCCGAGGCCATCAGCACGCTGGCCGCGCTCACTCCGCTGGTGTCGTGCGTATGGAAGTGGATGGGCAGGCCCACTTCGTTGCGCAACGCCTTAACAAGCTTTTTCGCCGCGTAGGGCTTGCAGAGGCCGGCCATATCCTTGATAGCCAGGATGTGGGCGCCCATCTTTTCGAGTTCCTTGGCCAGTTCCACGTAGTAGGCCAGCGAGTATTTGTCGCGGCGAGAATCGAGGATGTCGCCGGTGTAGCAGATGGCCGCTTCGCAGACGGCGTTGGTCTTGCGCGTGGCCTCCATGGCGGCCTTCATGTTGGGCAGCCAGTTGAGGGAATCGAAGATGCGGAAAATATCGATTCCCTGAGCGGCGCTTTCCAACACAAACTCTTTGACGACGTTGTCGGGATACGCGGTATAACCCACCGCGTTCGACGCCCGCAACAGCATCTGGAAGCAGATATTGGGAATGGCTTCGCGCAGGCGGGCCAGGCGCATCCAGGGATCTTCATGCAAAAAGCGAAGGCAGACGTCGAAAGTGGCGCCACCCCACATCTCCAAACTGAACAACTCCGGCATGCGGTGAGAGACGTGGTTGGCGATCGCCAGGAGATCGTGAGTGCGGACGCGGGTGGCCAGCAGGGATTGGTGGGCGTCGCGAAAGGTGGTATCGGTAATCAGCAGCCGTTTTTGCGCTCTGGCCCAGGAGGCGAATTTCTCTGGGCCCATTTCGAGCAGCAACTGCCGCGTGCCAGGGGCCGGCGCTTCGCTGATGTGTTCGGGAATGGGCGCGCGGGAAAAGCTCTCGGGCACGGGACGGCCGGCCACCTGGCTATTTCCATTCACAGTAACTTCACCCAGGTAGGTGAGCAGGCGCGTGGCACGGTCACGGCGGGCGGAGAACTTGAAGAGTTCGGGATGCTCTTCAATAAAGCGCGTGGTGACTTGGCCGGACTGAAAGACCGGGTGGTGAAGGACGTTTTCGAGGAACGGGATGTTGGTCTTCACGCCCCGGATGCGGAACTCTCGCAGAGCCCGGTCCATGCGTTCGCGGGCCTGGGCGAAATCGCGGCCCCAGGCGGTTGTCTTGACGAGCAGCGAATCGTAGAAGGGCGTGATCACGGCGCCGCTGTAGGCCGTGCCCCCGTCCAGTCGAATGCCAAAGCCGGCGGGGGAACGATAGGTGTTGATTTTGCCGTAGTCCGGCACAAAGTTGTTGGCGGGATCCTCAGTGGTGATGCGGCACTGGATGGCTACGCCACGCAGGGTGATCTCCTCCTGGCGGGCCAAGCCGATCTCCGCGCTGTGGAGAGGCAGGCCCTGCGCCACCATGATCTGGCTGCGCACGATATCCACGCCCGTTACCACTTCGGTGACGGTATGCTCCACCTGGATGCGCGGGTTCACCTCAATGAAGAAGAATTCCTCGGTATCGGCATCCACCAAAAACTCCACCGTCCCGGCGTTCACGTAGCCGCAATGCCGGGCCAGCTTTACGGCGGCGTCGCAAATACGCTCGCGAAGCTGCTGGGAAATCGTGATTGCCGGAGCGATCTCCACCACCTTCTGGTGCCGCCGCTGCACGGAGCAATCGCGTTCATGCAAGTGGACGATGTTCCCGTGGGTATCTCCCAGCACCTGCACTTCCACGTGGCGGGCGCGGCGGATATAGCGCTCCAGAAACACGGCGCCGTTGCCGAAGGCGGAAAGCGCTTCCGACGAAGCCTCCTGCAGGCGCTGCCGCAGGTCCTTCTGGTCAAGCACCACGCGCATCCCGCGGCCGCCCCCGCCAAAGGCGGCTTTCACGATGAGCGGCAGGCCGATCTTGCGTCCAACGGCTTCCGCTTTGTCGAGATCGGTGATGGGCTTTTCCGTGCCCGGTATGATGGGCAGTCCCGCTTCCTCGGCCAGACGCCGGGCGGCCGTTTTATCGCCCAGCAGTTCCATGATGCGGGCATCCGGCCCCACGAAGGTGATTCCCGCCGCACGACAGGCGCGGGCAAGCGCCGGGTTCTCCGAGAGGAAGCCATAGCCCGGGTGGATTGCGTCCACACCCTTCTCTTTGGCCAGGGCGACAATGCCTTCGACGTCGAGATAGGCCTGCACCGGACCCATCCCCTCGCCCACCAGATACGCTTCGTCAGCCTTAAAGCGGTGGAGCGCCAGACGGTCCTCTTTTGAATAAATCGCTACCGTGCGGAGACCGGATTCGTTAGCGGCTCGCAGAATGCGGACAGCAATCTCTCCACGGTTCAATGCCAGAAGTTTTTTCATATCGTTGCCAGAAGTTCCTAACCATGATCGCAAAAAACCCGGAACAAACCGCCCGTTGCGGTCGTACTCCCGTTAGAAGCGGAGTGGCCTTGCGATGGAATGCCATCCCAAACCTCCTCCGCGCTACGATGAGGGCGGGCAGATCACTCGTCCGGGAGGAGTTTCTATGAGCACGAAATGGTGGGCCATTCTGGCATCTCTGGCCCTTGCACTAGGGCTGACGAGCTGCGACATCGACGGCTTCGACACCATGTCGAAGGTGACCGAGGATTTCTCCCATAGCTATCCGCTTTCCGACGGGGCCACGATTGAAGTGTTCACAAAAAACGGGAGTGTGGAGATTCTTGGCTGGGAGAAGGACACCGTCGAAATTCGCGGCACCAAGTATGCCCGCAGCCGGGAAGAACTGGACCGCGTGAAAGTGGATATTGCCGCCTCGCCGGCGTCACTGGTAATCCGGAGCGTGTTCCCCGACAGCCGGGCTAGCGGCAAGGGCGTCCGCTATGTCATCCGCGCCCCGTTCAAGGCCAGGGTGACCACCGTGGATTCCTCGAATGGGCACATCCGCGTGGAGGAGATGGCGAAGGTTGCCAAGCTTGATACCTCCAACGGTTCCATCACGGTGCGGCGCTCGGAAGGGCCGCTGGTGGCAGATACATCGAACGGTTCCATCCAGATCTCCGACACGAAAGGCGACCTGCGTCTGGATTCCTCTAATGGACGGATCGAAGCCGAGGACGTGGTGGGGACCGTGAGCGCCGATACCTCCAATGGATCGATTCGCGTTTCCCTTGCCGAGCCTGCTCCCGGCGAGACGTTGCGCTTCGATACCAGCAACGGGTCGATTGAAGTGACGATGAAGCGCTACGCTGCCAATCCCATGATTCTCGACAGCTCGAACGGCAGCATCACCCTGCGGATCCCGGAAAACATCAACGCCATGATCGCCGCGGAGACCAGCAATGGCGGCATCCAAACGGACTTCCCCATCACGGTGAGCGGCAAAATCACCAAGAACTCGCTCAACACCCAGCTTGGTTCGGGCGGCCCCGCAATTAAGCTCGATACCACCAACAGCAGCGTGCGGCTGCTGCGCTATTGATCGCCTCGAATGGGGTGATCGCCTCGAATGGGGTGATCGCCTCGAATGGGGTGATCGCCTCGAATGGGGTGATGGCCTCGAATGGGGCGATTTGTCTAGGCCATTGAGCGGGCACGCGTCAGCGTCAGGCCCTACGCTGGCGCAAAGTCAGGCTACCGCGCTGCCAAGCACCTGCTCGATCACGTGGCTAAGGTCAGTGAGCTGGTAAGGTTTGTTGAGCACCGGGAACCCGTCGATGCTGGCGCTGCCGGTCTCAATCGTCTCAGGCAGATAGCCGCTGGTAAGCAGGATCCGTACGCCCGGATATTCCGCACGCAAACGTCTGGCGCACTCCCGCCCGCCGATTTCGGGCATCATCACATCCAAAAAGACGAGGTCGATCCGCTCGTGGTTGGCGCGATAGACCTCCAGCGCGCGGGCGCCGTTTTCCGCGGTGAGCACGGTGTAGCCCAATTGCGAGAGCATCGTGCTGGCGACGGTGAGCACAATCTCTTCGTCGTCCACCAGCAGGATGACCCCCGATCCGCGCGCAAGCTCATTGCGGTCCGTGCGATCCGCCGTGAGTTTTTCCGCTTCGGCTAGCGGCACAAAAATGCGGAAGGTGGAACCGCGCGCCACATCGCTTTCCACGTCGATATAGCCGTTGTGGTTGCGGATGATGCTGTAGACCATCGCCAGGCCCATCCCGGACCCCTTGCCCACGGCTTTGGTGGTGAAGAAGGGCTCGAAAATCCGGGGGACAATTTCAGAGGGCATCCCTTCGCCGGTATCGGTCACCGAAAGGCAGAGCCACTCCTCGCTGGGGTCCGGCACTCTCTCCAGCCGTTCGACATCCAGCCTCTTCAGTTTCTCCGCGCGAAAGACCAGTTGGCCTCCGTTCGGCATGGCGTCGCGGGCGTTCAACGCCAGGTTCAGCACGGCCTGATGCAACTGGTTCTGATCGCCCAGCACCTGCATGGGTTCGTCGGGAAGATCCTGCTGGATTTTGATTGAGCGGGGAAGCGTGTGACCCAGGAACTCGGTGAGTTCATTCACCAGATCGTGGATCGAAATGCGCACCGTTTGCGTCTTTCCCTGCCTCGCGAAGCCAATCAATTGGCTGGTAAGCTTGGTGGCTCGCTCCGCCGCCTTCTGGATGATGTCGGCCGCTTCCAGGGTTTTCTCGCGGTCGTCGGGGCGCGCCTTCAACAGGTCGGCGAAGCCCAGGATTCCCGTGAGGAGGTTGTTGAAATCGTGAGCGATGCCTCCGGCCAAAGTGCCTACCGCTTCCATTTTCTGCGATTGCCGGAGTTGCTCCTCCAACAGCTTGCGCTCTGTCACATCCCGCGCGATGCCTTGGATCGTGCTCGGCTTGCCCCCCTCGAACACCAGGCGATGGGAGACTTCCACATAGATTTTGCGCCCGTCCCGGTGCCGCAGCGTCAACTCGTCAATTTGCTTCTCCGCGCCGCCCAGCCGGGAAAGCAGAATACGATCCACTTCGCCGCGGTCCGCGGGGAAGACCAGATCCCGCAGATTCATATGAAGCAGTTCTTCGCGGCCATAGCCGGTGGTGTAAAGGTAGGCTTTGTTCACCGACTTGAAGTCGCCTTCAATCCCGGTGCTATACATCATGTCCGTGGCGTTCTCAAAGAGTTCCCGCAGCCTCGCTTCGCTTTGCTTGCTCCGAAACTCGGCTTCCCGCAGGGCCGTGATATCAAGGGCGATCCCAACCGCTTTCTCGGGCTCGCCATTTTCGTCGCGGACCAGCGTGGCGCTTAGCCTCAACACCCGATTTTCACCGGCCCGGCAGCGTGCGCGCAGATCGAGTTCGACGGTCTCCTTGCGGCCCTGAACGAGGTCGGAAATGCCGCGCCGCAAATAATCCAGTTCTTCCTGCGCGAACATCTCGCTGCGGATCTCGCTCTGGCTCACGCTCAGTTCGCTCTCGTAACCAAGAACACGCAACAGCACCGGATCCAGCACCAGTTCGTTCTTGCTGAACTGCCACTCCCAGATGCCCACGCGGCCCGATTCCGCCGCCAGCCGGTAACGCCGGGTACTTTCGGCCAACGCCTGCAAGGTGTCGGATGCCGAATCGGCGGGGCGGATGGTGAGTGCAATGGACTCCACAGTTTCTTCTTCGGCAAAAATCGGCACTATCTGGATCTCCCAAAATTGGGAATCCAGACGCAACTCCAATGAAGAAGCCCGTCCGCGGAGCCCGTCGTGAGCGGCTTGAAGGAGATTGTGGATCGAGGGCGCTTTCGCAAGCAGACGCAACAGGGGTTTGCGGATCGATTGCGACAGTCCCAGATTCAGCGCGGCGATCGCCGGACCATGATAGGAAACGCACTCTAACTGCCGATTTAGCCGGAGAATCGTCACTTCCTGCGATATCTCCAACTGGCGAAAACCCGCGCCGCTAGAGGTCGCGGTGCCGCCCGCTTTCTTCGCGGGCTGTGCCGCCGTTCCAGTGGCCGAACCAACCCAAGGATGTCGCATGGGATACTCGCCCTAATTGTAGACTGCATAGACTCCTAGAACAACGCTACTAGTCCCTCTTAGTACGCCTGGTACCAACCCAGCCATCCGCCTTCGCGGTGACGCCATCATGCTGAAAAGCGAGGCTAGAAAAGGGTTTTATCCCATTCCTGGCCCCGCCTCATTTCCCAATTGCCGAGGGTTCCCGATCAGAACATATAGAGCGGAGTGGGCGCAGCCGATTCGCTTCCGGCGCCAACGGGCTGCTCTTCGCTCTCACGGGTGTTGCGGCAGTAAATGCCGTTGTCGCTCAGAAACACTTCCAGTTCCGAAGGCATTGGCAGAGCACCCTGAATCAACTGCTCGGAGAGCGGATCTTCGATGTACTTCTGCAATGCTCGCCGGAGGGGCCGTGCCCCGTAGGCGCGATCCGCGCAGGTCTTCTCCAGGATGTACTTCGCCGCGTCTTCATTGAGACGGATACGAATATCTTTCTCCACCAGGTTGACGTTGATCTGTTCCACCAGCAATTCGATGATGCGCAACAGATCGTTGTCGTCCAGCGGCTGGAAGAGAATCACGTCGTCGAGGCGGTTGAGGAACTCGGGATTGAAAGCCCGCTTCACCTCACCCATCACCATGTCTTCCACATTTTGCGGCATCGCGCCTTCCGATGGCGCGGAGAAGCCCATGCCCGTCTTCTTGGTGAGGAAGCGCGCACCCAGATTGGAGGTCATGATGACGATGGTGTTCTTGAAATCCACCGTATTGCCGAGCCCGTCGGTCAATTGGCCGTCTTCAAACACCTGCAGCAGGATGTTGTAAACATCTGGATGGGCCTTCTCGATTTCGTCGAGGAGGATGACGCTATAGGGGTTGCGCTTCACCCGCTCAGTGAGCTGCCCGCCCTCTTCGTAGCCCACATAGCCGGGAGGCGAGCCGATGAGCTTGCTCACCGAATGCTTCTCCATGAACTCCGACATGTCGAAGCGGATGAGCGACTTCTCGCTGCCGAAGAGGAACTCGGCCAGCGCGCGCGCTACTTCCGTCTTGCCCACACCGGTCGGGCCCAGGAACAGGAAACTGCCCGCAGGCCGCTTCGGCGACTTCAGGCCCGCACGCGACCGCCGGATGGCCCGCGCCAGCGCCGAGATCGCCTTCTCCTGGCTGACCACGCGCTTGTGGAGCTCATCCTCAATGCGCATCAGCTTGCTGACTTCTTCTTCCTTGATGGCCGTCATCGGCACGCCGGTCCAGCGCGCGACCACATCTTCAATATCGTCCTTGGTCACCACGCCGGTCGAGGTGTCGTCGAGGTTGTACTTCTCGCGCAACACCCGCAAGTTCTCGCGTTCCTTGCGCTCCTCATCGGAGTAGAAACGGGCCTTCTCAAACTCGTGGTTGGCGATGGCCGCTTCCATCCGGTGGACGATGAACTTGATCCGCTTCTGGATCTCCGCGATCTCGGGCGGAAGGCTGGTCTGGCGCAGCTTCACGCGGGCGCCCGATTCGTCGATCAGATCGATCGCCTTATCTGGCAGAAAGCGATCGGGGATGAAACGGTTGGAGGCGTAAACCGATGTCGTGATCGCATCGTCCGTATACGCCACTGCATGGAACTTCTCGTACTTTTCCTTGATCCCAAACAGGATCTTCACCGCATCCTCTTCGGCGGCGGCGGACCTTCACCGCTTGGAAGCGCCGCTCGAGCGAGCGATCCTTCTCAATCGATTTGCGGAACTCCGCCGGGGTGGTGGCGCCGATGCACTGGATCTCACCGCGGCTTAACGCCGGCTTCAATATGTTCGCCGCGTCGAGCGAACCTTCGGCGGAACCGGCGCCCACCAGGGTATGCAGTTCGTCGATGAAGATGATGGCGTTTTGGTTATCCATCAACTCCTTCATGATCGTCTTCAGCCGCTCTTCAAACTGGCCGCGATACTTCGTGCCCGCCACAATCAGGCTGAGGTCGAGCGCAAGGATGCGCTTGTCGGCCAGAAAAGAGGGCACGTCGCCGTCGGAGATGCGCTGCGCCAGGCCTTCGACGATCGCGGTCTTCCCAACGCCCGGCTCACCAATCAGCACCGGATTGTTCTTGGTCCGGCGGCAGAGGATCTGCACCACGCGTTCCAGCTCAAAATCGCGCCCGATGAGGGGATCCAACTGCCCTTCCACCGCCACCTGGGTGAGGTCCCGGCTGAACTCGGCCAGGAGGGAACTTTCCTTGGGACGCGACGAACTCATCTTCTCCGACGTGGAGCGGGCAATCTCTTCCCGCACCTGCGAGAGGCGCAGCCCACGCTCATGCAAAATCTCCGCGGCAAAGGATTTCTCCTCGCGCAGCAAACCAAGCAGCAGGTGCTCGGTTCCGATGTGCTTATGGCTCAAGCGCTCGGCTTCCTCAGCGGCGTAAGCCAGCACGCGCTTGCACTCATGGCTAAGCGGAAGGTCCACGGAGGTGGAGACCTTCTCCCGCACGGTGGTGTGCGCCTCAATTTGTTTACGAATGGATTCGATGGCCGCCTGCGACCGCAAGAAGCGGTTGGCCAGCGCTTTGTCTTCCCGCAGCAACCCCAACAGGAGATGCTCCGTTTCAATGTACGGGCTGCCGAATTGACTAGCCTCGTAGCGGGCGAAAAAGATTACCCGCCGCGCCTTCTCTGTATAGCGTTCAAACATACCACCACCGCCTTCCTTCCGCCCCGCTGCGCCATTCGCCTGGGGGCTGTCATCCCCCACTGTCTTCCCGGGAGCGCCGTTGCCACCGTAAAAACCTCACCCGTGTGCTACTGCACAACAATTTTTCCGTGTGCGATCGCACAACAACTTTTCCGTGCGCTATTGCACAACAACTTTTCCGTGTGCTATTGCACAACCAACTCGCCACCGCGCAACTCTAAGATGCGGTCGCATTGCCTGGCGAAGGCCAGATTATGCGTCACGTAAATAGAGGTGAGCCCATGCTGCTGGTGCATCTCCGCCAACAGACCGATGATCCGTTCGCCGGTTTGCGCGTCCAGGTTGCCGGTAGGTTCGTCCGCAAGAAGCACCCTGGGATTTCCCACCAACGCCCTCGCCAGAACCACCCGCTGCTGTTCTCCACCGGAGAGTTCTCCTGATAGATGATCCGCGCGCGCTTCCAGACCCACTTCCTTTAAACGCGCCATCGCCCGCTCTTCCGCTTCTTCGGCGGAAATCCCTCGAATCCGTAGCGGCATGGCGACGTTTTCAAGGGCAGTGAACTCTGGGAGCAGATAATGCGTTTGCCAGACGAAGCCCAACGTCTGATTGCGAAACTCGGCCAGCCTTCTTTCATTTAGACGCGTGATATCGCTGCCCTCGTACAGAATCTTTCCAGAGGTGGGGCGATCCAACCCGCCCAAAAGATATAACAGAGTCGATTTCCCTGCCCCGGATTCCCCCACCAGGGCCAGTTTTTCACCTCGAGAGGCCTCTAGGGACAGAGTTTCTGAAGATGACGAGATTCGAGCGGCCCGTCTGGTAGGACTTCTCCAACTCGACCGCTTTCAGTGGCGCTTCCGCCGTCATAGACGTCCCAAGAGGCACAAAACTCCCGTTACTTTCTACGCTAACACGGCTGCCAACAGCGCTCCTCGCACCACGCCACCGGAAAAGATAGGAAAAGGGGAGCATAGCCCCCCTCGTCCGCACACTGCCATTGAGCTAAAGGACGATCTTCCAGGGGTCCCGCTCTTCGCGTGAAAGAAACTTGCGCGCCTCCGGCTGCACGGTGGTAGCGTTCGCGGAATCCCAATCTACCCGCATTCCGGAACGGTAGGCCACGTTCGCCAGCAGGCATGTGGCAGTGGATTTATGGCAGATTTCAATATCGCTGATCGGCCGCTGGCGCGTGCGCATGCACTCCAGAAAATTGCCCCAGTGATCGTAGTTCATATTGTTGGAGCTGTTCACCTTCGCTTCCAGCAGCTCGCTACCCTTCTCCGGGTAGATAGTGTAACCGCTGCGGTCCACATGCAGGCGCTGCCTTCGGTGCCATAGAACACCGTCCCGTAGCCCTTGTTGAACTGGGTGATCGTGCTTGTGTGGCGATTCTCATAGGTGGCGACAAAGCCCTGCGGAAACTTGTAAGTCACCAGCAGCGTGTCGGGTGTCTCGCGATTATCGGTGAGGTAAAATTTACCGCCGGCCGCGTTCACGTATTCCGGCATGGGATTATCGAAGGCCATCAGGGCGATATCCAGAACGTGAACGCCCCAATCGGTCATCATGCCTCCCGCATAATCCCAGAACCAGCGGAAGTGGGAAAAGGCTTTCGGGTCCACGCCAAAACGGTTGGCGTTGAAGGGCCGCTGCGGTGCCGGGCCGAGCCAGGTATTCCAATCGAGCCCGGCCGGTGCCGCGCTATCGGCCGGATTGCCAATACCTTGCGGCTTGGCCAGCCCCACGTTCCAGGTCTTCACCGTGGCCACTTTGCCCAGCTTGCCGCTGCGCACGATTTCCGTGGCCTTCTGGAAGTGAATCCCGGAGCGCTGCATCGTGCCTGCCTGCACCACCCGATTGTATTTGCGGGCGGCCTGCACCATCTTTGCGCCTTCGTCGATGGTCACGCTGATGGGCTTCTCGACATAGACGTCCTTGCCCGCTTTGCACGCCTCCACGGTTTGCCAGGCATGCCAGTGGTCGGGCGTCGAAATGCAAACGGCATCGTATGGACTTATCGCTGAAGGGCATCTCTGCGGAAGTCGGCAACCTCCTTCACCTACTTCATGGCCGAACTTGCGGGCCATTGCCGCCGACATCTCCAGATGCGGCTGGTATACATCGCATACCGCGGCGATGCGGATCTGCTTGTGGCGCTGGGAGACCTCCAGGTTGCCGCGTCCCATCCGGCCCATGCCTACATAGGCCACGTTCACGCGGTCGTTCGCCCCAAGCACCTTGCCTGG
>JAXHKT010000050.1:0-22034 GCA_034522975.1 Bryobacterales bacterium
CGTTCCCCTGACAGGCCTCTCCTAGAACTGGAAGTCCCGCTAAGCTGGAGCAGGGAAGCGGGACATAACAGGGAAGTGGAAGCAATCGAAGAGAGCTTTTCCGCTGGAAGCCGGGCAAGCGTCTCGAAACGAGTTTTCTCCTCGATTTCCGGGAGCACAAAAAGTGGATGTAATCCATTGCTGTGCGTTGGCGGGGGAGAGGGGAGGGAGCGGGGAGAGCGAAGACGGGTGGAGAAGGGGGAGGCGATCCTCTCTGGAAACGCCGAGGTCTTTGACAATTTGGGTTGGAAGCACGCCTTAAGTTGAGAAATTGAGGAAGCTTGAGCGCCCGTGAGGAAGTTAGTACGCGACGGAGCAATTCCTAGGGTGGGAGGCAGCGGAGCAGGAGAACGCCGGATCGAATCATGACAGCGATTCGGCACTGGCGGAGACGTTCAAGTGGTCAGCGAGCGAACAGCCTGGCTTTGAAGCGAAGCTCCTGGAAGGGAGGTGAGCGGTAGCGAGTCCAGAGCGAATCAAAGATCAAACGAGAGTTTGATCCCGGCTCAGAATCAACGCTGGCGGCGCGCTTAACACATGCAAGTCGAACGAGAAAGGTCCTTCGGGACTGAGTAAAGTGGCGCACAGGGTGAGTAACACGTGGATACCTGCCCTCAAGTGGGGAATAACTCTGGGAAACCGGGGCTAATACCGCATACGTTCGAGAGAAGAAAGCAGCAATGCGCTTGAGGAGGGGTCCGCGGCTGATTAGCTAGTTGGTGGGGTAAAAGCCCACCAAGGCAAAGATCGGTAGCCGGCCTGAGAGGGCACACGGCCACACTGGCACTGAGACACGGGCCAGACTCCTACGGGAGGCAGCAGTGGGGAATCTTGCACAATGGAGGAAACTCTGATGCAGCGACGCCGCGTGAGCGAAGAAGCCTTTCGGGGTGTAAAGCTCTTACGCCAGGGACGATAGTGACGGTACCTGGAGAAGCAGCTGCGGCTAACTACGTGCCAGCAGCCGCGGTAATACGTAGGCAGCAAGCGTTGTTCGGAATTACTGGGCGTAAAGGGTGCGTAGGCGGTTTGCTAAGTCTGGTGTGAAATCTCCTGGCTTAACTGGGAGGGTGCGCCGAAAACTGGAGTTGCTTGAGTGTGGGAGAGGATAGCGGAATTCCTGGTGTAGCGGTGAAATGCGTAGAGATCAGGAGGAACACCTGCGGTGTAGACGGCTTTCTGGACCATAACTGACGCTGAGGCACGAAAGCGTGGGCAGCAAACAGGATTAGATACCCTGGTAGTCCACGCCCTAAACGATGCAGACTTGGTGTGGGTTCTTCACTGGATCCGTGCCGGAGCTAACGCGTTAAGTCTGCCGCCTGGGGAGTACGGTCGCAAGGCTGAAACTCAAAGGAATTGACGGGGGCCCGCACAAGCGGTGGAGCATGTGGTTTAATTCGACGCAACGCGAAGAACCTTACCTGGGCTCGAACGGTTGACGACGCCCGCTAGAAATAGTGGGGTTTCCTTCGGGAACGGCAATCGAGGTGCTGCATGGCTGTCGTCAGCTCGTGTCGTGAGATGTTGGGTTAAGTCCCGCAACGAGCGCAACCCTTGTCCTGTGTTGCTAATCTTCGGATGCACTCTCAGGAGACCGCCAGCGACAAGCTGGAGGAAGGTGGGGATGACGTCAAGTCAGCATGGCCTTTATGTCCAGGGCTACACACGTGCTACAATGGGCAGGACAATGCGTTGCCAACCCGCGAGGGGGAGCTAATCGTCATAAACCTGTTCTCAGTTCGGATTGCAGGCTGCAACTCGCCTGCATGAAGCTGGAATCGCTAGTAATGGCAGATCAGCATGCTGCCGTGAATACGTTCCCGGGCCTTGTACACACCGCCCGTCACATCACGAAAGTGGATTGTACTAGAAGTTCGCAGGCTAACCGCAAGGAGGCAGCGACCCAAGGTATGATTCATGATTGGGGTGAAGTCGTAACAAGGTAGCCGTAGGAGAACCTGCGGCTGGATCACCTCCTTTCTAAGAGAGGACGTGGGTGGAAGCAAGTGCGAAGGCAGACCTCCTCGGTCACTAAGACCTTCGATAAGTGGAAAGCGACAGGACGCAAGGAATGTCGAAATAAGCTTATGTAATCGAAGCAGCAATGCGACGATTACCGAATAGAGAAGCACACGCTAATCGTTCCACTCCACAAGTTGGCCACTCTCTCTTTCGTTCCGCAAAGACAAGCTTCCAAGGTTCCGCCGTTTAGGTGGAACCCAAATTCTCCTGGTGGATTCAATACGGCACTCTCGTCAATGAGAGCCGGAATCGAGCCATAAGGAGCTTCCAACCCAATCTCTCCGCAAAGAATCAAATGGTTGATCAGCCGGATAGCTCCGCAAGGAGCGCAAACGGGGCTGTCGCTCCGCAAGGAGCGCAAACGGGGCTGTCGCTCCGCAAGGAGCGCAAACGGGGCTGTAGCTCAGTTGGGAGAGCGCCTGATTTGCATTCAGGAGGTCACCGGTTCGATCCCGGTCAGCTCCACCAGACACACATGGATGGAACTAACCGGAAGCGCCGAGGCCCAAGACAACGCAACGCGCCAGGAACAACCAAAGGGCCTGTAGCTCAGTTGGTTAGAGCGCACCCCTGATAAGGGTGAGGTCAGTGGTTCAACTCCACTCAGGCCCACCAACATTCGCCTTCCAACCCAGACGATTCGATGCACAGCTAAAAACAAGCTGTGCCGATAAGACGAAGCCTCTCCACCCGTAAAGGGAAGTGAGAGCCTTTCTTTCTCGGCATAGGGCACTGAGAAGCGGGCGACCGGGCAACCGGACGCAACTTCACAGTGAAGCGGGAGAGAGTTCTTTGAAAACTGAAGAGGATGATGGGCAAAAAAAACTGCAAGTGCGTCTCAAAGCTTGCGGGCTCGATCTTAAGGGCGGGAAACCGCTGTTGAGAGAAGGGGCCGTAGAGCGAGAAGGCGCGTTCTGAGAGTTTGAAACAAGTCCGATGTGAATCGGGAAAGAAAATTTCCTAGGATTGCTGCACAAGGCAGGGCGAAGCGAGGGCGCAAGCTGTAGCGGAACGAAGCCGAGGCGCGAGCGACTCTTCTCGAAAGGGAGAGAAGCCAGAGAGCAGGAGCAATGGGAAATTTTATGGTCAAGCTACTAAGGGCGTGCGTGGGGATGCCTAGGCACAGGAAGGCGAAGAAGGACGTGGCCAACTGCGAAAAGCTTCGGGGAGCGGTAAGCACGCTGTGATCCGGAGATGTCCGAATGGGGGAACCCACCGATTGTGAACAATCGGTATCCTACGCTGAACACATAGGCGTAGGAAGCGAACCCGGGGAAGTGAACCATCTCAGTACCCGGAGGAGAAGAAAACAACCGTGATTCCGAGAGTAGTGGCGAGCGAAATCGGAGAAGCCTAAACCAGATGATTCGCAAGGAGAATCTGGGGTTGCAGGACCACAAATACTAGATGATTGAGCGTCGAGCGGCGAGAGCCGTAAGACGTTACATCATCTAGTGTGCAAAGAGGGATAAGGGAGCGTTAACTGAACGGTTTGGAAAGACCGGCCATAGAGGGTGACAGCCCCGTAGGTGAAAATGCAATCTTCCTTTGAGTGGCTCCTAAGTACCGCGGGACACGTGAAACCCTGCGGGAATCTGCCGGGACCATCCGGCAAGGCTAAATACTCACCTGTGACCGATAGTGAACCAGTACCGTGAGGGAAGGGTGAAAAGAACCCCTGCGAGGGGAGTGAAATAGTAACTGAAACCGCACGCCTTACAAGCAGTCGAAGGGCTATGTCCGCAAGGACCTGCCTGACGTCGTGCCTATTGAATAATGAGCTGGCTAGTTATTCTTCGTGGCAAGGTTAAGCGAAAGCGAGCCGAAGCGAAAGCGAGTCTGAACAGGGCGTTCAGTCGCGGGGAATAGACGCGAAGCGGGATGATCTACCCTTGGCCAGGATGAAGGACGTGTAACAGCGTCTGAAGGTCCGAACCAGTGTTGGTTGAAAACAGCTTGGATGAGCTGAGGGTAGGGGTGAAAGGCTAATCAAATTCCGTGATAGCTCGTTCTTTCCGAAATAGCTTTAGGGCTAGCCTCGTGTGGTCCGTTCCGGTGGTAGAGCACTGATTGAACTAGGGCTCTTCCCAGGGTACCGAATTTCGACGAACTCCGAATGCCGGAAACGTGTAGCACGGGAGTAAGACAGCGAGGGCTAAGCTCCGTTGTCAAAAGGGAAACAGCCCAGATCACCAACTAAGGTCCCCAAATCGATGCTAAGTGGGAAAGGAAGTCGGGAGACTCAGACAGCCAGGAGGTTTGGCTTAGAAGCAGCCATCCTTTAAAGAAAGCGTAATAGCTCACTGGTCGAGTCGCCCGGTGCCGACAATATAACGGGGCTCAAGCATCGTACCGAAGTTGTGGGTACGAATACGTCTTCGGACGTATCCGTGCGGTAGGAAAGCATTCCTTGTGCGATAAAGGTGGACGGGAACGACCACTGGAGCGCAAGGAAGAGACTCTGCCAGCATAAGTAGCGAGAAACCAGGTGAGAACCCTGGTCGCCGAAAGTCTAAGGATTCCTGAGAAAGGTTAATCCGCTCAGGGTTAGTCGGAGCCTAAGGCGAGGCCGAAAGGCGTAGCCGATGGACACACGGTTAATATTCCGTGACTTGCTTTGTTCGATCAAGACCGATGGGGGGACGCGGCCTCAAGCTGGTGCATGCAATGGTTCTTGTGCACCGGGGAGAGGAGGACCGGAGAGGCAAATCCGCCGGACCGTCCGCCAGGAAAAACCTCTAAGGAGAGCAAAGCAATCCGTACCACAAACCGACACAGGTGGACGTGATGAAAATTCTCAGGCGCTCGGGTGATGGTATGTTCAGGAACTAGGCAAAATAGCTCCGTAACCTCGGGAGAAGGAGTGCCCTCGTAAGAGGGTCGCAGCGAAGAGTCTCAGGCGACTGTTTAACAAAAACACAGGTCTCTGCAAAGTCGAAAACGACGTATAGGGGCTGACGCCTGCCCGGTGCCGGAAGGTTAAAAGGAGAGGTTAGTCGCAAGGCGAAGCTTTGAATTGAAGCCCCGGTGAACGGCGGCCGTAACTATAACGGTCCTAAGGTAGCGAAATTCCTTGTCGGGTAAGTTCCGACCTGCACGAATGGCGTAACGATCTGAGAACTGTCTTAACATGCCGCCCGGCGAACTTGTGGTCCCGGTGAAGACGCCGGGTGCCCGCCACTAGACGGAAAGACCCCGTGCACCTTTACTACACCCTATCAATGATTCGCGGCACACTCTGCGCAGGATAGGTGGGAGGCTTTGATCCCGGACTCTTGGGTTCGGAGGAGCCAACGGTGAGATACCACCCTGATTGTGTTGCGACTCTAACCTGCTACCCTGACCGGGTAGAGGGACATTGGTAGGCGGGTAGTTTGACTGGGGCGGTCGCCTCCTAAACAGTAACGGAGGCGCGCGAAGCTTGGTTCAGGCGGTTTGGAAATCCGCCATTGAGTGTAAAGGCAGATACCAGGTTGACTGCGAGACCTACAAGTCAAGCAGGTACGAAAGTAGGCCTTAGTGATCCGGTGGTCCCGCATGGAAGGGCCATCGCTCAACGGATAAAAGGTACGCCGGGGATAACAGGCTGATCGAAGTCAAGAGTTCATATCGACGCTTCGGTTTGGCACCTCGATGTCGGCTCATCGCATCCTGGGGGTGTAGAAGCTCCCAAGGGTTAGGCTGTTCGCCTATTAAAGCGGTACGTGAGCTGGGTTCAGAACGTCGCGAGACAGTTCGGTCCCTATCTGTGGTGGGCGTAGGAGATTTGAGGGGGCTTGCCTTTAGTACGAGAGGACCGAGGTGAACGAATCTCTTGTGATCCAGTTGTTCCGCCAGGGGCATCGCTGGGTAGCGAAATTCGGTCTGGATAAGCGCTGAATGCATATAAGCGCGAAACCTTCCCCAAGATAAGATCTCCCTGAAGGGCCGTGGAAGACGACCACGTTGATAGGACGGATGTGGAAGTGCAGCAATGTATGAAGCTTACCGTTACTAATCGCCCGTTCGGCTTGACCATAAAATTTTCCATCGCTGGCCGCGCTGATTGCCCAAAAAGCAGACAGCGAGCAAGCATGGAAACGACGAATCCAATCGTCACTTCCCGATCAAAATCGGAAAGACTTTCAGAAACGCAGTTGGCATAACCCATCATCCAAATCTCTTCATCCCGAAGCCGAGATCCATTCCGGTAACGAAGTTGAAAGACACCAGCGAGCGACGAAAAGTCGCGAGGCCTGCAAAGTCTACGGCCAACCGTTACCAAACAAGTTTGGGTGATCATAGCGAGGGGGTCCCACCCGTTCCCATCCCGAACACGGAAGTTAAGCCCCTCAGCCCCGATGGTACTGCATGCGCGAGTGTGTGGGAGAGTAGGACATCGCCCAATTAATTCCAAAAGCCCGCCCCGCTGCAAAAGCGCCGGCGGGCTTTTTTGCGTGCGTAGCGATGGTTGTCTAACGCCCTTGCCTTACTGCTTCCGCGTAATCGCGGACACCCCGCCGCTTTAACTCCTCTACGATGCGGTCTCTTCCAACGTGATATTGGCTGAGCACGATTCGTCTGGTTTCTTTCTTGGAATTGATAAGCAGTCCGCTCTTGCGTTCCTCCCGGGCTCGCTCCACTACATCAAAGTTCCCGGCCAAACCCTTCATGTAGTCCCGAATAGCCAGCATATTCGTGGCCCAATAGAAATCAATATCCTCGATCTCAGATGCGGGCTACGCATTAAGCCGAAGAATCGCACCATCTGGATGCCAGTTTGCATCGATAGTCACCGTTTGCGGAAACAGCCAACCCCTACAGCAGAACCACCCCGAGATGAACTGCTCCGGGCCGCACCGCTTCTCCGCGAAAGACCCGCACACCGTTGCCTAGCAAAGTCCAGGCGCTGCCGAACGCAGAGACGCCAATCAGGATGCGCCATGCCAGTAGGGCGCGCGCTGCAGCGACCTGGTGCGTTCCCTGGGGGGAGGTGGAAGCGGGTTGGGTAGCCATCGTAAGAAAGAGATGCCAACCGCGCGCGTGAAGAACGAGAAATCATTCGGGAGGAGGGGGTTAGGCTCAGCCATCGGAGTCGCGCCGCGCTATAACCCTCGGATGTAGGCCAGCAGCGTTCTCTTCTTCGCCTCGCTCCAGCCCGTCATATCGACACCGCCGAATTGGGCGCCCAATCGCAGCACTTCGGTTTCGGGGTACCTGGAGGAAATGCCAACGAGAGATTTCACCTCCGCCGATGATGCCTGCGCCCCATCCATGCCGTGGCAGTGGCCGCAGTTTGCTTCGGACGAGCCCCGGCCTTGCAGCCATGCGGTCAATCTCAATAGCGATCCTGGCCCAATCTCCATTGCCGGCAACTTCCAGGCGAAGGCGAACTCGATAGGAATCGTCCACCACCCACAATTCCGGAAGCGACGAGGGAAGAGGCAGCCCCTCCGCCGCCGCGGGACGCTGATAGAACGGAATAGAAGCCGCCTCGGCACAAGTCCCTCGCGGAAGCGTCCGGCCTAGCCACACGCCCCAACGTGGCAACTCGTCCTGCACCGCCAGCCGACCGAACGAAGCAACAAGTTCGCATGGATCCGCGATCCCGGGAGGAATGAGGAGAAAGAGAGCAGCTGTAGTAGTGACAAGGGAACGCAGCGCGATCGGCATGCTTTTGGCACTCACCAGTGCGAGATCGCCCACCTGCCGGCCGGTCGCCCCTGGCGCGTCGGCACATGCCGACCCTGCAGCCAGGGCGATTGCCAGGAAAGAGATCCGGAAGAGGTGGGTGAGCCGCACCTCTTCAGAATAACGGGAATGCCTTAAGCGAAACGAGCGGCGGAACTCTGCCGTTTGCGAGGCGCCGCGCTTCCCGCCGTCCGGGGCTTCGTTGAGCGTGGCCGCCCAACCGGCTTCGATTCGCCGCCTGAGCGTGCTTCGGAGGCCAGCCGAGAAGGCGCTTGCGAACGCACGCTGGACGACGACGCCCGATGCTCCTGGGGAGCGCTCTGCTGCAGGCTCCGTGGCAGTTGCTGCAGTTGCAGCCGGGTGTTGAGTGCCTTCTCAATCCGGCGGATTTCAGATCTGCTCGCCCGGCGTCACGAAGTTATGGCAGACCCCGGTTAATCCGGCCCGGCCCGTGCGGCCAACGCGGTGGATGAAGTCCTCCGGTACCTGCGGCAGATCGTAATTCACAACATGCGAAATGTTGTCCACGTGAATGCCGCGGGAAGCCACGTCCGTGGCCACAAGGATGCGGTATTCGCCGTCCTGGAAGCCTTTGAGCGCCTTGTTCCGCTGGGCCTGCGTGCGGTTGCCATGGATAGCGGCAGCGGCATAGCCGCCCCGGTCCAACTGACGGGCCAGCCGTTCTGCGCCGTGTTTCGTGCGAGAGAACACCAGAAACGACCCGTCTTCCTGTTCGAGCAGGTATCGCAACAGATCGTACTTGGCATCCTTGCCGATTTCGTAAGCCTGAAGTTCCACTTGCGAGGAGGCTTCGGTCGTCGCCCCAATGGCGATCCGCACCGGGTTGTTGACGTGCTTCTCCACAAGGTGAGCCACCGACTTTTCGATGGTCGCCGAAAAGAAGAGCGTCTGACGCTGCGCCGGAATCGCCGCCAGAATGCGCTGGATGCTAGGCAGAAAGCCCATATCGAGCATCCGGTCGGCTTCATCCAGCACCAGAATCTTGTTGAAGAAGGGCTGAACCAGCTTGCGCTGCAGAAAGTCTTCCAGGCGGCCCGGCGTGGCGATCAGCACCTGCGCACCGCGCTTCACCGCGTCGATCTGCGGACGTTCATTCATGCCGCCCACGATTACGGCGGAGTTCACTCCGGTACCGGCGGCTACCTTCACGAAGGTCTCTTGAATCTGAAGCGCGAGTTCGCGGGTAGGGCTCAGGATGATCGCCTGCACGCCCGGACGGCGGCGGCCATGCATCAAGAGATTCCAGCATAGGAGCGACAACAAACGCCAGCGTCCTCTGGAGGCTGCCCGTTTCCGCGGTAGCCACCACATCGCGACCCTCAAGGGCGGGGGGGGGGGATGGCTTTGGATTGGACAGGGGTAGGTTGCACAAAATTGTGCTTCGCGAGATTGTTCTGCAAAACAGAACACAACGGTAGTTCCGAAAAATTTATCATGCGGTCAAAAGGGGGGAAGCGCAATCAACGGACCGCCAACAAGTAAGGAGGGGGGCACAAGTGAAACTCTTCCAGTAGCCTCTACGCATAGCGCATTTTCCCATCCTGTTTTGCAAAGTATCGTTCGACCTCTCACGTTTTGGGCAACCGGTCTGTTATCAAAGAGTTGGCTAAAGCTTCCAGCCTTTGCGGTAACCCGGGTTCACTAGAGCGCTCGCCGTTGGGTCATTGGGGAACCGCATCCGTTGGGGATCCCAATCGAGGCTTTTCTGGGTCCGCTGAGCGATGGTTCCCAGCAGTGCCGTCTCCGTCAGCAGGGTCCCAAACCCGAACTCGCAGGAGTGCCGGGACCACCCTTGCAGGCATCCATTGCACTCCATGTAGTGGCCCTCACCCACGCGGCTTTGTTTTGGCGGGCGGGGTGAAGTCCTTCGCCCGGGCTTCGGGCAGAAGCACATGTTCGCCCCCGGGTAAAACCGGTGAGCAGCACTCCCTTATCCCCCACGAAGTACATGCCGTCCCCCTTTAGAGCTTGGCCGGTGGGCATCCCGACTGGGACGGGCGGCTTCACGCCACCGTCATACCAATGCATCCGCGCGGCGGGCTGAGAGCCTCGCGCGGGAAATTCCCAGGTAACGATAGAGGAATGCGGGAAGGTTTCGGGCAACTCGATGACCGCGTTTCGGATGCTGAGCCGCCCCTCGTTGTTGGCGAGGCGGTGACGTACCACCCGGGTGGCGCTTGCGGAGACCCTGGTGGGATGCCCCAATTCCAAAGCCCGGAACACCACATGAAACGCGTGGCAGGCCATATCGCCTAGGGCCCCTGTGCCAAAATCCACCCAACCGCGCCAGGCAAAGGGATGATACGCCGTATGGTAAGGCCGCTCCGGCGCGGGCCCCAGCCACAGATCCCAATCGAGGGTCTTTGGCACGGCCATCCCCTCGCGCGGACGGCCCAGGCCCTGCGGCCAGATCGGGCGGTTGGTCCAAACATGAACCTCGCGAACCATGCCCACCGCGCCCACCTGAATCCACTCTTCCGTCAACCGGGCGTCCTCGAAAGCCGACCATCTGGACGCTCATCTGCGTGGCCAGTTTCTTCTTGCGGGCGCGTCTCGGCCAGCAGACGCGCCTCGTACACCGTCCGCGTCAGCGGTTTGGCGCAGTAAATATGCTTGCCCAGGTCCATCGCCGCCATCGCTACAAAAGCGTGCGTGTGGTCCGGAGTGCCGATGATCACCGCATCGATATCCTTCTGTTTATCGAGCATCTCGCGGTAATCACGATAGGTCTTGGCGTTGGGATACCGCGCGAACGTGTTTGCGGCGAACGCCGGGTCCACGTCGCAAAGGGCCACGATGTTCTGGCTCTCGCAGTCCCGCGTGTAAACCCCGCCCATCGCACCCACGCCTACTCCGGCGATGTTTAGCTTGTCGCTCGGGGCACTGCCCGCTTGGCCCCCCAGCACGCAAGACGGAACGATCGAAAAAGCCGCGACCGTGGCGCTGTACCCGCTTCCCGTCGCGACGGTTTCGCCGTCTCCAGTTCACCGTGCACGGGTTTCCCTGCTTTGGCCCAGCCAGTTTCCAGCGGCATTCAGTTGATCCCTCCGCAGCAACTAGCAATATCACCGTAGCCGAACCGGACGCGACCCTTATTCGTAGCGGAGGGCCAAAGAAGGATCGAGCGCCGAAGCTTTGCGCGCCGGCACGAAGCCGCTGGCAATACCTGCGACGGCCAGGAAGACCATCGAGACGATCACCGTGTTTAGCGAGATCACCAGACGCAGATCGCCTTTGCCGGAATCGTCGTTGAACACGGCTCCTAATAACGGCAGATCGCCCACCGCCGCGGCAATGGCGTACGCCGCCAACAGCCCCAGCATCCCCCCCGCGAAGGTAATCACCAGCGCTTCCGCGAGCACCTGCATCATCACATGCTGTTTGCGCGCACCCAACGCCCGCCGCAGGCCGATCTCCCGCACCCGCTCGTCGATCGAGACCAGCATGATGTTCATTACGCCCACGCCGCCAATCCCCAGCGTCAGCAATCCCACGAAAATCAGCAATACCTGAAGCCCGATCGTGATGCCGTCGATGATCGGGCGGAATTCCTCACGGTCCATCACCCGCAGGGCGCGTTCGTCGTTGGGGTTAAAGCCCTGCCGCTTCGCGATGGCATTGCGCACTTGCGCAATCGCTTCTTTCTGAAAATCGAGCGTGATTGCACTGAACACCAGCACGCTCGCGTAGCGGGTGTTCCAGACGTCGCCCGCCGTCGAGTAGGGGATGAAAATGGAGCTGTCGTCGCTCGAAAAATAGTTGCTGAATTGCAGCTTCGGATCCATCACTCCGATTACCGTAAAGCGCATCCCCGCAATGTTCACCTCTTCACCCAGCGCCGGGCGTCCGCTAAATAGTTTCTCTTTGATCTCAGCGCCCAGAAACGCTACCCGCCGCCGCTCCAGCATGTCCTCTTCGGTAATCCAGCGTCCCTGGCTGGGAACCTGATTGCGCATGGTTCCATAAGAGGGGTAAACGCCCCGTACCGCACTGTTCTCCCGGCGCAACTCGTAACCCACATCGTAGCGGCGCACCGTCTCCAGGCTCAGGTAGCGAACCAGCGTCCCTTCGGTGCGGATGTTCTCAAAATCTTCCATTTCCAGCCTGACTTGCTTCCCCGCCTTCTCGCCCCCAGCTTGGTCGCTCGTCTGCCCGGGCCACACCACCACCGCGGACTTGCCGAAAGCGTCGAAGGCCCGCACCAATTGCCCGCGAAAGCCGCTGCCGTATGCGAATAGCAGCGCCACGCTCACCACCCCCCACATGATGCCGGTCATCGTCAGCAAGCTCCTTGTGGGATTGCGCCGCAACGCGGTCCAGGCTTGAATCAGGATCTCTCTCAACACGCCCTACCCCCCTGCCTCATGGCGCAGCGCCTCAATCGGATCGATCAGCGCTGCGCGGCTGGCCGGATACATCCCGCTTAACAAAGAGATCAATCCCAGCAACCCAAAGGAAAGAAAGCTGAAGGTCCACGTGGGTATGAGACCGGCGAAGAATTGCGGCATCGGCAATTGGTTCACGGCCCAACAAAGCCCATACGCGATCCCTAGCCCCAATCCGCCACTCAGCAGCACCACGAAAATTGTCTCCACGAAAAATTGAAAAAGGATCGTGGGCGCTGTTGCCCCCACAGCCTTGCGCAGCCCGATCTCCCGCGTTCGCTCGCGCACGGCCACCAGCATCACGTTCATCACGCCAATGCCGCCAATCAGCAACGTGGCGATCCCCACCGCGCCCAGAAAGTATTGCATCCCCACGGTCATCTGGTTGAACGCCTTACTGTTCTCGATCGTGTCCCAGATATAGAGCGCGTCTTCGTCCTTCGGGTCGCAATCGTAGAGCCGCGCCATGCTCTCGCGAAGCTGCCGTTTACATTCCAGATGCTCGTCGAAGCTGCGGGCCGAAACCAGAAGGCGGTCGATGTCGTCGGGCCGCGACGGGGGCGGTTCCGGGAAGTCCGCAATCGCGCGCGGGAAGGGAACGAATACCTTACGGATATCCTCGCCGTCGTAGCTCGAATCCTGCTCCTTGGGCTGCATCACGCCAATGACGACATAGGGCAAACCGTTCAACGTGATGGTCTGGCCCAGCGCGTCGCGGTCGGCGAACAACTGCTTCTTGGCATCGGAACCCAGAAAGGCCACGGCGCGCGCCTCGTCGCAATCCTTTTGGCTGTAAAAGCGGCCCTGCGCTACGTCGATCGAACGAATCTCCGCGAACGCGGGCAACGCCCCGGTAGTTAACAGCGTGGCGTTGTTATAGCTCGATTGCACCTTTACGTTGCGCCCAAACTCCGGCATGATGTGCGCGCAATTCGGGCAGAACGGTGCGATCTTCTTATAGTCGTCCGCTTTGAAGCGAATCGAACGTCCGGCTCGCGTGCCGCCTGCCTGCATGCTGGTGCGTCCGCCGAACACAATCATCAGATCCTTGCCGAAGCTGGCCGCCACCCTCTCCTGGCCCCACTCTGCGAGGCCTTCCCCGGCGCCAACCATCAGGGTAGATGAAGACTGATCCCCAGGTGATGCCAAACATGGTCAGCAGCCGTGCGCAACTTGTGCGCCCAGGAGGGTTTGCAGCGTATCCAGAAATAGATCTTTCAGCGTCATCGCAAAACTATAAACCCGGGCCGGCGCCGTCTCGCGCCGCGGGGCAGCCGTAAGAAAAATCGGGGCGGGCTTCTCGGATCCCGCCCCATGGCAAATGGCTGTGGAAACAGAATGTCGTTTCGTTTTCTCGTCGAAAGCGAAGCCGGCAATGCCTTGCGCTCTATTGCCGGAAGGATGCACTTTGTCGCCCGTCTTCAATCCGGAGGCCAGCTCCGTCTTCACGCCGTTTGAAATCCCTAGCGTCACGGGCACCCGTCTCTTGCCGGTCTCGCTCGACGGTTCCGGAATGTCCAGAAAAGTCTTGCGATCGCCGTCGTAAACCACGGCAGCCTCGGGAACCAGCATCACGCCCTTTTTCTCTTCGAGGATGATCTCCGCATTCGCCGACATGTTGGCCTTCAGTTCGCCGCTCGGATTGGCGATCGAAACCCGCACTTCGAATGTCGTCACGTTGTCCTTCTCCACGCCCAGCGGGGAAATCTTCGTCACCTTCCCTGCGTACTTCTTGTCCTTAAACGACTCCACGACAATCCGCGCTTCCTGCTCCAGATACACTTTCCCGATATCGGCTTCGTCCACCTTGCCCAGCACGTAAACGTCGCTCACATCGCCTAGCGTGAACACCAAGGTCGCCTGCGATCCCAGAACCAGAATCGAAGAGACCGCATCCCCCACTTCCACATCGCGCGAGAGCACCAGCCCGTCCATCGGGCTGACGATGGTGGAATTCCGCAGGTCCTCTTCGGCGCGTTCGAGCATCGCTTGATACTGCGCCACCTGCGCTTTCGCCTTGGCCACCTCCGCGCGGCTCACCCCCACCCCGCGCTGCGCCATCGCCCGCCGGTTCAGCGACATCTGGTAAAGCCGGTCGGCCTCCTCCATCGAACTCTTCGCGATCAGCTTCTGCTCGAACAATTCCTTCGAGCGGTCCACGTTGCTCTTGAGGAACGGGATTTCGGGGCTCTTCGCCTCTTCCTGGTTCCGCTGCAGCGTTGCCTCGGCCGATTGCATTGCGGCGTCGGCCGCCATCAGCGCTGCTTTGGCTTCCCGCACTCTGGCATTCAGTTCTTCCTTGTCCAGCTCGGCCATCAACTGCCCTTGCTTCACCCACTCGCCGTAATCCACATACAGTTTCTTTACGATGCCGCTGGCCTTCGATTTCACTTCCACTTTGGTTAGCGGCTCGATCTTCCCCGTGGCCACCACGGAGCGGGCGAGGTCTCCCGTTTCCACCACGCTGAGCTTCAGCCGGGTCGATACTCGGGTTTGAGCGAAAGGCGAAAGTCGAGGCTGCCACGACCCACCGTCACCAAGACGCCGCCAAGATCACCCTGCGCCCAGAACCAGCGTCGGCTCTTTCTTTTGCCGTTTACACCATTGCTCGCCATCGTCGTCTCCATCTTTGCCGGGGCGGGGAAGCGTGCTCCAAGCTGACGCTGCGCACTCGCTGAAGGGTCTCCAGCCGTGCATCGAAACGCCCCTCGCCGGAAGCTCCCGCGATTCGCCGTTCACTCCCGTATACGGAGTTGGGAAGGAATTGTTCCGTGAGGCGCGGGAAAACTTATCGCTTCGCCTTGAGTATCGAAGCAGCCATCGGAGTCTCCCCCGCTTCCACCGACGCTATCCAGCGCAGGATCACTTCGTTCACCCAGAAGTGCGGCCGCGTGCGGGCGAGGAATCCCATGTGGCCCCCATGGGGCGCGCGGATGAACCGGATCCAAGGGTTCTCCATCACTGCGGGCTGATCGTAGAGCGCCACCGGAATGAACGGATCGTCTTCGGCATGCACCATCAGCATCGGCAGCCGCACATCGCCCAGGAAGTTTTCGGCGGATTGCGTCGCGTAATAGTGCGCCGCATCCTCGAAGCCCCCCAACGGAGCCACATAGGCGTCGTCAACCTCCCAGATCGTCTTGATCCGTTCGATGCCATCTAGCGAAATGAGGTCCGGCATCAGAGCGTGCTTCCGCCGAATGGTGCGCTTCATCCGTTCCACGAATTGCCATTGGTATAGCCAGTTGGAGGGCAACTGGATGTGCCGCGAGCACGCTGCCAAACTGATCGGCGTCGATACTGCGGCCACTCCGGCAAGCACTTCGCCCGCCCGTTCTCCCAGCACGCCAGCCAGTTTGGAAACCTGATTGCCGCCGAGTGAGAACCCAGCAAGGTAAATAGGCACTCGCGAACTGCCGCCTGTCGATTCCGCTCCCAGGTGCTCCACGAAGCGCTCAATATCCACGGTGAGCCCGGCGTGGTAAAGCGTGCGGCAATGCGCCTCCGTGCCGCCGCAATTGCGCATGTTCATCCGATGAGCCGCCAGCCCATTCGTCAGTGCGCTCTGTGCCAGGCTACGCATGTAGCTGCCGTCGACTTGCCCTCCAGCCCATGCACCAGAACCAGGTGGCCGCGATGCTTGCCCTCCGGCCGCTGGCTTTTCACCCGCACCTGCACACCCGGTTCCGTTTCAAACAGGCGGTCCTCTACGGGAAAGCGCACTTCGTCCAGATGCGCACGCACAGCCACCGTCGCCATCGTGGCGACGTGCTTGTTCCGGAACAGGGCTTCAAAGGGAATCAACTCTCAGTGTAGCGGGAAGTTTTGCCGCCGCGCCGCCGTGCACCCAGGGGGCACTATACCCAGGGGGCCAGCGCGGCGTCCGGGTTCTTGCGAATCTCTTCGTTCACTTGCCGGATGGTTTGCTCCACCTGCAGAAACGCTTCCACCACCGCCGGATCGAAATGCGTCCCGCTGCCTTGGCGCAGAATATCCAGCGCCTCCTCGTGCGACATCGCATGCTTGTAGACGCGCTCGCTCACCAGGGCGTCGTAGACGTCGATGACAGCTACAATCCGTCCTTCCACGGAGATTGCCTCACCCTTTAGCCCGTCCGGATACCCCGAGCCGTCCCATCGCTCGTGGTGTCCGTTAACGATCTCGAATGCGGTCGTCCAGATTGCCTCATCCAAGCCCACGGAGCGCTCCTTTGCGCGCAACAAGGCATCGCGTCCATAGGCAACATGCTGCTTGATCGATTCGAATTCCTCCGGGGTCAATCGGCCGGGCTTCCGCAGAATGGCGTCGGCCACACCCACTTTGCCCATATCATGCATGGGCACCAGTTCGGCGATCAGCGCAATGCGCTCCGGCGTGAGCGCCTCGCGAAAGCGCGGATGCTGTCGCAGCGCCACGCTCAGCACCCAGGCGTAGCGTTGCATGCGGAAGAGGTGCTCTCCCGTTTCAAGGTCCCGCAGCATCGTCAGGTTGCCTAGCATGTTCACCATAAAGGCGCGCGCGGCCTCCGCCTGCACCTCCCCGCGATCTGCCCTGGCGCGCTGCTGCCCCAGGCTGGTGACACTCAGAGCCGCCACATTCAACACCACCAGCGCGATGGCCAGCGACGGCGAGACAAACACGCCCGCGCCGTCGAGATACTTCGCCGTGGCAAGCCATGTCACCAGGATCAGAGCCGCCGCTCCCAGCCCGCCCGCTACAGGGCGGAATCGCGCGATCAGCCAGGTGCTAAGCGCGCCGCAAAACAAGAGGATCAGCAATTCCGCGGTTCTCGCCGCCGGGCTTCGACGAATGGCGTCCCCCGCCAGCAGATTCTCCATCGCCGTGGCATGCACTTCGGTGCCCGCCACCTCCGCCCGGATGGGAGTGCTCACCGCGTCTTGCAAGCCGACGGCGGCCCCCCCAATCAGCACAATTTTTCCGCGGAGCAATCCCGGGCTTCCAGGAAGCTCCGCCGCGGAAAGCCGCGCGAAGGGATGCGTGCCCGGCTGATAACGCAGCAGCAACGTGGCGTATGGTCCGGTGGGTGCCTGCGTCCCGCCCAGCCGCAGCCAATCGGAGCCGTCTCGCTCCTGCACCAACTGCGCGGCTCGCAGCTTCCGGTGGCTCATTACCGCGGCAAGAGCGAGGCTGGGATAGGCCCGTTCTCCATACCCGATCACCAGCGGCACCCGCCGCAAAATACCATCCGCGTCCGGGGACGCGTTGAGGAAGCCGCTGCCCATCGCCGCGCCGGAGATTTCAGCCAGGCTGCACGTCACCGAATCCGCATTCAGATAGGGCTTCGTGCCTGCGTCGAAGCGAAACGCCGTGGAAAGCGAGACCGGGTGCAACTGGCAGGAGGCCGATCCGCGCTGGTCTCCAAAGCGGAAATAGTGCCCCACCACGACTTGCCCTTTTTCGAGCGAACTGCGCAGGACGGCATCGCCCACGCTGCTCTCGCCCGGATTGTTGTTGCTCGGGATGACGCCGCTTGGATCTGCGCTTGCCAGCCGTTGCTCCGGTTCCGCAAATACCACGTCCAGCGCGATCACCGACGCGCCTGCATCGCGGATCTGGTTGAGAAGCCCGCCCAGCACCGCTCGGGGCCACGGCCATTGACCGTAGCGTGCAAGGCTCGCTTCGTCAATCTCCACGATCACGATCTGGTTGCTCAACGGCGCGGAGGCCGCGGCTCTCAATTGGGCGTCGTAGGCTAGGTGATCGAAGCGGTTCAACCACGCCGGGCGAAGCAGCCAAATCGCCGCCGCTGCCATCGTAATCGCCAGCCCCAGAATCGCCAGCCGGTTGCTTGCAACGATGCGCATCGGGCTGAAGCTCATCGCACCGTCACTTCCACCCGCCGGTTGCGTGCTTCTTCCACCCCGTCCGGAGTGTTTACCAGCAGATTTCCTTCGCCATGCGACACCACCGTAAGAAACTCCGCCGCCAGACCTCGTTGCTTCAGCATCTCCGCCACTCGCTCCGCCCGCCGCAATCCAAGTTCGACATTCGCCGGCGCCGTGCCCGTCGTGTCGGTGTGGCCGGTGATGCTGACGTCGGTGGATTGCCGGTCCTCCACCGCTTGCAAAAGCGATGCGACAAGCGCCTCCGATTGGCGTAGACCGGGTCCGTGCCCAGGTCGGGAATGGAGCCGATCTCCTGCGGCGACGATCGTCAGGTGCGGCTCCGAATCTGCGGGCGATTTCGCTGGCATCCACCGGCGCCGGCGCCGAAGGAGCAACATCGGAGGCGCCGATCAGAATCATCGTATTGTCTTCGCTCAGGGTAGCCGTGCCGCCGCTGTTCTCAAAGAGTACCTTGCCCACCCGGCCATCGTCGTCCCTCAAGAGAACCACCGCGCTCTCGGGCCGCGGCGGCATCGGCGCCTGCTTCATCCGCTTGGCGCGGCATCCCGCCAGAACGAGCAATCCAGCGAAACCCAGAATCAACGTCCGTTTCATCGCAATCGCTATCTGCGAGCCGCGTAGCGCGAGATCCCGCTCCATCTAATTCGCAGCCAGCGCCGCGGCAAATTTCGTACCCCGCAGACCGATGATGCCCACCGGTGTTTCCACCACCGCCGATTCGGGAGATAACTGCGCGATCTTTCCGGAAACAAACGCCGCGACACCGCGCATCAACCGCATCAACAGGCCCAACTCCCCCTTGCCCGGCTCAAAAAGGAACTTTTCCACCACCACTTCGCTCTCCGGACCCAAGGACACGCGAGACCCATCCCGCAGGATGAAGCCAACACGCGAAGCCGCGTCCGTGCTTAGCCGGTCCCTCTCCACCAGATGCATGCCGAGAGTGATTGGAATGGTCTCCGAACCTCTCAATAAAACCGGCTTGCCGCTGATCGTCTTCACGCTGCCCACCACCGCATCGGCGCCAGAGACATAACCCTGACCTATTAAAACAATCGCCAGAATGACGACTGCCTTCACCCACGCAACTGAGTAAAACATTGTGGCATCATTCTACCATCGGGAACTGCCATGCAATCACAAAGTTGCGCGATATAGAGGTGCATGCCGGATCAACGCTTCGCTCAACCGCGAAGCACCTCATGCCGTCCCACCCAGTCCCGGTCGAAATCCACCCCGAATCCAGCGCCCGTCGGAACCTGCATCTTCCCATCAACCACTTTCAACGGCGACGTCTTACACTCGAACTCCACGTGCGTGTTCAGCCCCTTGAACTCATGATGTTCTCCCGCGTTGGGCAGCGCCGAAACGAAGTGGATGTTGTAGAGATAGCCAAGACCCCCGCCAGACATGTGCGGGATCACCGTCTTGCCGAACGCCGCTGCCATCCGCGCCACCTTCATTGAGCGGATCAAACCCCCGAAATAATAGTTGTCCGGCTGTACGATGTCGATGCCATCGTTGGCGAGCAGCCAGCGGAAACCGTAGTAGCTATGGTCCTGCTCCCCGTTGGAGACGGGCAGCGTCAGCGCATCTGCCACTTGTTTGATCTCCGCCAGATGATCGAACATCACCGGCTCTTCGAAATAGCGGAACCTGTATTCCTCCAGCAACCGCCCCACGCGGATCGCTTCCGGCACCGTATAGAAACTGTTCGCGTCGGCATAGAGCGCCATCTTGTCGCCGAAGGCCTTTCGCACCAGCGGGATGATTGCTTCCGTGCGGCCCGGCGGACCCTCGGCATTCATGTCGGCGGTCATAAACATCAGTCCGCCCACCTTGATCTTTAGCGCGTGTACATCGTGGGCGGCCACCGCCTGTTCGATCAGCCGCATCGATTCCGCAACCGGTTTCTCCCTCCACTCGGTGGCCGTGTAAACACCCACTTTCGGGTTGTGGATCTCGCCGATCAACTGGCCCACCGGCTTTCCGGCGATGCGCCCCAGCATGTCCAGAATTGCAAACTCAATCGTCGCCAACGGCAGACCCAGCGCCATCCCCCCCAGACGGAAATTGAAGCCGTAGATGTAGACCTTCTCGAGAATCCGGTCCAGCTCCCGCGCGTCCTTGCCGATGAAAAAAGGCTGTAGTTTCTTGAGGAAAATCGGGTAAAACGTGCTCATCTCGCTATGCGCCACAGCAATGCCTTCCGCCCCGTCGCGAGAGCGCACCCGGCACAAAAACCGATTGTTCAGGCGCAGCAGTTCCACCGTCTCCAGGATCACCGGCTCGCGGAAGAGTTGCCTCTTGAGCACCGGCTGCTTGAGGATTTCCCCCAGTTGTCGGTAGCGTTCCTCGGCCGGTAATTCCGCTGCGGGTAGCGCGGCCGCTGCGGCGACGGTCCCTGCCGCGGCGGCTTCTAGGAAATGGCGACGGTGGACTCTCATCCCTTCGTTCCTCCTCGATATCGCCATCAGGCTATCACGCGCTTGGATGCGTCATCGCGACGGACGAGACAACCGTCGGAGCAACGTGAGAAGTTCCTATGGGAGCAAGGTGGAAAGTTCCTATGAATAGTGGACGCCGAATGAGTGTCAATCGACGAAGCGACCAGCGGCAGGACGAACCTTAGGAATGGCGACAGTGGAAAGCACAGCGATCCCGACGGCCCGGCTGAACGCACGGCCCCCCGCCCGCCCCTCGTCCCTCAGCCGATGTAATCGAAGAGGCTCCGCTGCGTATTGGACGATCTCGCCTTGAATGCCGTGTCGATGTGCAACTGGCCCTGTTGCAGATTGGTGATTGCTTCCACCATGTCGGCATCGCGCACTTCCATCAGCTCGCCGCGCAGTTGCAGAGTGAGCTTATTTGCGTAGTCCACGCCATCGAGCACCCTGGTCAGCGCCCCGCCATAGAAGCCGGATTTGCGGCTCAAGTGATCCGCCGATTGCTTCACCAGAGAGAGCGATTGCCGCACAAATTCCTGGTAGTCCTCTCGCGTGGCAAAGTTCTCCACCGGTGTGGCGAGGGCGAAGCGAAGCCGGTTGAGCGCGTAGAACACGTTGTTCGCCGAAGGCTGGGTTGCGTCCGTGGCGCTGCGCTCGTCGAAAATCTCGACACCCGAGATGGCCACCCGAAACGTGTAGCCCGCCGGATGCGTGATCTCCCGGTTGGCATTCACGGCAAGGATGCCCTCCACTTCCTCGGCGCCCGTGTAGCCGTTCACCGGGGCTGTGCTGGTAAACACGGGCAGGTTGTTCGCTGCGTAAGACCACGGCGCCGATGGCGAGGGCAGGGGGTTCCCATCCGCGTCGGTCACTGGCAGCGCCGGATCCCCCGCCCGGCTGATTTCCGGATAGAGCGGCACATTCTCTCGATCTCCGCTGAAGATAAAGCGGTTGCTCACTACCGTCCGGCTGAGGGCCACCATCTGCTCATGCAGGTTTGAAACCTGGTCTGAAATCGTCAGCCGCATATCCGCGGATGTCGTTCCCGTCGCGCCCTGCGTGGCCAGCGAGACCGCCGTATCCATCAACTTCACGCCCTGCTGCATCACCTGCTCGGCGGTCTCCAACTCCGCCCGCTGCTCGGCCAGCAATCGCAGCGATTGGTCCAGTTGCTGCAGGCCCGTCTGTACCCGGAATAAACTGCTCATCTTGTCCGGCGCGTCGGAGGGCTTGGTGAGCTTCAGGCCGGAATTGATCTGGTCGTTGGCGCGGGCCACCTTTCGCTGGGTCCGCCCTATGTCAATCAAAAATCGCTGCGTCTGTGCGTCGATTCCTCGTATCATTCCGGTCGTTCTCCGCGTGAAAATTTGCCCTTTGGTCCCTTATCGGACCATATTGAGGGTTACATCGGTTAATTCGGTGATCACTCGCATTAATTGCGCATTGGCTTCGAAAGCGCGCTGGTAGCCGATCAGAAATGCCGCTTCCTCGTCCAGGTTCACTTTGCTCAATTCATCGCGAAACAACCGCGATTGCACCGTGATCTGTTGCTGCACGTCCAGCACAATCGCAGCAATACG
>JAXHKT010000051.1:0-106326 GCA_034522975.1 Bryobacterales bacterium
GCCAGCCGCACGGCTTGCGGGTGGAGATCGCCGTTGAGGATGTGGATGGTCTTATAGAGCGCTTCCTGGTTGAGGTCGACAAGCGATACGTTCATTCGCTTATACTCGCCGGCCACCGGCGAGTACTTGAAGTTCTCCCGTAGCCCGCGAAGGTATCCCGGCTGAGGATTCGGCAATGTAGACCGGCCCGCGCCATCGCGTATCGAGGTAATCCAGAATCCCGCGCAGCGCGTCGGCGTGGGTGGCAGCCAATTGGCGATTGGTGGAAACCAGATTCGGCTTGATGATGACGCTCTTGCGGCGCTGAGTGGGGAGCAATCTCGCGATCAATCGCCCTGAGCACTTCGGTGATATTCTTCCTGCGGTCTTCGCCATGAACAAGAGCGACGGCGATTTGGTTGCCGCCGCGGTTGAGCTAGCGGCGGATCCGCGGGCCGCCGAAGCCCGCGGCACCGCCAAAAAGTGCGCGTCTAAACGGAGCGTCGTGGGCTTGAACCTCGTTGCTTATATCGTGCGTTTAAGACATAAAAGTCTGTAAAGTAGCGTCTCATTATCGCCATGGCAATTCACGCTTCCCGTCGCGGCTTTCTTGGAGCCAGCTTAAGCCTGATGGCCGCCGCACCGGCTACGGCACAGGCCCCGGCCATGCAATATCGCGTCCTGGGCAAGACCGGGCTCAAAGTGTCCGTGCTTGGGTTTGGATGCATGACGACATCGGACCCCAGCGTCATTGAGCAGGCCGCCGACGCCGGTGTCACTTATTTCGACACCGCCCGCGGCTACCAAAGCGGCAACAATGAGCGCATGGTGGGCGCGGCGCTCAAGAGCAGGCGCGACAAGCTGACGATCTCCAGCAAGTCGAAATCGTCCACATACGCCCAGGCCATGGAGCATCTCGAAACCACGCTCCGCGAATTGCAAACCGACCATATCGACATCTGGTATCTGCACGCTCTTTCGAAGACAGCCGAGGTGAAGGACGAATTGCTGGATGCCCAGGACGAAGCGCGGCGGCAAGGCAAGATCCGCTTCCGTGGCGTTTCCACGCACAGCAACATGACCGAGTTGATTCCGGCACTGGTGGCGAAACGCCGCACCGACGTCGTCCTTACCGCTTACAACTTCACGATGGACCCCGCCATGGACGCAACCGTGGAAGCGGCTTCCAAGAGTGGCATGGGCATCGTTGCCATGAAGGTGATGGCTGGCGGCTTCCGCACGAATCGGCCCGGCTCCCCCCTGCAGGAAAAGCTCTCCCGCGAAGGCGCGATGGCTTCCGCGCTGAAATGGGCGGTGCGGAATCCCGTGGTGCATACGGCCATCCCGGGGATCATGGATTTAGACCAGCTCGACGAGAACTTCAAGGCCGTGGCCGGCGGCTGGCAGGATGCCGACAGGAAGATTCTCGCCGCGCAACTGCATGCCATCCGCCCGCTCTATTGCTCGATGTGCAACCAGTGCGGCGGGGTCTGCGCCAAGGGGCTGCCCCACTCCGACATCATCCGCTACGTGAGCTATGCCGAGGGCTACGGCGAGTTCCAACTGGGCATGGAAAATTACCGCGCCCTTCCCGCGAATCTGCAACAGGTGAATTGCGCCGATTGCGCCGAGTGTAGCGTGCATTGCCCGAAGGAGTGCAAGTCGCCACGCGTCGCTCGCGCCCAGGGAGTTGTTTGCATGAAGGCGATACTGCTGCTCTTGGCGTTCGCCATTGCCGCGGGCCGCGGCTCCACCTGCGCCGTGATTCCCGGTTGGCGAGCGGGGAACTCCGCAACTTCGAAACGGAAACGCTGTTCGAATACATGAACGGCAACTCCGAAGGCTACTTTCTGTATGGCTTCCAAACGATGCAAGGGATCACCTGCGCAAAGGGAGACGTCAAGCTTGGATTTCGACGTCTCCACATTCGTCGATTTCGAGAGCGCCTATGGCATGTTCACCGGCAAACCGGATCCACGATGCCCATCCTCGATCTTGGCGCCGGTGGGTGACCCCGCAAGGCCGTCCTTGTGAAGGACCGCTACTATGTCGAGATTGCCGCCGAACCCAGCGGCGACCACACGGAACTGCTCCGCAACGCGCTAACGTCGTTTGAAAAAGCGATCGCCGGACGCACGGAGAAGCCATCTCAACTTTCGTGGTTCCCCACCGAGGGCCTGCAGCCGGGCTTTCCGCGATTGGCTCCGCAAAGCGTGCTGGGCCTGCGGATGTTGAAGCGCGGCTATCTTGCGCAATACACCCACGGCAAGGCGTTCGTCGTTACGGATTGCGCCGGGAAGAGGCGGCGGCGTTGTTCAAGAAGCTGCGCGAACGCTTTCCTCCGGCCGGAGACGCCAAGGCGGGCGACGAGGCGTACACTGCCGCCGACCGTTACCTGGGGAACATTGCGCTGTGCTCCGCAAGGGCGCCCATGTCGCCGGATGGACCAACGTGAAAGAAGCCGACCCCGGCGCGCTTTCCTCCGCGCTAGCCGCGAAGCTTCCCTGAGCAGCGTCCCTGAGCATTCCCCCGGCCTGGCGAATGTGTTAGCCTTCCTTCAAAGACGGCGATGACTCGCCGTCCATTGGGGGTGTGGCATGCATCTGTTACATGGGGAACGCAAGGGTTTCACCGGAGAAGGCCGCAGCGGGGAAACGCGCCGGGATTGGTTTTCGAGGATGCTCGCGTTGGGCTCGGTGAGCCCGGCGCTGGCCTATGCTTCTTCCACGGCGGGACGCGCCCAGATGACCATCATGCCCCAGGGCTCTTTCCGGGCCGCATCAGCGGGGTAGAGCGTCCGGTTCCATCGTCTCCGGCGCCTACCAGCGCGAACCCATCCGCCAGATGATGCGGCGCGGCATGATGGAGCTCACCGGCGCCCCCGATTGGGTGCAGGCTTGGCGGATGTTCTTTGAGCCGGGCGATGTGGTGGGCATTAAGCTGAACCCGGTCAGCAGGCCCTATGTCATTTCCTCTCCGGAAGTGGTGCAGGAGATCGTCGCCGGCCTCGAAGCGGCGGGAGTACCGCGGAAGAACATCGTGGCCTACGACCGCTACAAGAACGAGTTCTATGCCGCCGGCTTCGACAAGTGGCCGCTACGAAGGAGTGCGTACCGGCTGGGCCGCCGACTACAACGACCGCACCCAGCAGCGCCTGGAAGGCTACGACCCCGACCACTACATGGACATGCAACTCACTTTGCCGGGCTTCGATCTTTCGAACGAACGAGCCCGCCGCTCCTACGCGGCGCAGTTCATCACCAAAGACGTCGACAAGATGGTGAACCTCTGCCTGCTCAAGCACCATCAATCCGCCGGCATCACAATGGCCCTGAAGAACATGTCGCACGGTTTGGTGAACAACGTCAATCGCAGCCATTCCTCACCGATGCTGAATGCTTGCGGCACCTTTATTCCGGCCTCCACGTCGATTCCCGTTATCCGCGCCAAGTGCATTCTGCACCGCGTGGCAATGCCATCAAGGCTCTTGCCCATGGCGAGCCGGGAATGAACCCGAAGCGCGTGAAGTATGTGTGGGAACACAAGACAATGTTCTTCTCGACGGACCCCGTCGCGATGGACGTGATCGGCTGGAAAAGCTCGATGCCCAGCGCGTAGATGGGGATGAAGCCTGGCGGAAGCGCCAGGGACGAAGACAGCGGCTTTGTCCGGCGGGGTGCAGCCCGAACATGTCACCATCTCCGGCGCACTCGGCCTGGGGATAGGCGACAAAGCAGAGATGGATCTGCGCAGATCGCGCTCGCGTAGCCGCAATAGGGAGCAGCCGCCATGAAGCCGACTCGCCGCCATTTTGCCGCCGCCGCCGTCGCGGGCGTCGCCCCGTTCCCGCTGCGTGCCCAAGTGAGGCCGATCCCGTGAAGAAGGTCCACTACCGGAGCGGGAAGAAGCCGGAGAAGACACCGCTTTCAGCGCCCTCTCCTACGGGAACCTGCTATTCATCGCCGGCAAGGGCGCCGCGCTTGAGGGCAACATCAAGGCGCACACCAAGCATGTGCTGGACGAGGTGGAAAAGGAGAGTTGATCCGCGGATCTTCGATGGCAAAGGTACTCAAATGCAACGTTTACCTTGCCGATCTTGCCGACTACAAAGCGATGAACGAGGTCTTCCTGACCACTTCGAGAAGAGCCGCCGGTACGCACGACCGTGGCCTACGGCGACCATCCGGCAATTCGCTGGTGGAGATTGACGTGATCGCCAGCCTTTCCACTATGCCGCGATCTTCCCGAACCCGCTTTGCGACGATCTCCGCATCGCCGACTCCATCGTGCAGACGCCAAACACCAGGCGTTCGCCGTCGGTGAGCGGGCAGGCTTCGATGGCCGGTTCGCCTTCGGCAAGCAGCTTCATCGCCTCTGGCGGAGTAGACCTACCGCCGATGCATCCCAGCGCAGCACCAGGTGCGGCACGTGGTTGGCGATGGGAGGCACGATCACTTCGCTGGTGACGCTCTTCACCCTGCTTGGCTGCCGCCGCGATCACGTCGCAACGGCGGTTCCACTCGCGAAGGTCGGCGCCGTGGTCGCGCTTGAGGTAGTGCTCCACGGCCACCATCCATCGCCAGCATCTCTTCTTTGTTCACCTTCATGCCGCGAAGCAAATCGCTGAAGGGCGACGTGTTGAGGCGGGCGGCCTCGTCGATCCTTGCGGCCAAGCAGTAGGCCCGCGCTCTGCGGACCCATCAAACCCTTGCCACCGAGAAGGTGACCAGGTCGAAGCCCATCCTGAGATACTTGTGAGGTTCTCCACCGGCGGCACATCCGCCGCACAATCGTTGAAGGTGGGGATGCCATACGCCTTGCCTAGCCGCACCCACTCGGCGTCCTTGATCTGGCCACGGTCATTGGCATCGTTGAAGAAGAGCATCATCGCCGTGCGAATGCTCACGGCGCGCTCGACGTCGGCAGGCGACTCCACCTCCACCATCGTCGCACCGGTGCTGCGTACGGCGTCGTCGTAAGCGAAGCGAAGTCGATTTCTGAATGGTGCTGGTGCACGTTGCCGGTGGTGTCGGGCAAGCGGCGGATCTTCTCCGCGTCGGTGCCCGTGAGGATGCCTGCCGTTCCCACGGTCAACGCGCCGGCAGCTCCAGAAGTGACCATGGCGGCTTCGGCGCCCGTCAATTCGGCAATCCGCGCGCCGACGGCATCCTGGAGTTTAGTGAGCCGCACATAGTGGCTGGTGGCGTATTGCCAGGCTTCGCGCACCTCCGCCGGCATAAGGGATGACGTGAGCGCGGTATAGGTTCCCGCCGCGTTGATAAAGGGCTTCACGCCCAGTTCCCGAAAATAGTCTCGCGTCACTGCTTTTGCCTTTGGCGCGGCGCCTAGTGTCGCCGGTATACCCAGCCCGGGCACGGTGAGCGATCGAACATCTCCGGTTGAACATGGTTGACCTCCGGCTGTTTGGAACGAATATAGCGGCCGAGTGCGCGCACCACACCTACCCACCCTTGCTGGCTCTCTCATTCTCCCGCTCCTCCTGGCAATACCCGCCCTCGCCCAGCCGCGTTCCGGCGAGTGGGATCTGCTGATCAAAGGCGGCCATGTGATTGACGCCCGCAATGGCGTGGACGGCGTAGACATCGCCATCAAGGAAGGCAAGATCGCTCGGTTTGCCCGGATCTATCCGCCGCCCAAGCCACACGTGGTGAATGCAACGGGTCTCTACGTCACCGGCATCATCGACATCCGCGCCCACGTTACGCGGGCACCGGCCTGCGCGCCTCTGGGCGATCTGAGCGTCTACCCCAACGGCTTTTCCTATCGCACCGGCGTTACTACCCTGGTCGATGCGGGCACGGCTGGCTGGCGCAACTTCGCCGATTTCCGCCAGCGGGTGATCGACCGCGCCAACACCCGCGTGCTGGCTTTCGTGAACATCGTCGCCGAGGGCATGAGTCCGCATGGCGAGAACGACCCGAAGGACATGCAGCCGGAGCAAGCCGCGCGTGTCGCTAAGGAAAACGCCGATGTGGTGGTAGGCTTCAAAACCGCCCACTACGCCGGCCCGGCCTGGCACTCCATCGACACCGCCGTCGAAGCGGGCCGCCTCACCAATCTCCCCGTGATGGTGGATTTCGGCTTCCTGGCCGGGGAACGCACGCTGAAGGAACTGCTGGAAACGAAGCTTCGCGCCGGCGACATCTACACCCACTGCTACTCGCCGTTTCGCACGGAGTTGTTGCCCGATGGAACGCTGAACCCGGCGATGCGGAATGGACGCAAGCGGGGCGTGCTTTTCGATGTCGGCCACGGCGGCGGCAGCTTCTTCTGGAACATCGCCGTGCCCGCCACCCAGCAGGGTTTCTGGCCCGATACGATTTCCACCGATCTCCACATCGGCAGCATGAACCGCGGCATGAAAGACCTTTCGAACGTGATGTCGAAGCTGCTGGTGCTGGGGATGCCGCTCAAGGAGGTGATTGCCGCCAGCACCTGGCGTGCCGCGCAGACAATCAAACATCCCGAGCTTGGCCATCTATCGGAAGGCGCCACAGCCGACGTCGCCGTTTTTCGCATGGAGCAGGGCGCGTTCGGATTTCTGGATTCCGCGGGCGCCCGCATGGACGGCAAGCAGCGGCTGCGAGCCGAACTGACGATCCAAGGTGGCAACGTGATGTGGGATCTCAACGGCATTGCCGCCGGCCACTGGAAGGAGTTCGATTACAAGCCTCGCGTGGAGCCCACCAAGCCCGTGTCCCCCAAGGAGAGCTACCCCTAGAACGGGAAGTTGTTGGCGGGCGCCGGCCTAAGCACTCCCGCCCATCCCCGCTTTCCTGAGCACGCTCAACGATCCATAGGGTGCCCGCTGTTCGCGACTCAGCATGGCATTCGCGGCTTCGCTATTGAGGAAGCGTTCCGCCTTTGCGTCCCACCGCAGTTCGCCTTTCACCCGCATCGCAATGTGGGCCACCAGACAAGCGGAGCAACTCCGATGGCCGATCTCCGCGTTGGTGATGGGTGCCTTGCGCGTGCGAACGGCATCGAGCCAATCGAGATGGTGGTCTTCTTGCGGGCTCGCGTGCAAATGAATTTCGTTCGCCTTGATGCCTTCGCGCAGGATTCGGGGATCATGCGCATCCAGCGCGTCGACGCGTGTGCCAGCGGCGGGCTCACCCGCCTTATAGCGGCCGCGGGTCACCCAGATCCAGCCGTCTTCTCCCACGAACTTCACGCCGTTCGGATAGAAATCGCCGATGTACATGATCACGCCGTTGGCGTAGTTCATCCGCACGTGATAGCTGCCGTGTACATCCCACAACCCGGAGCCAGCCGCAGGGAACTCGGCCAGCCCGGTGACTGAGGTTGGCCCGGAATACTCCACGTCCATCGCCCAGTGGGCGATATCCACATGGTGTGCGCCCCAGCCGGTGATCATCCCCGCGCCGAACTGCTCGCAGCGCAGCCAGCCCGGGCGATCGTAACGGGTTTTGAGATCGGCTTCTCGGTGCACGCCAGTTCTCGGTTGCGCCGCTTCAGGCGTTGAGCCGAGCCAGAAATCGTAGTTCAGCCCGAGGCCGGGGCATGGGGAAGGGTTCCCGCCCGCGGATCGTCGGGCGAACCGACGAAGATTTCCTTCAACTTGCCGATGCGGCCGTTGCGCGCCCGGTTCGGTGGCCAGACGCAATCCGTTCCACTCCGCTGCTGGCTTCCGGTTGTAAAATGCGGCCGGTCTTGCGCAGCACATCCGCCATGTGGCGGCCTTCGGCGATGGTCAGCGAAGCGGCTTCTGCAGATAAATATCCTTGCCCAGCACCCACTTCTTCCATTGCCGGTTGCGCATGCCGATGGTCCGGCGTCGAATCATCGGCGTCAATGCTCTGGTCTGCGAGCATCTCGCGGTAATCCTCGTAGGTCTTGATGCCGCTGTACTTGCCGGTTACCAAGCGCTTGCCATATTCTTCTTCAAGCCTGTTGGTCCTGGCATCGTCCGCGCGCACCGCATCCACGTCCGCCACGGCGACGAAGCGGGCCAGGCCATGATGCTTCAGCACGCCGGGAAACTCGGAATGACGCGCGATGCGTCCGCAGCCGATTTGCGCCACCTGGATGCGATTGCTGGGAGCCGATTGGCCAAATACGGTCGAGGGCACGATTGCCGGAAATGCCCGCCCCCCGGCGCTCTTTAGCCAACCGCGGCGGGTTCCGTTGGGCGCTTCTTTCATTGCGATCCCCCTTGCCGTTTCCATCCAGTACGTCCATCAATCCCGCCGAGGATCGGCTTCAGCATCAGCGGATCCTGATAGTGCTCGCTCTTGTGACCCAGTGCGAGATGGTGGGTCTTCCGCCTTCAAAAACCTGATCCAGGCCAGCGGCACGGCGTCGCCGAACGGGTTGGCCGGACGGTCGGAGTTCTTCGGATCGTTCGGGTCCCGCAGGTTCCCCGTGAGCAGCACCTTCACGTCCGGATTGGTGTGCTTCTGGAAGTAAAACTCATCCTCCCACTCGAATCTGCCGGAAGCGCCTGAGTGGCCGGATGATTGGAATTCACCACACGGACCGTGAACTTCTGCATCGGCGGATGATAGTCGAAACTGCCGCCGATCATCTTCCAATACCACTCCCATCGACGTTCTGAGGCCCATTCGCCGGAATGGATGCCCACAAAGCCGCCGCCGCCCCGGATGTAGGCTTGGAAAGCCTCGCGTTGCGCATCGCTGGCGAAGGCTTCGTTGTTGGTGTTGGAAAAGACAATCGCGTGAAAGGCTTTGAGCGCTGGGGAGGTGAACACCGCGGATCTTCGGAGTGCTCCACCTCGAAGCCTTGCTGCGCGCCCAGCTTGCGAATCGCCGCTACGCTATCGGCGATGTTCAGGTGGACGTAGCCCTTGCCATCCGGAGTGAAGTTCCGCGTGTAGACCAGAGCGCGTTCCGGTGCCGCCACCAACTACGCCAGGACGGCGAGCGACAGGGGAATCAAAAGAAGCGACCATCGGGTTTCGCATCGAGAACTCCTCATCATGAGCGTCCCGCCGCCACCAATCCCGGGGCCTGGCCCCCGAGGCTGGTGGATCCCCATGGAGATTATGGGGTCGCGCGCGGAACGCAACTATTCTTTCAGAGCCGCGCGCATTTTGGCGATCTGCCTAGCGTTTCGCTCCCGTTCGGGATTTCGAGAAATCGTCCTGGGCAGAACTTGGGTTGCTCGACGGAGCAATTGCAGCCTGGGCGAACGGGATGTGCGGGCGAGCCGGGGGGAATGGGTTGGCACTGTGAAATGCACTGTGAAATTCACTGTGGAATTGGAGATGCTTTCGATGGCGGCGGTCTTCGAGGATTTGGAGTTTTGCGGTGAGACGGTCAAGGGCGTCTTCGCATTCCTTGCGGAGTTTGGCAGTGCGTTCGTCAGAAGAGGGTTTGGGCAGTATCCTTGCGTTCGAGCAGGGCCATCGCGATGCAGGCTGGGGCGGCGGCGTTGGGATTCTTTGCGCGGACTTTGGCGACGCTGGAATCGGCGATGACCCGTTCCCCAGGTGTCCAGCAGGCACAACACCCAGGCTTTCTGGGCAATGCGGAAGACGAGGATTGGTTCTTCGGGGGGAGTGGCTGGCTGGTAGGCGCGGACCATGTGGTTGTCGAGGAGGCGTTCAAAGGCCTTGGGGGATTCAGTGCTTGTGGAACCTGCAGAGCCGGTGCTGGCTGCACACCGGTTTCGGGCGGGTCGTTCGCTGCGCTTGGGGACGGAAGGGGGTCCAGATCGGGCCGCAGCGGAAGGAAACCGGGTTCCGGGATGCGGGGTTCCGGTTCTGGCGGTGAGTGTTTGGCTTCGCTTTGCGGGGCGCTTTGGTTAGCGGTGGCGGGGATGCTGGAGTCTGAAGGGGAGGCGGTGGATGCGGCGAGGCGAATCTTCAGATCTTACAGATTCATCCGTTTTCTGAGGCTGTGGGCGGGACGGGTTTGCGGGCGGGTGAGGCGATGGCGGCGATGATGGTTCGAGCGGCTCGGACGAAGGGGGAGCGGGGTTGGGAGCAGGGGTTGGGAGCGGGGCTGGAAGGGCCTTGCGATGGCGACGAGGGGAGATGCCGTCGAGAGCACGACGATGGTGCTGAGGCGGCGGGGCGGGAGGGGTTCGGCAGGGCGTAGCGGAGGAAGAGCCCGGCGGCGCGGAGACGGGTGGAGAGGGGGATGTGGTTGGCGCGGATGCAATCGTCGAGCAGGACGTGGACAGTTTGTTGGAGGTCGTGGACGCAATCGGCGACGACGCCGCGGAAGGTGTCGCGAGCCTCTTCGACGGCAAGGCGAAAGGCGGGGTTGGCATTGCGCCAGTCGTAGAAGGTCTGGCGTTGGTAATCGAGTTCATCCATGATCGCGGTGACCGATTTCCCCCTGGCGCAGGGCTTCAAGCGCACTGCTGGTGGGGCGTAAGCTTGTTTGCGGGGAACTCGAACAGATTCAGCCGGCTAGCTCTGTAGTGGAATTGAGTTTGTGAGACATAAACGGAAAAGCTCCAGTCGCATGAGGATAGAAAGTGGAGGCTTCAAAACGGACTGTCGGGGTGCGGGGAATGGCTGTACGTGATTGAGGGGAAACGAGATAAAAGTATTGCGGTCATTGTGATCGTCGCTTTGGGCCGAAGGCTTTTTGTATCGCTTTTCCAGGGTTTGACTAACGGGATTGCGCGCCGCGCCTGGGCATTTTGTGGCTGTGGAAATAGAGGGCGAGCAGGCATATCGTCCGCAACATAGCGGGATGGGGGCGTGGCGGCACCGGAGTGGCGCCTGCGAAAATGAGGCGGCGGTCGCGGACTCGCTCTGCCCATGGCAATTGTTACGAACGCGCTTTCAGCGCTTCACGTGCAGGGATCACGAGACCTGATTCAGGATCGATGCTCGACTATACGGATTGCTTAGGCGGAAGCGAACGCTTGTTTCGTTTGGGGACTTGGCACGGTCGCGACTGTCGTTTTGAATTCAGTGGGTTACGGCCACACGGGCCCTCTGGACGTTTTCCGAGAGCACCAAGAGATTCGGAAGCAGCGTAACTCGTTCTGGTGCAGTGGGTTACGAATTGGTTCGATTCACTCCATTCGTCTTCCTGTTTTCCTGTTTTCTGTCCGTGTTTTTGGGAGGTGCGGCGCTACGGAATCAGCATCGCTTCGGGATGCATGGCGGCCAGCGCCTCATCCATGGTGGCGAGCGCTCCGTCGTGGTTCCTGGCCAGCAAAACCAGGTAGGCATCCGTCACCTGGCGATGTCCGACAAGGCCCGTGGTGGGGAGATTGAGGTAGGTGGCGTCATCGGGCCAGAACTCGTGGCGCGGCAGCGCGGCGATGGCGTGCAGGAGGGCCTTGGCGGAGGAGGCCGTGGCGTCGACACCCGCTCGAAGGTGAAACCGAAACAGCGCGCCCTGGGTGATGGGACAGGTTGCGAATTGATGGCCCTTCCGGAACCACTCGGCCGCTCTGGCATTCAGGCTGTGGTCGGGAGTGGCCAGGGCAATCAAGACGTTGGCATCTAGGAGATGAACTCTATCCGTCATCTTCGAGAGCCTTGACATCCTCGCTGGTCACCGGCCGGGCACACCGAAATGTCGGGAAGCCGTAATCGCTCATCTCCATGGTTGCGGTTCTTTTGCCGCACGCGGCTTCCAGAATGAGATCGCCGACCACGTTGCCGAGGCTGCGGTTGCGGTCGCGCGCAATCGTCTTGGCAATGTAGTACGGCTCATCGGGGATATCCAGCGTGGTGCGCACAATCTCACGATAGCACAATCGCACGAACGCACAATCCACCCCGTGTGCCTCCCGGAGGATGGGTGCTCTGACCCCGGAGATTCTGCGGGTGGCCGAGATGCTCGGGTGCGGCTGGGCGGTTAAGGTTCGGAATCGGCAGATGGGTGGTTGAAAAGCCTGATGACCGGACTTCCGAGTAGCGCGTAATGCGGGCGGAGGCGCCTCAGTGGGTTACGAATTGGTCAAAGCGTGGCCTGTTTTGAGAAGGGAGGGGGACCTCCGTCTCCCCCTTAACCGATACCTATCATGAATGTCCCTGTGGGTTCCCAGGGAGTTCAGGGCGTTCAGTCCGTCGGAGACCGGAGTGGGGTCATCAACATCGGTGATATCTAATGCCGAGTTGCCACCGCCTGCGGCGAGATTGGCGCGCAATTTTCGGCCGCCTGCATCGACCTCTTCGGACGACGCCGAAGGGATACTTTTGATGCCCAGCTGGAACATCCTTTGCGGAAACGCGATATAGAGAAGAATGCGCCTTTGACCTTACAGATTGCGAACGGTGGAGCGGATTTGGCACGTCGTCGCTGTAAATTCTTCTGTTTTGCGTTCGTGGGCAAGCCCTCAAGCCTTCGATGCGTGAGGTCGCCTTCATGGCGATTAGGTGCCCGGCGGCGTGCCTAAGTTCCTCGAAATACCAGCCTTGCGTGTGCTGATCGACCGGATTGGGAGTTCGAATTGGGCTTACCTTCGAATATCAGCTAGCCTAAAGGAAGAGCGCTGGTTGCCCATCGCGAAATGACGCCCGAGGATATTGCCTGCTATCGCCAAGTTTTGCTCGCCCTGCGCGAGGAGTTGACGCTGGCCCTGCATAGCGCGCACGAGAATAGCGTCCGGTCTCGCCTGATGCCGCCATCGGTCGGCTTACCCGGCAGGACGCGATGCAGTCGCAGCAGATGGCGCTGGAATTGGAGCGGAGAGCGCGGCAACGCTTGGCGCAGGTAGATGCAGCCCTGCAGCGCCTGGAAGACGGGTCCTATGGAGTTTGCACCCGCTGTGACGAAGAGATTAGTGCGGCGCGCCTTGCCGTGAAGCCCGAAGCGCATCAATGCGTGCGTTGCGCTCGCTAGAAGTGGATCGCGTTGAGGGCCTGGGCGGCGCCTGCCGTGTGGCAAGATGAACTACGTAAGATTGTTGCGGTCAGAGGGGCCGCTGTTATGGTTCGGCCTGGCCACCGCTCTATCCACGAGCTTCGGGCAGACCTTCTTTATTGCGCTTTCCGTGCCGGTGTTTTTGAAGGAGTTTGCACTGGGCGAGGCCCAGTTCGGCCTTCTGTATTCCTTGGCTACCGTCGTGGGCGCGCTGGCGCTGCCCTACACGGGCTCGTTCATTGACCGGATCTCCCTTCCCCGTTACACCACTCTGGTTGTGGGAGCGCTGTCGGTGGCCGCCCTGCTGGTTGCGCTATCCCAGCATGTGTTGGTGTTGGCTCTGGGTATTCTCGGCCTGCGCATGGTTGGACAGGGACTGCTCTCGCACGTCTCTCAAACGGTGATGGCGCGGGAGTTCCATGCGAACCGCGGCAAGGCGTTGGGCTTTGCAGGTCTCGGCTATCCAGTGGGTGAGGCCGTGCTGCCCATGCTCTTCGCCACCATGGCCTATCTGGTGTCCTGGCGGGCGGCGTGGCTGCTGATTGCGGGAGTGCTTCTGGTGGTGGTTTTGCCGGGCTTGCTGCTGCTCTTGAAGCAGCATGGGGGAACCGGCAAGAGCGCGAGCATACCGGCTTCGGCCGACTCCTTTGACGCCCGGGCCATCTGGCGGGATTGGCGGCTCTACTGCGTTCTGCCGGCCGTGCTCGCGCTTCCGTTTGTGCAAACCGGCCTCTTTCTTTACCAGCTCCCCCTGGCCGCGAGCAAGGGCTGGAGCGCCGCCCTGATCGCGAGCGCCTTCACGGGCTACGCGGTTTCGCGGGCGCTCTCCTCGATCTTCATCGGACCAGTGATTGACCGCTGGAGTGCCGCCCGGCTGCTGCCGGTTTACCTGGTGCCCGACTGCCGCGGACTTCCTGCTGCTGCTCTTCGGTAGCCGGGGTTTGCGATTGCCCCGGCATATCTTGTGTTGGTAGGCGTGAGCGCGGGACGTAGCAGCAGCATCGTCTCTTCCCGCGTGGGCGGAATTCTCCGAGTGCGGAGCATGTGGCGACAGGTGCGGAGCGCGATCACGTCTAGCGTGGTGCTGAGTACCGCCGGAGCGCCTCGCGATCGGGTTCCTGCTGGAAGGCAGAGTGGGCTTTCCCCGAAATGCTGGTGGCGGGTACGGCGATTATGCTGGTGAGCTCACTGGTGGCAGTGCCGGCTACGCCGTGGGCTGCGCTCCTCAGTGAAATTGCTACGCGGCGGCTTCTGCGAGCGCGAGGGTAGCGCTCTCCTCCAGGTCCGCTCGCACTCCGGGAGCGCCGCGGCCGAGGATTTCTCCGCAGGAAGCCGCATTGCTCCTCGATCAGGTTGATCGTGCCGCCGGCATCTCCCGGGCGCCGCAGCAGCATCTCACTGTCTCCAAGTTCTTCTCGAAGCGATAGTCGATCAGCAGGGATTTTTTCCTTGCCCGCTTCGATGGCTCGGCAGCTGGGACAGTCGAGGATCGTCGCCATGGATGAACCTCGCGGTGACGTTAGCGGTTCTTCCGGGGACGGGCGAGTTTCGGGATGCCGAAGCCAGTTTTCTGTCCATGATCTACGCTGTCTTATTCGGGTCGAGCAGTACTCCAAGGGAAGGGGCTTGGCGGGCTGGGGGCACTTATCGGTGCTTGCGGTCGGCCATTCCGGGGAGGATGTCGATCCGATATTCGTGCATGGGTAGCACTCGTTTGCGGCAGGTTTCAGCGATGCTCAGGATTGCAGCGACGCGCGGGCGGGCCTTTTCATCGCCCGGATGGATCCAGTTCTTCCGTCTGCGCCAGGCCCATCGGCCGATGGTGCGCACATTGCCTACAGCGCCTTCAGCGCCGGTTCCAGCCACGTGAATAAATAGCGGCCGATTCCGGGGAAATAGGATCCAAGCATCGCCAGGATAGGTAGCGTTCCGAATACGGCGAAGCGCTTCAGAAGCCGGAAGGTGCCAGGCTCTTCCTTGCCCCGCGTAAGACGGCGAAGGATCTCGTCGCGCTCCATCTGCACCAGAGCGATCACCACAGGAGTGCCCAAAACGACGAAGCCGATGGTGGCCGCCCAGACAATCATCTGGACGCCGCGGAACGGGTAGACCAAGGCCGACATCACACCCAGGAAATAGCTGGTGGTGACGTAGAAGAGCAGATTGCGGAGTTGCAGCATCGCGTTGCCAAGAAAGGCAAGGTAGGGCATGGCGACGATCTCTTCGGCAATGCGGTAAGCGCGCTGGCCGGTGGGAACATCGCCACGGCGCGGAACGGTCTCATCCACGGTTCCGCATCCGGTGCGCCATTCGCGCTCCAGCAGCCGGGCGAGCTCGGTGCCAATGCGAGCCACGTTTCTCCACACGCTGGCGAGAGCCTGATGGTCTTTGCCGATAGCGATCTCCATCCGGCGCTCCAGTTTCCGCAATTCATCGGGCTCAAGGAAATCGACGGGCGCCACGTTTGGACAAGCGGCGAGCGCGCGCAGATCCTGAGCGACGCGGACAAGCCGGTCACGAGAATTGAGGGTTCCCGAACCTTCGAAGACGGGCACGTGCGTATAGCCGCTGGGCAGCACCGAAAAGGCGGCGCGAAGCGGATGGAGGTTGAGCGTGTCGAGTACCCGGTGAAGCTTGAACCAAGCGAGCAGGAATCGCGCCCAGGAGATAGCGGCAAACAGAAACAGCGCGCGCAGGGTGATCTGGTAGGCGACATCATATTGCCAGCTTTCGAGCGATTGAGGCCAATTCCAGGGAATGAGAAAGAGGATCAGCGAGGCTGGCAGCAACAGAAGAATGGTTGCGCCTTTGTCACTGGTAAGCGGGTTGCTCAAGGAGAGAGCGACCGCCTCGACATCGGCATTGAGTCCCTTCGTCTGGAAGTCCTCCGCCAGGGTCGGCAACTCGGTAGGGGCCTCGAGCGAGAGCGCGTGACGGCGCGCATGCAAGCGAGCCATGACCAACAGCCCAATACCAAGAAACAGGAAAGGAGTGGCCGGAGAAACACCGTTCAAGAGGTCAAGCGATCGAAAGGCAAAGAAGAAAAGCGAGTAGTCCGACTGGCCGGCGAGCCCCAGCCACCAAAAGATCAGAGGAAACGGGAAGGCGACAAAGGTAGCGATCGCCAAATGAATGTACTGGTTACCCAACAGCGGCCCTTCGCCTTCGGGAGAAGTGCCCTTTCCCGCGTGCATGGAAAGCAGTGAGGCGAAAGGCGCGAAGGCTCCCGCGACGAGCAGGAAAAAACTGAGGAAACTCACGAATGCCGCGAGAAGCAACCAGTGATCCGGACTGCTATAGGCGACCCTATTCGTGGCTGAGGCCCCTTCCCAAACCAAGAGCCAGAGGGGACTGGAAACGGGGTAGAGCATCGCGATAAACGCCAGGCACTGGGCGGAATTGAAATAAGCGCGTCCGGTGGCGCCGCGTTCCGCGGGAAGCACCAGAAACTGCCGCCAGAGAGTGCTATTGCGGACCATGCGTTTGGAGTTCCAGAGCCGGCGGATGCGATCGATCACGCGAGGAAATTGCGCCACCACGGTCAACGCTCCGAAGCAGCCACCGATGCCTACCAGCAGGACGAACATCACAACCCAAACCCGGCCTGGGCTACCGAGATCCAACACAGGTTCGCCAGCGCGGGCTTGGCCGGGGCTCCAGGCTAGCTGTTCGCCGTCACTTCCGCCATCGTTCAGCAGCGCGATTGGCCAGTATCCGTTCAAGCCTACCGTCACTAGCCAGAGCGGCGGGCGTTGCCGAAAGAGTTCCCCAGGGAAGCGATGATCGACGAGATCCGGGAACCCAGCGCCGGAGCTAGCGGAACTGCTCTCCGCGCGACGCTTGCGTTGCCTTGCCGCGGGGCGCCGTTTTGTTTGAGCAGGAGCGCTCGCGTGGCATTGAACATTCCCATCTCAAAGCGGCTGGAGGTGGGGGAGCGTTGCGGCCAGTCTGTTTGTCGAAGTCCGAGCGACCAAGACTGATTCTGCGTAATCAGCGGATAGGTGGTGATGGCCAGAACTCCTTCGAGCGAGTACTGGGCTCCGGCTCGCACGTAGAGCAAATCCGCATCATCCATGTAGAGACGGACAGAGGGGGTGGCTTTGCGCAGGAAGCCGGCGAGGAAAAGCGAGTCAAAGACATCGGTCGCCGCTATACCGGTCAGACGGATGTCCTCCTGCTGGAGGGTGTTGGCGATGTCGAGCAGCACCGCCTCCTGGACGACCGGCAATTGAGGGCCGGAGAAAACGGGAACGGCATCGCGCCCTTCCCCCACTACGCTCAAAGGGACATTCAGTTGGGCGCTGCCAGCACCTTCCGATGCGAGACCGGATTGCCTGGTTGGCGCCACTGGCTGAGGATACGCGCCACGAAGCCTGGCGATCTCGCGGGGGAATCGGATGGTGACTTCCTGGCTCGGTTCCGGATTCGCGGCGCCGTTGCCATCGGGCTTCCGCACTCCGGGGTCGCTCATCTGTTCTACGGCATTGCTCAAAATCTCGAGGGCGGCCGTTCCCCCATAGGCCGTCTGTCCTTCCGAAAGAAACGCCGAGGCAACGGGCCCGCGCCAACGTCGCGAGATGTAGCCAAGAAAACGCTCCTTCGAGAATGTGTCGTTCTGCAAGACGGAAGAGAAGCTAATCTTCCCTGCGTCCGGACCGGTTCCATTGCGAAAGGCATCGATCTCGGTCTTCACGGTGGCGCTACCGGAGATCACCTCGAACTTCGCTTCGCTTCCAGTGAGAAAGAGGCGTTGGGCATCCTCGATTGCGCGACGCAACGACGGGAGCGCGCCGGAGTAGCTGGTGCCGGACACATAAAACACCTCGGGCTTCGCGATGGCATTGGCGTACTGCACCGCCTTTAGAAAGGTTCGCTGCCGGATGCCGGAGACCGGCGATTCGCCGATCACGAATACCACCAGATATTCGGACGCCGCACCGGAACGGCGAAACAGGAGCGTACCAGGCTCGTCGCCGGTGACGGAAGCAGCGCGACCGCTGCCCGCGAGGTCGCGGGTCCAGGGAAGCCAGTGGCGATCAAAGTAGAAGCCGGTGCTCTCGGCAGCGCGCTGGATGCTGTCGATAGCGCGGTCAAAGTAAAGGCTGAGCCGGGTGAGTTCGGGATCGGGAACGATGGCAATCAGGAACCGTGTCTTCCCGCGCGCGGCAGCGACCCAGGGCTCGGATTGCCACGAACCCGATCCCCGCGGAGCCGGTTTCGCGCTGGCATCGGCAGTTGCCGCGGAAGGAGTTTCGAGCAGAGGAAGCTGGAATTTCTCGCAAAGAGGAACTACCGGCCATGGCGGCTCCGGGCACGTATCCGCCAGTACCTTGCCGGTTTGGCCGCTCACCGGCTGTGGCCCTTCCTTCTGGACGACGGGCACGGCAGGGCTGCCGCCACCCTTGGACATCGTCAGGAACGCACCGCCGAGCACCAGGACGATCGCGAGAAGAATTGTGGGTCGTGACTCCATGTAAGTAGATGCCCTTTGTATAGACCTGCGCAATCGCGACGCTTGAAAGCTCTCCGTTTGGGCTAATCTCGATTGAGGTTTGCGACGGATAGCCGCCCAAAGGGACCGTTAGTGGAAGAATGTTACAACCTTGCCAGTAAGCGAATGTGACGCGGATGAGCGAGTGGCGCTGCGGGTCCTGCGCGGCTGATGGATCGAAAGCTGTTTCTCCAGCCGACGGGCCGGGAACCCGACGATACCTCTACTTTCCCGCGCGCCGGAATGGTTGGAGCTTTATCCAGGACTCCAAGGCAGCGTAAGTCGTTTGGTGCAGTTGGTTACGAATTGGCGAAAGCCACGCCGCTTTCGTCTCCGCTTTCGAGATACATTGCACGCGCTTCAAGCTCAAACGTCAATCGCATCCGGCGCTGATCCGACACCAAAGAGCAGCGCAAGGCTCTATTTCGTATCCGTCCTAAGCACGAGACGAACGCGAACTACTTTCTCGTTGATTGTCAAACGGGGTAGGGCTGCAGCATGGCGAATGGACTGCTCCACTCCAGAAACTCTGTAGCTGGAGATCTGCAATTTATAATTTTCCCCCTCAGAAGACCGGGAGAGCAAGAGTTCGGGATCTCGGCGACCACATCTCGACCCTTGAAGAATTTTGGCAGGTCCGATCCCGCATGGTGGAGTGAAAGATCGATCTCCGTTGCCGGTTGATCGTCTTCGAAAACCGCCTCTACCAGGAGAGTCGCTACCGGTCGTGGCGCGTCGAGGGCGAGGTCAATGCCGTTGAGGCGACCGGCCCGGTCGAGTTGTAAACGCCGGCCCTTTCCTTTGTCGTAAAAAGAGGGGCGACCTTTTCTCTATCAACCCGAGCCGTTCACGCCACCACATAGATTCCCGGCGGAGAGCCCCGAATACGCCGTCGATAGCTTGGGTAGCCTTTCGCTCCCGCCCTCTCTCGAATTGCCGCCACCGGGACTTTGGGTGCCCCTGAGGGCCCTGGGCCATCGAAGGATCCCGTGGCCCCCTGGTTCTCCACGGCGCCTCGCCTGCAGGCTGAGTGACCGCCCGTCCTTCGCCGGGGGAGACGTCAATAACTCTGTTGGTCGGTGTTGGCTTGATTCCTTCCTTGCCTCCCTGGGGGGCCAATCCCGAGGGCCGGATCCCGGGTCTTCCGCCCCCGGGGTTCCCCTTCGGATCTCGCCCCCGTTTTGGCGCGGGAACCCTCCTCCCCCCGCGGCCACCCCCCGTATCACTACCACTCCAGAAAATACCAATCAAGGTTTGGGTCTCGAAGCATCTCTCCGAGGGATCGTATTGGTCTATGACCCGATCCAGCGATGCAAAGCCTCAATCGGAGAAACGCCGCATAAATACTCCTCTTGAATCCTTTGGCGACTACTCATAGACCCCAAAAGCGCGGTTCCGATGTGACCGATATTTATAGGCCGGCCCCTCCGCTCGAGCATTCGCTCCCTCAGTGGGTTGGTGAGTACTGCTATGGCCGCCGTCTGTGCCTCGCCACTCCATTCGGACGTCCCCCGGGTCGCGTTCCTGCCCTTCGTCTTTTGCCTCCGACAGCGCCCGGTCCGCGTCGGCGGGACTCCCTGCCGATACCGGGCCCCTCCCCACACAAGAAGGGCGAGAGACCCACTCGTTCCACCGACCCACCTCAGAGCAGCTTTTCTCTCTGGCATCCGGGATCCAAAACTGATAGCTATCTTCGAGGGAGCGCCGGGAAAAGTTGGAAAAACTCTTCCGGGTAGAAGAGATAGCAACCGTTGTTCACTCTTTCGTTCATCGCTTGCTCAAACACCCGTTTCCCCGTGGCAGCATCCACCTTAAGAAAGAAGGCAAGAAATGAAGTGCGAGACTGGCAATCCCAATGCAAATGGGAGCGGTCCCACTCCCGGCGGATCACGGGAAGGGTCCCGGCGCTGCCGTACCGCACCAGGAGTTGACCAAATGGCCATGGTGCGTTCTTCGCGTTCTCCGCAAAGTGCCTTTCAAAACCAGGGAGTGATTTGTCCGGCAGGGACTTCAGGGTTTCCAGCGGGTACTTCGGTGCCGCCTGCCCGAGGTCCTTCAGTACGAGTTCGCGGAAGTTCGGGGCGCCGGGTTGTGAGGCGTCAGGCGCGAGGATCGTAAGGACAAAGCCAGGCGAACGGGGGCAATCGCCTCCGCCGTTGGCGAGGCCAATCTCCAGGCGGTCGAGCGTTTGCAGGCAGGATGTGCGCACTTCCGGGCTCTTCTTTGGAACGAGTGCGGCGAGTTCCTTTGCAATCGCCTCGGGTCTTGCAGGCCGGCACTATCAGCCCCAACAAGTCCCAACCGATCAGTCAGTTACGAGTGAAAAGTGCTTCTCAGCAAGCGGCGGATTTTCCTCACCGCCCGGTCAGAAAGGTCGCGAAACTCGCGCATCTTCCAGGTGCGCCAATCATCGGTGGGAGCAATCGGGAAACCAATCCCTACTTCGGTTCCAGCGTGGCGCTCACCACTTCCAGGCGGCGCAGGGGCGTTTCGCCGTCCACTTCCTCCTGCTCAAAAAGGTCCAGCACTTCCATGCCCTCCACCACGCGGGCGAAAGCGGAAAAGTTGCCATCGAGAGTGGGGGCGTCGGCCAGCATTAGGAAAAACGAGGTGTTGGCCGAATCGGGGTCGTCTCCGTGGGCCATCGAAACGACGCCTTTCTGGTGGCGCACATCGTCGCGGAACTCGGCCTTGAGCGTCTTCACCCAACGGTCCGCCGGATGGGCCGCGCGCGGTTCGCGGTGGTAACCCATCCCACCCTGTGCCACGAATCCCTTGGCGATGCGGTGGAATCCCGTATGGTCATACCACCCCTCCGCCACCAGATTGAGGAACTGCCGGACGTGCTCCGGTGCCCAATCCGGCATGGTTTCGAGCTTCATCGTGCCGAGCGTGGTGTTGAGGGTAACCAATCGCTTGAGTTGCTCCGTACTGGCATCGCGGAAGGGCGCGTGGCGTTTTGGCTCAATCGTCACCCGCTCAATGCGCACCGGCTCCGCCGTAATGGCATTGGCATCAGCGGGCACCTGGGAGATCTTCGCCACCACATCGAGACCCTCGCTGAGCTTGCCGAACACGGAATACTGGCCATCGAGGGGCGGCTGCGGAAAAACGCACACGAAGAACTGCGCCCCATCGCTATCGGGTTCGTTTGGAACGCGGACAGTGGAAACCGTGCCCTGCTCATGCTTCAAATCGCTAATCTCACTCTTGAGCATCCGCAGGCCGCCCGTGCCCCAGAGTTCGCGCTTTGCATCGGGATTCTTCAGCAGCGGATCGCCGCCCTGAATGATGCCATTGAGCACCACCCGAAAGAAGGCGCTGCCATCGTAATAGCCCTCTCTGGCCAGGCGGATGAATTGCTCTACATGGCGCGGCGCCTTATCCGGTTCAAACGCGAATCGGAAGGTACCCAGACTGGTGACCACCTCGGCTTCGAGTTCTTCCGCGGGCGTGGCGTTCTGCGCGGACAGCGACAGCGCAGCCAAGACAAACACGAGAAACCTGAGAAGCGGACGCATGCCCCTATCGTAATCATCTCCGCACAGCCCCGCGCCACCGGGACCTCAAACTGTGCCGGCGGACTCCGGCTCAAAAACTTCTTCCCAAAAGCGTTCCATGTCGTTGAAAACGGCTTCGAGCCCGGATTGGTCGAGCGAAAAAAGCCGCTGCTGTGCCTTCGGCCTTACCTTCACCAGGCCGGCGTTCAACAGGACGCTCAGGTGTTGGGAGACTGCCGGGCGGGTGATCGAGAAACGGCTGGCAATCTCACCCGCAGAGGATTCAGCGGCGGCGATCATCCGCAGAATCTCTCGCCGCGTGGGGTCGGAAACGGCGCGAAGGGCCTGATCGAGTAGCACTTCCATTCCGTAAGAATATCCTTACCGTGAATTCCGGCGCAAGTTTAACTGGAACAAAATCAACTTGAAATGTTCATGTGAATCCGATTGCCCCGGCTTGCCCCGTGTGTTGCAATGAAGAAGCTTAACCACCATGAAGACCATCATCCAGACCGCCAGCGCGCCCGAGGCCATCGGGCCTTACTCCCAGGCCACCGTATTCCAGGGCCTCGTGTTTGTAAGCGGCCAGATCCCACTGGACGCCGCCACCGGGCTTCTTACCGCGGGAACAATCCAGGAACAAACGGCACTCGTGCTGAAGAACCTCAAGGCGGTGCTGGAAGCGGCGGGCAGTTCGTTGGACCTGGTGCTGAAGACTACCGTGTATCTCAAGAATATGGGCGATTTTCCCGCGATGAATGAGATCTACGCGGAATACTTCGGCTCCGGATTGCCGGCAAGGGCGACCGTGGAGGTCTCCCGGCTGCCCCGCGACGTCGCGGTGGAGATCGACGCCATTGCCGCAATCGCTTCTTAGTGGGAACGCGTTTGGCTCATCCGGCTTCGCGCGCCGATCACCCCGCCAACGCCGGCGCAAGCGGTAAGGAACAGAAAGAGCAGGAACAGAGCGACGAGCATCATCACGAAGAGCTTGGCGCCATCGCTGAATACCTCGCGCATGATCTGTTGCTGCTCGGCGGGCATCCCATTGGCTCCGGAAACGGCCATCACCTGCTCCAATTGCGCCACCAGGCTTCCTCCGGAGAAGGTGAAGAACGCGAACTGCAGCGCCCCGAAGACGAGCACCAGCAGGAAGAGCAACAGTCCGGAGATCCATCCCAAACGGAAACCGTTGAGCGCCCCCAGTTTGCACTGAGCCCGGCGCTGATAGAGATAGACGGCAAAGAAGCCGCCTAGCGAAAGCACACCCGCGGACATCACCAGCGGGTTCACCGGGAATAAGCCGGCAAACGAAATCAGCGGGAACTCAAAGACTGCCACCAGAAAGGCCACCTGCACGGCCATCTTGTTGCGCAGATCGATCGGCTCGGGAGGGCCTTGATAAGGGAACGGGGCGCGCCCGGTCGGGGATTCCGCGGGCGGGCGGTCTTCCGCGGCCAAGGGAGATGGGGGCGGCGCGGCGGAAGGAAAGGCCATCGCCGCCGGCAACTCGGGCTCCGGCAGGTCGAAGACGGGTTTGCCGCAGCGGTGGCAGAAGAGCGCATCCTGCACCAGACGGGCCCCGCAGTTGCAGGAAACCGGGCGGGACTTTTCCGCCGTGTCGTCCATGGTTTGGCCATCGTCCATGGGCAGATGAGAATTCTCCGTCACATTTCATTGTCGCGTCATTTCGCCGGATCCGGTAGCCGCAGCCGTTTGACGGGCGATCACTTGTCTAGTGATCGTTCCATGGGCTGCCGGGTGCTGGGTGCTGGGCTTCGCCTTGGAAGCCTCTCCGATACAATCGTTCCCGTGGCCTCCTCTTTTTCCGCATCACCCCACTTCCCGCTCTGATTTCGATCGGGATGCTCTTCGTGGCAATGCTTGCGTTGCCGGCGAGCGCCGCTCCGCCCGTCGACCCGCTTACCCTTTGGTACAACGCGCCCGCCGCCGATTGGACCGAAGCGCTACCTGTGGGGAATGGCCGCATGGGGGCGATGATTTATGGCGACCCCGGCATTGAGCGGGTGCAGTTCAATGAAGAAACGCTTTGGGCGGGAAAGCCGCGCAGCTATGCCCGAGCAGGAGCCCATCGCCACCTGGAAGCGATTCGTCGACTCCTTTGGGAAGGCAGGCAGAAGGAAGCGGAAGCCTTGGCGATGAAAGAGTTTATGGGCGATCCCTTGCGCCAGTTTCCTTATCAGGCTTTCGCGGACCTGCTTCTGCTGTTCCCCGGCGCGGAGATGCAGGCCGTGCGCAACTATCAACGCGGGTTGTCTCTGCGAGACGCGATCGCCTACACCACATTCGAAACAGACGGCGTGACGTACCGGCGGGAGGTGCTAGTGAGCGCACCCCAGCAGGTGATTGCCATCCGCCTGAGCGCCAGCCAGCCGGGCAGGATCAACGGCAGGGTGCTGTTTCGGGCGGCACATCCCGGCGCGCAGTTTGCCGCAGGTGGCACTGGCGAAATCGCTATCTCCGGCACGCTATCCGGTAGCCCCATGCGCTACGAAGCGCGATTGATGGCGTTCGCGGAGGGAGGCGAGGTTGCGCGGAAAGGCGACGGGATTGCGTTTACGGGGGCCGATGCCGTGACGCTGTACCTCTCAGCCGCCACCAACTTCCGCAACTACCAGCACCTCGACGCGGACCCCAGCGCCCGCAATGAAGCAACGCTTGCCAAAGCGCGCGCGATCTCCTGGGAGCAGCTTCGCCGGGAATCGGTTGCCGAGCATCGCGCCCTCTTCGAACGGGTGAGGCTGGACCTTGGCGGCAGTTCCGCCACAGCGCTGCCCACCGACGCCAGAGTGCGCCAGTTCGCATCCTCCGCCGACCCCCAACTCGCCGCCCTACTCTTTCAGTTTGGCCGCTATCTGCTGATCGGCTCCAGCCGGCCGGGCACCCAGCCAGCCAATCTGCAGGGCATTTGGAACCATCTCAATCAACCTTCCTGGGATAGCAAATACACCGTGAACATCAACACGGAAATGAACTATTGGCCCGCGGAGGCGGCGAATCTACCCGAGACGCACCACGCGCTATTCGGCGCACTCAAAGAGGTTGCCGCATCGGGCGCGATCACGGCGAGAGAACACTACAACGCGCCGGGTTGGGTGTTGCACCATAACTTCGACCAATGGCGGGGCACCGCGCCCATCAACCATGCGAACCACGGGATTTGGCCAACGGGGGGCGCCTGGCTGTGCCAGCATCTTTGGCAGCACTATCTCTATGGCGGCAACGAAAGCTTCCTGCGGGAGACGGCGTATCCCCTGATGCGCGGTGCTGCTGAGTTCTTCGCGGCCACGCTGGTGAAGCACCCGGAACGCGGCTGGCTGGTGAGCGGCCCCAGCAATTCGCCGGAGCAGGGAGGGCTGGTGATGGGCCCGACGATGGACCATCAAATCATCCGGGAGCTGTTTGCCAATGTGATCACGGCGAGCGAGATCCTGGGCGTGGACGCACCCCTTCGCGAGAAGCTGCGCGCGCAACGAACGGCGATCGCCCCGAACCAGATTGGACGCCACGGGCAGTTGCAGGAGTGGATGGAAGACAAAGACGACCCTGCGAACAAGCACCGGCACGTCTCCCACCTTTGGGGCGTTTATCCCGGCGCCGAGATCACGGCCTATGGCACGCCCGATCTGTTCCGCGCCGCGATGCGTTCGCTGGAGTTTCGCGGCGACGAGGCCACTGGCTGGAGCATGGGCTGGAAGGTGAACTTGTGGGCGCGCTTGCTGGATGGCGACCATGCCTTCCGGATTCTGCGCAATCTGATCCGGCCGGCCCGCCAGCGCGAAGGAGCTATCGACACTCTATCCGGCGGGCTTTATCCGAACCTCTTCGATGCCCACCCGCCCTTCCAGATCGACGGCAATTTCGGCGCTACGGCGGGAATCGCGGAGATGCTTTTGCAAAGCCACGATCCCTACAATACGCCCACGGGGGAGAGCGCCGTGGAGGCTGGCAAAGCGGGCTTTTTGCACCTGCTGCCCGCACTCCCAGCGGCCTGGCCGAGCGGTTCCGTGACAGGCCTCCGCGCTCGTGGCGGCTTTGAAGTGGATCTCTTCTGGAAAGACGGCAAACTGAGCGAGGCGCGGGTGCGTTCGCTGTTGGGTAAGCCGCTCACCGTTCGCTACGGCGGAAACGAGAAGGCGATCCGGATCGAACGAGGGCAGACGGCAACGTTGTCGGCAGCGCTTGAAGTGGGCCGCTAACGCGGGTGGGCATCCCGGGCTAAACGCCCTTGAGAAAGGCCTTGAGCGCAGCTACGGTTTCCGCCTTGCGGTCGCGCCGCACGTTGTGGCCCGCGCCGTCGATGTGTACGATTTTGCCCTTCGCCAGCATCGCGGCTACCTTCTCGTTCTCCGCGCGCGCCGTTGCGTCGGCGTCGGCTTTCAGAATCAGCGTAGGCGCCGTGATCTTTTCGAACAGCTCGCTCATCGCCGGTCGCGAACCTAGATTTCCAAAGGCGGTGTTGGGATGGTGCATGCGCTTGGATGGCGCCCAGATCTCGCACTCGCTCTTGCCCCATTGCGGCGAGTTCTTCATGCACTGCGCCACCAGCTCCGCTTCGCTCTTGTTGTTCGTTTCCAGAATCCGGGAGCGACGTTCTTCCGTGCTTCCCCCCGTGTTGGCGCGGCGGGCGCCCAGAAAGGGGTCCTCAAGGACGATGGCGCTCGGCACGCCGGGATACTTCGCCGCGAACCAGGCGGTGGAGGCGCTTCCCATCGAGTGACCCATCACCACTGGCTTTTGCAGCTTGAGTTCGCGGATCAACGCGGCCAGATCCTCGGCCTGCGCGTCCGGCGGATCTCCGGCGCTGGGTGGATCGGAGAAGCCGTGGCCGCGCGCATCGAACATCACGATGTCGTAATCCGCCGCGAACTCCTTGGCGAAGTTCGTCCAACAGAGGCCGTTGTCGGAGGAGCCATGCGCCATTACCATCGCCGGCTTCTCGCCTCCGCTGCGCCAGTAGTGAATGCGGATCCCGTTGGCGATGACGAAGCCTTCGCTCCAACCGGCTGGCGGCGGCGGGGCAGCGATGGCGATGGACGAAAGCAGCAGCGCGCCGAGGGCGGCAATGAAAAGCTTGCGGATCATGGGGACCTCCTAGAATCTGCCCGCTATTGTGTCATGCGATTCGGCCCTCGTGAAGCCACCTCGCTTGCGTGGGGCAACGACGCTTCGCGATAAGATCAAGGCCAGCCAATGTGGAGGTCTTTCATGCAAACCAAGCTTGACCGGCGTACTTTGCTGCGCGCGGCGATCGGGAGTAGCGCGGTTGCCGCCGCCGCGCCGGCAGGATTGCTTTCCGCGCCGGTTCGCCGGACGGACGGCACGCGCGTCAGCATCGGTCTCAACGCTTACTCGTTCAACGCGCCGCTGCGCGCCGGGGAGACGACCCTGATGGATGTGGTGGATTTCTGCGCCACTCATCGCCTCGATTGTCTCGACGCCACGGGCTACTACTTCCCCGGATACCCGGCGGTGCCCGCCGATGAGTTTCTCTTTGAGTTGAAGCGGCGGGCTTTTGTGAATGGTGTCGCGATCAACGGAACCGGCGTGCGCAACGACTTCGCTCTCACCGATGGCGCGAAGCGGGCCGGCGAGTTGCAACTTGTTAAAGATTGGGTAGGCGTCGCGCAGAAGCTGGGCGCTTCGATCATCCGCATCTTCTCTGGCAATCGCGTGCCGGAGGGCTACACCTTCGACCAGGTTCTAGAATGGATGGTGCCCCTTTGCCGCGAGTGCGCCGAGTTCGGAAAGCAACACGGCGTCACGATCGGACTGCAGAATCACAACGACTTCGTGAAGACCGCCGCCGAAACCATCCGCCTTGTCGAAGCGGTGGATTCAGAATGGTTCGGCGTCATCCTGGATGTAGGCAGCCTGCGCCAGCACGATCCATACGAGGAAATTGCGAAGCTCCTGCCCTATGCCGTTTCCTGGCAGCTCAAGGAAAACGTCTGGTATGGCGGTAAGGAAGTGCCCACCGATCTTCGCAAGGTGAAGGCAATCATCGACAAGATGGGCTACCGCGGCTACCTCCCCATCGAAACTCTGGGGGCGGGGGACCCGCGGGTGAAGGTGGCCAAGTTCGCGAAGGAGGTTCACGCGGTGTTCGGCACCTAAGCCGAAGCCCGGCCTACGCGCGCGGCGCATCTCCGCTACGATAGCCGCATGTCTATCCGGCGCCGTTCTTTCGTTGCATCGGCTGCGGCCGCCTCGCTTGGTGCGGCATTGCCAGCAAACGCCCAGCGCAGCGGCCCCCCTCGATCAGACGCGCTGTATCGCAGCCTATTGAGCGCGATTGACCGCATCGCCATCGTGAACACGCATGAGCATCTGATTGCGGAGATGGACCGCCTGAAGGCGCCACGCGACCCTTTCCTGCTGGTGAGCCATTACCTCATCAACGATCTCGTCTCGGCCGGATTGCCCGCCGACGACGCCGTGAGGGTGGCCGACGCCAACGCACCACTCGAGAAGCGATTCGCGTTGTTTGCGCCTTGGTGGAAGGCCGTGCGCCACACCGGCTATGCCGAGGCATTCCACATTGCGCTGCGCGACCTTTATGGGGTGGAGGAGATCTCCCTGCGCGGCTTCGAGCATGTCCGCGAACAGATGGCCAACCTGAAAGCGGGCTTCTACAACACCGTTCTGCAGAAGCGCGCCAACATCGCCTATTCGGTTCTCGACGACTACTGGAACGGCGAGCCCACTCGTCCCGATCCGGAGCTCTTCGTGCTGGCCCGCAAGTTCGATTGGTTCGTCGCCCCTCGATCGCGGCGCGACCTAACCCGCATGGAAGAGGTTACGGGCATTGCCGTCACCTCGCTTGCAGACCTGAAGCGGGCTCTCGAAAAACGGATTGAACAGAACCTTGCCGTGGGCATGGTGACGATTAAGAGCACCATCGCTTACCAGCGCTCGCTGGCGTTTGAGCCCGCCACGGAGGCCGATGCCAGCCGTGCGTTTGCCCTGCTGGCCGCGCGCGAATCGCCGCCGCCCTCCAGCCCGCGCGAGGCCACACAGCGGCCATTGCGCGCGCTTGAAGACCACATGTTCCACTACCTGCTGGACCTCGCCGCCCAGCGCCGCCTACCTTTCCAGGTACACACCGGCATCCAGGCGGGCAATGGCAACCATCTGCCCAACAGCAGACCTTCGCTGCTCACGGAGACGATCCGCATGCACCCCGACGTGCCCTTCGATCTCTTTCATATCGGCTATCCCTGGACCGGCGAGGTGACCGCTCTGACGAAAATGTTCCCCAACGTCCATGCGGATTTTTGCTGGGCCTGGGTGCTCTCCCCGACCACCGCTCGCCGCGCGCTGGGCGAGATGCTGGATGCCGTACCGTTCACGAAGATCATGGGCTTTGGCGGGGACTATCGCTATGTGGAATTGACTTACGGCCACGCCCGCATGGCCCGGCAGAACATCGCCCGGGTGCTGGCGGAGCTGGTGGAAGATCGCGCCTTTGAAGAAACTGCCGCGATCGAAATCGCCCAAGCGATTCTGGCAAAGAATCCGGCGAGGCTGTTCCCGAAGGGCGCCTAGTGCGTTTTCCACTGGAAACCAAACACGAACGCGGATAGAATCACCCGGACGGCTTCGGGATTGGGAGTGCGCCTGCACTGGTTTGACTGGTGTGGCTGCGCTGGCTTGACCGGTGGGACCGCGCTGGGTGGATATTCGAGCGGAGAGGGGATCTAGCGATGAGACGACGAGACTTGTTTGCGGCGAGTGCGCTGGCGGTGGGAGCGGGAGCCTCCGCGCAGGCGCAGAGTTCCACGGCGTCCGGCGCGCCGCAATGGGAGAACCCCGTGCGCAAGACGCTGAAGGAGGGCAAGCCGGTGGTGGGCGCCACGATCACGGTGCCCAGCCCCGATATCGCCGCGCGCATGGCCACCTTTGGCTTCGATTTCCTGTGGATTGAAATGGAGCACAGCGGCATTACGCTGGAGACGGCGCGCAACATGATTCTCGCCACGCGCGGCCTTCCGTGCGTGCCCTTCATTCGGGTGCCGTTCAACGAGATCTGGCTTGCCAAGCGGGCTTTGGATATTGGCGCGATGGGGGTGCTTTTTCCGTTTACCTCGACGCCAGAGCTGGCCCGTGCCGCCGTTCACGCCTGCAAGTACCCGCCCACCGGAGGACGAGGGTCGGGAGGCGGCCTGGCGTCTCTGCGCTGGCCCGCGCCGGAAGGCTATGCGAACTTTGCGGATCGCAACGTGATGGTGATTGTGATTATCGAAGAGAAGCGCGCCGTCGAGAGCATCGAGGAGATTGCCGCCGTTCCCGGCATCGACGTGATGTTCATCGGCGCCAACGACCTCTCGTATTCCTACGGCTATCGGGGCCGCAAGGACGCGGCGGATTACCAGGCCGGGGTCCAGCGGGTTCTCGACGCGGGCAGGAAGCACGGCATCCCGGTGGGCTGGCCGGCCGCCGCCGCCGAGATCCCCGATCTGATGAAGCGCGGCTTCCGCTTCTTTCAAGGAGCGAGCGAATTGGCGATGCTGGCCCCCGGCGCCCAGGCCTACGCCGACGCGGCGGGCAAGAAGCCCGCCGAGCAGGGCGAGCGGCTGCTCTACTGACGCGCAGCCACCCGCGCATTTCGGCAGCCAAGCTACTTCGACTGGTACTTCGGGTTGTATTGCCCGCGCTCGGCAAAACCGCCCAGTTCGGGGCGCATGGGAGAGTGGCGGGGGTAACTCTCGAAGACGTCGCCCTGGCCGAGAATCCGGGGGTCTTTTTGCTCCCGTAGCGCTCGCTCCAAATCGCCGGAGAGCGAGGTCTTGAGGGCTGCTTGTTCTTCCGATGCGGCGAGGTTGTGGAGGCACGCCGGATCGGCAACCACGTCGAAGAGCTGCTCCGCCGGGTTCTTGCCGAGCGTGGCCTCGAAGATGGGCTTCACTTCGGGCTCATTGCCGTGTTCGATCAGCCAGGTCTTGCTGGGGCAGCCGTCGATATCGTGATAGCCCGTTGGATCCCCCGCCGGGTAGCGCTCCGGCGCAAAGTTGCGGATGTAAAGATGCTGCTTTGTTCGGATGGCGCGAGCCGGGTAGCCGAGATTGTCAAAGCGCGAGTGCGAATGGCGTTCGCGTCCGGAGAGCGCGCTGGTGCGGCTGGCATCCACCGTGCCGCCCTTTGTCTCGCGAAGCACGTTGAGCAGGCTACGGCCGGTGGTTTCTTCCGGCGGTGTGAGGCCGCCCGCTTCGAGAAAGGTGGGCGCGAAATCGGTGAAGCTCACCATGTCATCCACCACTCTGCCACCGGGGCATTGCGCGGGCCACATCACGGCCAGCGGCAGATGGATGCCGTATTCGTACATGGTGGCCTTCGCCCGCGGGAACGCCATTCCGTTGTCCGAAGTAACCACGACCAGCGTGTTCGCGGTCTCGCCCGCTTTCTCAATGGCATCGAGCATGCGGCCGAGGTGCGCGTCGAAGTATTCGATCTCCTGGTAATAGTCGAGCAGATCGCTGCGAATCTCTTCGTTGTCGGGCAGGAAGGCCGGCACCTTCACGTCTTCGATCCTCTTGCCCGCCGCACGGCCCGCGCCCTTCAGAAAGGTCCGGTGAGGCTCTTGCCCGCCATACCAGAAGCAGAAGGGCTGCCCTTGCGGCTTGGCCTGCAGGAAGTCTTCAAAGTTCGCCGCGTAGTCGACGGCCGCGATCCCCTCCGGCGGATTCTCGACGCGCCGTTTGCCCCAGGGCTTGCCAGCCGGGTTGTGCGGCCAGCCGGACCCCTCGAAGTTTGCCGGGCCGGCGCCCTTGCCGGTAAGCCCGGTGTGGTAGCCGGCCTGGGCGAGCAATTCGGGGTACACCTTGAGATCGCGCGGGAAGAAGCTGGCATGGGTGCCCGCTTCCCGCAATCTCCAGTGGCTTTGGCCGGTAAGGATGGCGGCACGCGAAGGCGCGCATCCGGGTGAATTGCAGATGGCGTTCTGAAAGAGCACGCCGCGCTGCGCAACGCGGTCAAAGGCGGGCGTCTTGACGACTGGGTCCCCCATGGCGCCGGTGTGGGGAAAGCTCTGGTCGTCGGAGATCGCAAAAAGAATGTTGGGGCGGCTACGCGCCTGCCCCTGGCAATTGAGGAGCGTCAAGACGGCCGGTGCGGCAGCGATGGTGGCGAAGTGGCGGCGGGAGATCTGCATGGCTACCAAGGTATCGCAACTGCCAGCGCGAACTCGCCTCCGCGGGGCTGTGATCCAATAGGCCCAGGTGGACCTACGGTTATGCTCAGCCGACGACAAGCTCTCGCCTCCGCCGCCTCGCTCCTTCCGTTTGCTTTAGGCGCGCAATCGGACGCCCGCCCGAACGTCCTGTTTCTCAGCGTCGACGACATGAACGATTACGGCTTTCATCGCGCTTACCCCGGCGTGAAGATGCCGTACCTCGATGCCTTTCGCAAGACCGCCATCCGCTTTGAGCGGGCGTATTGTACGGCCCCCGCCTGCATCCCCTCGCGCGCTTCCCTCTTCAGCGGTCTTCACCCGCATCGCACCGGCGCTTACCGCAATGGGAGCGACCCTTGGACGAAAGGGGTTTTTCCCTCCACGGAGTCGCTGCCCGAAGTATTCCACCGCAATGGCTACACCACGTTTGGCCGCGGCAAGAACTTTCATGCCCCCCTGCCAAAAGAGCGCGAAGCGGCGATGTGGGACAACGAATACTGGGGCGGCGGCTTCGGCCCGTTTCCTCCAGAGAAGGACCAGGTTGCCGGACAGTTCTGGGGCACGACCGCCTGGGAGGGTCCGGACGAAGATTTTCCCGACGTGAAGAACGCCCGCGCCGCGATCGAGTTCCTCGGGCAGTCTCACGAGAAGCCCTTCTTCCTTGCCTTAGGCGTGTGGCGTCCGCACACGCCGTTCACGGCGCCGAAGCGTTTCTTCGATCTCTACCGCGACGTCGAAATCCCGTTCCCCCCACCCGGCTATCGGGAAGGGGATCTAGCCGATGTCTCCGATGGGGCACGTGAGCTGGCCGCCGCGTGGGGCGAACGCTTCGAGATTTCCGGGGCCGGCAATCCCGCGCTGTGGCAGCGCTTCCTCCGCGCCTATTTCGCCACCACCAGCTTTGCCGATTGGAGCATCGGGAGTGTGATCGAGGCGCTGGACAAGAGCCGCTACGCACGAAACACCATCGTTGTTCTGTGGAGCGACAACGGCTACCATTGCGGCGAGAAAGACCATTGGGAAAAGACGACGCTTTGGGAGAAATCGTGCCTGGTGCCGGCGGCCATTCGCGTTCCCGGCAGCGCCCACGCAGGTGCAAACTGCACGCGCATCGTGAGCCTGCTCGATCTGTATCCCACGCTGATCGATCTTTGCGGCATCTCCCCGCCCAAACACGCGCTGGACGGCCATAGCCTGCGCCCTCTGGTTGAGAATCCGCGCGCGCCTTGGGATCGGGCCGCCCTCACCACATACGGCGAAGGCCTTGGCACGGTGCGCGATGAGCACTATCGCTATATCGTCTATCCCAGTGGCGAGGAGGAACTCTACGACCACCGGAGCGATCCGCACGAGTTCGATAACCTCGCCGGGAAAGCGGAGCTTGCCCCCGCGCGCGAGCGTCTTCGGAAAGAGATACCGAAAGCCTGGGCACCCACGATGGGCGGACGATTGGGCTAAGCGCCGGCCACGGATGGCGACCGGAAACCGGCCAGCCGTTCGTACCAGATCCGCGCTGCGATATGCTGGAGCATCCACCCGCCGGGTGCAGCGCATCCAGGCCCGAGGCTTCGACCATGAACTCCGCGAACCCCACGTTTTCAAGACGCCAATTCCTCCGTAGCGCCGCCACTGCCGGCGTGGCTCTGGCCGCCCCCGCCGCCTTTTCACAAGGCGCCAAGCGTCCCAACATCCTTTTCTTTATCGCCGACGATTGGGGCCGCAACCATGCCAGCTTCTTCGGCGCCAAATGGATCAATACACCCGCGTTTGACCGGGTCGCCCGTGAAGGCGTGGTCTTTTCGAATTGCTTCACGTCGAACCCCAAGTGCTGCCCTTCGCGCGCCAGCATTCTGATGGGACGCAACTCCTGGCAGACCAAAGAGACGGTGAACCACTACGCCATCTTTCCGAACGAGTTTGCCGTCTATCCGGATGTGCTGGAGAAGGCGGGTTACTTCGTCGGGCTAACGGGGAAGGGCTGGGGGCCCGGCGACTTCAAGTCCACCGGATGGCCGCTCACAATCCGGCCGGCAAGGAATACCAGAAGCGCACGTTGACAGCGCCCTATAGCGGCATCTCCAACCGGGACTACGCGGGCAACTTCGACGACTTTCTGGCGGAGCGGCCAGCCGGCACGCCGTTCTGTTTCTGGATGGGCCCCACGGAGCCGCATCGCGTCTATGAACAGGGCTCCGGACGAAGGGCGGGAAAGAATCTGGCCGACGTCACGGTGCCCAAGTATTGGCCGGACAACAACGCCATCCGCAGCGACCTTCTCGACTACGCGTTGGAGGTGGAGTGGGTGGACCGCCACCTGGGGCTTGCCGTGAAGAAGCTTGAAGAGATCGGCGAGCTGGAGAATACCTTGATAGTGGTTACCTCCGACCACGGGATGCCGTTTCCGCGGGTGAAGGGGCAGATCTATGAAGACTCGTTCCACATCACGCTGGCCGTGCGATGGGGAGCGGGGATGAAGGGCGGGCGGACGGTGGACGACTTCATCAATTTCCGCGACCTGGCGCCGACGTTCTGCGAGGCGGCGGGGGTGCCGGCGGCGGCGACGATGACCGGCAAGAGTTTTGTGGATGTGCTGAAATCCGGGAAGTCCGGCGTGGTGGACGAGAGCCGCGACGTGATGCTGATCGGCAAGGAGCGGCATGACCTCGGCCGGCCGAACGACTGGGGCTATCCCGTGCGCGCCATTCGCACGCGCGACTTTCTCTACGTCCGCAACTACCACCCCGAGCGCTGGCCCGCGGGCGACCCGGAGACCGGTTACCGGAACGTGGACGGGAGCCCCACGAAAGAATTGCTTCTGGGCGGCTTCGACGAGTATTACCAGCTCTCGTTCGGAAAGCGTCCCGCGGAGGAGCTCTACCACGTTTCCGAGGATCCGGATTGTTTGAAGAACCTCGCCACCGACACGCAGTTCGCCCAGAGAAAGCGCGAGTTGCAGGAGCGGATGAACCGGATGCTGCGCGAAGAGGGCGATCCACGCGCGCTCGGCCAGGAGGAATACTTCGAAACCATCCAATACACAGGCCCGCGCCGCCACGCTTACGACACCTGGATGAAGAATCGCCAGCCATAGCGGCCCTGGCCGGACAACGAAACGGAGCGAGTGTGAAGTGGGAAAAAGCAGAGCTGACGAGATCGAATTTGAATCTCAACCGGAACGCGGCTTGAAGCTGCTGCGGCTGCCCGGCAGCTATGCCATCTGCCGGATCGAAGCGACGGGTCCGGTGCCCACGCTTCCCCTTACCCACAAGGACTTCTGGTCGCTCACGCAGACCGCCGACGAGCTTTCGCTGGTCTGTCTGGAAGAGCACGTGCGCGACGACGTCCGGGCCGAACCGGGGTGGTGCGTGCTGAAGCTGGAAGGGCCGTTTGCGTTCGACGAAACGGGCGTTCTTTCATCGGTGCTGGGTCCGTTGGGCGAAGCAGGCGTTGGCATCTTCGCGGTATCGACTTTCGATACGGACTACGTGCTGGTGAAGCAGGACAGTTTCGCGCGCGCGGCGCAAGTATTGCGCGATGCGGGCCATGCGGTTCACGAATAACCGCGTCCGGCTGAGGCGGCGCAAAGCGGCTAAGGCGCGGCGGCGATCTCCCGCACGGCTTCGTAGTTGAATTTCACAAAGCGATAAAGCTCTTTTTCAAGGATGCGTTCGCGGTCGGAGTGCGAGCCGTAGCCTTGGGGGCCATCTTCCACATCAATCGCCGGGCCGATGCCGTAGCAGGCCACGCCGCGTTCCCGCAGAAAAGCCATATCGGTGGCGCCGGTGAGCATGGAAGGCAGCGTGATGGCCTGCGGGTAGTGCCGCTTCTGCTGCCTCTCCAGCATCTTGAACATCTCCGTATCAAGGGGGGAGGGTTTGCCCGGTTGCCGCTCCATCAGCATGCGCTCAATCTCAATCGAATCGTCGCCGATCTCTTTTTTTAGCGCGGCGTAGAATGCATCGTAGTCTTCGTCGGGAACGGCGCGGATGTCGAGGGTTGCCTCGCCTTCGGAAGGAATGATGTTCATGCGATAGCCGGCCTGGATGATGGTGGGCGAGATGGAAGTACGCAGCATCGAGTAGTGCCTGGGCTCGTGGAGGCGAAGGTATTCCTGAATCCCGGCGCTCTGCTCAGGATCGCTCAGCCGGTTGTAGCGCGCTGCTTGCTCAGGGGTGCTCACGGTTGCCAAACGCTCAAAGTAGGCGCGGGTGGTGTCGTTCAATTTCATGGGGGTTCGCCAGGCCGCCGCCTTGGCTACAGCCGCGCTCAGTCTGGCGATGGCGTTATCGGCGAGTGGCACGCTGCCATGCCCCGCGGTGCCGAGCGCCTTGAGAATGGTGCGCGTGGGCACCTTCTCCGCAGTGGCTACGTTCATGCTCACCAGGCGGCCGCCTTGCAGGGATACGACGCCGCCCTCGGCCAGGCAGAACTCGGCCTCAATTTCCGGCCAGTGCTCTTCCACCATGAACTTGATGCCCACCCTGGTGTTGCCTTCCTCGCCCGATTCGGCCAGGAAGATCACGTCGCGGTCCAGCTTGACGCCGCTACGCTTCAAGAGCAGCATTGCCATGAGCGAGGCAGTGAGGTTATCTTTGTCGTCCACCGTCCCGCGCCCGTAGATGTGCCCGCCAGCCAGATCGGCAGAGAAGGGGCCATGGTTCACCCACTTTTTGGGATCCACGTTGACGGTGTCGGTGTGGGCCATCATGAGCACGGGCCGCTTCTTACCGCTCCCTTTCAGACGCACCACCAGGTTTGGACGCCTTGGCCACTTGGTGAATACCTTCACCTCAAAGCCCTCCGCTTCGAGGACCTGCTTCAGATACTCCACGGCGGGCACTTCGTTGCCGGGGGGATCGCTGGTATCCATTCGCACCAGCGCCTGAAAGTGCTTCAGAGTTTCGGCATCCGCCGCAGCCCAGTCCATTGCCTGGGCGGGAGCAAAGAGGGTGAATGCAAGCAACGCCAACCAGATACGCATGTGTAAGAGTGTCGGCGACCGGGCGGCCCGCCGTCAATCCAATCGCCTTGCGAGGCGGCGCTATGCTGGAAGGATGCGGAACCCCGTGCTGGTGCTGACGGCGCTTGTTTTGGCTGCCCTGCTTCCCGCGGAAGAGGGCAAGTGGACACCGGCGCAGGTGACTGAAATCGACGCGGCCTACTTGGCGGGGCTGGGGCTGCGGATCCCGGCGAGGGAGCTTTGGGACCCGGGCAGCGGCGCAGGATTGCTGAGCGCGGCGGTAAGTATTGGCGGGTGTTCCGCGGGCTTTGTGAGCGAGACGGGGTTAATCGCGACCAATCACCACTGCATCTTTGGGATTCTGCAGGAGCACAGCACGAGGGAGAACGACATCATCACGAAGGGGTTTCTGGCACGGCAGCGGAGTGCCGAACTGCCGGGTACAATTTACCCGGGTGACCGTGCCGAAATCGTTTCGGGATGTAGACGCGGGAGATTGAGGAGGCGGCGGCGGGCGCGCAGGGCGATGGTGCCCGGCAAAAGGCGATCTCCCGCAAGTCAAAGGAGCTGACGGCGGCTTGCGAGGCACGCCCGGCGCGGCGCTGCCAGGTGGCCCAGTTCGATGGAGGAGTGCAATACATTCTGCAGGAAATGATGGAGCTGCGGGATGTGCGATTGGTGTATGCGCCGCCCAGGGCGATCGGCGAATATGGCGGGGAGACCGACAACTGGATGTGGCCGCGACATACGGGCGATTTCGGGATTGCCCGCGCTTACGTGAGCCCGCAAGGCGAACCGGCGGACTATAGCCCGCAGAACCAGCCGTATCGGCCCTCTCGCTATTTGCGGATCTCGCAGCGGCCCCTTCGCGATGGCGACTTCGCGATGGTGCTGGGTTACCCTGGCACCACTTATCGCAGCCTTTTGGCGGAGGAGATGCGCGAGCGCCGCGATCTGTTTTTTGACCGCCGGGTGGATCTCTATGGGGAGTGGATTCAAGTTCTGCAAGCGATCTCCGCTGAGAGCGAGGAGGGGAGAATCGCGGTTGCGGCAGATCTGAAATCGCTGTTGAACCGCTTTAAGAACGCGCAAGGACAGATCGACGGCTTCCGGCGCGGCGACCTGCTGGAGAAGCAGCAGCAGGCGGAACGGCAGGTGATGGAATGGGCGGCAGGCAAACCGCAATGGGGGGCGGCGGTGGAAGCTCGCGCCGAATTGCTGCGGCACTTCGAGGAGCAACTGACCACCTGGGAGCGTGACTTTCTTTTATCGAACCTCTCCGCCGGGCCGAAGGCGCTTTCCTTCGCCACAACTCTGGTGAGGCTGGCAAACGAATCGCGCAAGCCCGATCTGGAGCGGGACGAAGCCTACATGGAGCGGAACCTCGCCAGGCTGAGGGCGAATCTGGAGCGGCAGCAAAAGAGCTACTTCGCCGCTGCGGACAGGCAGATGATGCTGACACTGGCGAGGAGGGCGATGGCGCTGCCAGCCGGGCAGCGGATTGCGGCGTTCGACGCGATCTGGCCCGCAGGGGCTTCCGATGCCGCGGTGCTGAAGGCGATCGACGAGCTCTATTCGCGATCGCGCGTGCTGGATCTGGTAGAGCGCCAGAAGATGGCGAAGGAAAGCCCGGGGCAGTTGCGTGAACGGCAGGACCCGCTTCTCGAGCTGGGCTTCGCGCTGGAAGAGCAGCTTTCCGCGATGCGAGAGGCGGACGAGCGATGGAAGGGGGCGGTGAGCCGCTTGCGCCCTGCCTGGAGGAGGGCCGTGATGGCCCATGCGGGCAAGCCGATCGCGCCCGACGCGAACAGCACGCTGCGGGTGAGCTTCGCGCATGTGAAAGGCTACTCCCCGCGCGATGCCGTATGGTATCTGCCATTCACGACGCTGGCTGGCGTGATTGAAAAGCACACCGGCGAAGAGCCCTTCGATGCTCCAGAACGCGTGCGGCAGGCTGCCGCGCGGGCACAAGGCCCCGCTCCAGAGGCGGCAAACGCCCGATGGCGCGATGCCGTGCTGAAGGATGTTGCAGTCAACTTCCTAGCTACCGGGGACACCACTGGCGGGAACAGCGGGAGCCCCGTGGTGAATGGATATGGAGAGCTGGTGGGGCTGAACTTCGACCGCGTCTGGGAGAATGTGGCGAACGACTTTGGCTACAACCCGGCGATTGCCCGCAATGTGAGCGTGGACACCCGCTACCTGCTCTGGACGCTATCCCAAGTGGACCAGGCGAGCGAACTGCTGGCCGAGTTGGGCATTGCCCCAGACCGCCAGTAGCGGCGTTAGCGCAAACAGGTGGGGGGGCGCCGGAGCCAGCGCACGCCATTCTTGCCGTCCATGCGGATGGCGGCGGTGGCGCCACCGACGAGATCTTTGCGTTCCTCGAAATAGCAGGTGAGTTCGACGAGGCGAATGGCAATGTCTTCGGCGCGATCCGCGGAGTTGGCGAAATAGTTACCCCATTGCGCGATTTCCGCCTTCGCTCGCGGGGTTTTGCCTTCCAGGAATTCCTGCGCGATGGCGGGCATGCCGAAGGCGAGATAGCGGGTATTGGCGCCGGGGTTGGCGAGCGGAATGACGTTGGTGCGGGCATCCATCCGGCCGCGGGAGGCGGCAATGGGCTCAACGGTGGCGCGAACCAGATTCACTTGGTCCGCGCGGTCGAGCCCGGCGAAGAGGGCGGAGGTTTGGGCTTCGATGCTGGGGCCTGCGAAGACGGAGGCGGGCAGCGTCCGGATCTTTGCCACCATCGCCCTGGCCCAGGCTTCGGCGATACTTTGAAGGGTGCTTCCGCTGAGATAGGGGTTGTCTCCCACGATGCGCGCGGCGACGGTTCTGGCTTCGTCGGCGGCATGCCACTCGCCCACGCCTACCAGCCCCGAGGCCGCGAAAAGCACCTTGTTTGCGGGTGTGGCAAGCTTGCAGACCTCATCCTGAAACCCATCCATGCGGAAGCTGGCCTTGCCGTCGGCGGCGACGATGACGCGCTCCGCCGAGCAGGCCACCACGATGATGGTGCCGCCTTCCAGAAAAATGCCGGGCGGCGAGGCGGATTGCCGAGCGGGCAGCAGGGCGGGTAAAGCGCCCAGCGAGACAAGGCAGCATTGGCGGCGGGATAGGCGGGCGGCGGGATGACGAAGTGCAGGCATCAGGAATCTCCTTTCCGTTCGCGGTTCTTGCGAGCCATTGGTTTTGCCTGCTTGCGTTCGCTGCGGCTGGGCTTCGTCCGCGCCGCTACCGCCAAATCCTCGGGAGCGCGCAGGAAGAGACCGACGACGAGCAACGGCCAGGGCGTGGATGAAGGCGAGCGCAGAGACGCGGCGAGAGTGGGACCCGGGCGGGCGCCCATGAGGAGGAACGACGCCAGATACCCGCCCCAAAGCAAAAGCAGCATCGCGGCCGCGACCAACGTCACATGGCTTCGCCATCGGTGGCGTTGCGTTCCGAGCAGGAGGGCAGCGAACAGAAGAAACAGGAAGGGGTGAGTGAGCGGGCCGCCCAATGTCGCCAGCGTACTCCAGAGTTGTCCGGCAACCTCCCCGTAGCGGCTGAGATCGAGGGCGCGCGCGAACAACCCGCCACCTGGCGCCGCTGCTCGCCGTCAGCGGCAAAACGGGTGGCGCCAGACGGGATGACGCTGAGCCGGAGCCAGGCGTAGAGAAGGGCGGCCGGGAGCGTGGCGGCCAGGAATGGCGCTGCGCGGAACGGCCAGCGCGCCGACTCCGCGCGGGTGAGCCAGGCGGCTGCGAGTGCGGCAAGAATGAATACAGCAACGTGGAGCAAGCCTTCTTCCTTCGTCCAGATGCAGAGAGAGGCAAAGACGCCAGCCAGCGCGAAGAAGCGGGTGGAAGTGCTGGACGCGATGCCCAACAGCAGCAGGATGGCGGCGGCCGCACTGGTGGCGCCCATCGGCAGATCCGCGTAAAGGGACGCGGGCACGGTGACCATGACGACGGGGGAGAGCAACACGGGAATCGCCATCAGGCCCAGGCTGCCGCGGCGAAGCCGAGCCACTCCCGCCGAGACGATGCCCACCAGGGAAAGCAGATAGGCGATGGCGGTGGCCTGCGGCACGGCCACGGAATCGCTTCCCACTATCCGCCAACTCCATCCCAGGTAGGAGGAAAGCATCACCGGTATCGCCAGCCACGCGGACCCAGCGCGTCGACGGCATTGCGCCAGAACTCCACACCTCCGGCAAAGAACTTGCCGCGCAGGCTCCAGATGGCCCAGGAATCCCATGCGCCGTGCGGGGATTCGGCGACGATGCCGCCGATTGCGAACAGAACCGCGGCCACGGCAGCGGCGGCCGTCAACGCGAGCATCCAAGTGCCGGGGAAGCTTGCCGATTCTGGCGGGCGCGCGCCGGTTTCGGCGATTTCTCCAAGTGATTCCGGGGCTCTTGCACGCAGCAGCGAGGTGGCTCCCGCGAGGCCGGCGACCACTAGGTAGACAAACCAGGGCTGCTCCAGGCCCCCCGCCAGCATTACGAAATTGGCGAGGCCGATCAGCCCGGCGCCGAGAGGAAAAGCCAGGCTGGCGATCAACGGAACTCTCAGCAGGATGCCGGGCTGGGGAGCGCCAAGCGGCCCGGTATTGTCGCGGCCAAGCAGCAGCCAAAGCGGCAGGAAGCCCACAAGGAACGCCAGCAAAACGGGAATGAAGGACATGGCGCTATCTGGCCTCGTCCCGAAGCGGAGCGTTGGGGGCAGGAGGGGGGGAGCCTTTTTGCCGCCGGTAGAGGACGACGCCCATGGGGAACTCCTGCACCACCTCCAGACCGAGTTCCTTGCCCCGCGCGGCGTAGTCATCCTGGCGGGTGAAATTTCCGAGCACGAATTCCACCGCGGGCGCATCCTCGAGAGGAACCAGAAGCGTGGGCGCCATCACGTACTGCGTGGGGAAGTAGAGCCGGGCGTAACTTTCGCCGGCCGATGATGTTCGCGGATAGCCGCGATCCGCTCTCCGGATAGCATCGCCTTCGCCCTAGCCAGCCGGGCATACTGCGTACGGAAGGGATAGTCGTCCCGATAGGCTTGCGCTTCAGCGAGCCTGTTCGCGGAAAACGCCAGCGTCATCAGGCCGAACAGACCGATGAGCAGATACACCTTCAGCGGATACGAGAACTCAGTCATAGCAACTGTCGAACGCCGCGCCCGCGCAAACGAAGACTACTTCGCCTTTTCTGCTACTTCGATGTTGCGGAACCAGACGCTGGTTTCCATTCTGCCATGCGCCTGCACGGCGAGGTGGCCTTCGGCGGTGACGCCGGGGTCGTTGGGGAGATCGATGGTCTTGCGTCCGTTCAAGTGGATCACCACGCGATCGCCGATGGCCGCCACCGCCAGATCGCTCCAATCGTTCTTCTTCACCAGCGCATTGTCCTCAGGGCCGGTCACCCACTTGCGGCCGCCCACTTCGTAGAGGCCGCCGGAGCCCTTGGTGGCGTCGATTTCGGCCTCATAGCCCCAGAGATTGTCCTTCTTGGCGCGGAAGAAGTAGCCGCTGTTGCCGGAGTCGATCTTGAACTGCAAGCGGGAAACGATGTCTTTGTGGGGGGTGTCGTAGATCAACACGCCCACGGTGGGGTCGGCTGGGTCGCTCTTGCCGTGGATGACGCCGTTGGCGATGGTGAACTTGGAGCCGCCGCGATAGGTCCAGCCCTTGGTGGTCTTGCCGTCGAAGACCGGCTTCCAGACGTGCTTGCCGTTGTCTTTGAGATAGATGTTCCGCCACCGGACTTCGGCCGGCGAATCGCCTTTGAACTGGTGAACCTGAAAGCCGATGTAGCTGGTGAAGATCCATGGGATCGATGAGGTCGGTACACTTGGCGCCGTTCACAAAGGTCTGGATGCGCGCGCCCTCGGCGATCACTTTGTAGTGATTCCACTCGTTGTCGCGAAACGCCTTGGCGCACGCGGGATTGTTCTCTGCGGTGGGCTCAAACAGCCAGCCGGTGAGCTTCGTCGTACATCCTCGTAGTTGCCCTGGTGGTTCGCGTTGCAAAGTCTTCACCTGATACCCGTAGAAGCGGCCCTTGGGAAACTTGCGATCGACGAACTCCTTGCCGTTCCAGATGGTGGCACTGGTCTCGGCGGGATACTCGTGGCTGCGCACCTGCACGCCCGAATTGAGGCGGGGATCGACCTTCACTTCGTATTCCAAGACAAAGTCGCCATACTCTTTCTTTGGCGTCAGAAAGGTGTTCGGGCTACCGTCGACGGTGGTGCCGACGAGTTCGAAATTCTCGACATGGTACTTGGCGTGCCCGCTGCGAATGTCGAAGTTCCTGATGTCTTTGCCGTTGAAGAGGGCGACATAGCCGGCAGGGGCTTTTGGCTGCGCTCCCAGCCAGGAGACGGCCACAAGGGCGGCCATTGCGATCAAAGCACATCGGTTGAAGAGAATGCGTAGCATGGGCAGAGTTCCTCCGGGTCACCCATGGGCCAACTGGGGAAACGCATGGGTCGTGGCCATTATATAACTCCTGGACGGGAGGATTCCGCGAATTCAGACGCAAAGATCGGCTTTCGCGCCGATCCGGGAAGCCGCGCTTCGCTATTGAACAGGAAGCTGCCGCAGCACGCCACGGACGGAGGCACCAGAACTTCGGGGCGCGCCGGCGGCGCCGGAGCTTTCTACGGAAATCTTCTGTTCCGCGGGGAGCGGTGCTTGGGCACGGTTGGGCATGGGGGTGGGAATGCTGGCCATTCCCAGCAGGTAGGCGGCCAGAAGCGCCAGAAAGAAGATCGACTGCCCCACGAAGGATGCTGTCGATGCACGTTGCTTGGGACGTGTTTGCAAGATAGCCAGCTTCGCCGATTTGAATCCCGCTCAAGCGCGGAGAGCGCTTTTTCATCCAGACGCACGTTCTGCCTAGGTATTACGGAGGAAACGCCGTGCGGTTCCAAGGTTTTTCAGAAATTCGAGGCAAGGGTTGGGCATCCGAGGGCGCGGTGCCGCTATCGGAGCTTTCCGGCGCACGAATACGGCAGCGCCTGCTGGCGCCGGAAAACTAGCTCTTGACCGGGAAGCGGGGCGAATCCGTGCGCATCTGGCGGAAGAGCGTCTCCATGCGGCGAACGATCTCCGGGTGCGACGCGGCCAAGTCGCGGTCTTCATGGATGTCTGCGGCCAGGTCATAGAGTTCCGTTTTGCCGGAAAGCCCTTTGCGAATGGCTTTCCAGTTGCCATCGCGGATGGCCTGCTTGAAGCCGCCTTCGTGGAACTCCCAATAGAGCGGCTTGCGGGGGACCTCTCCTTTGCCCAGAATGGGCCGGAGCATCGATTCGCCGTCGATGCCGGCGGGGGCTTTGGTGTTGGCCAGCGCGGCAAAAGTGGGGAGAAGATCCCAAAAGGCCAGCACCTGATCGCTCGTTTGGCCGGCGGGGATGTTGCCGGGCATGCGCGCGATGAAGGGAACGCGAATGCCGCCTTCGGTGAGGTCCCGCTTGATGCCCCGCAGGGGACCGCTGCTGTTGAAGAACTCGGGCTGATAGCCACCTTCGCGGTGGGGTCCGTTGTCGCTCGAAAAGATCACCAAAGTATTCTTTTCGATGCCCTGTTTCTGAAGGCGCTCCAGCACCTGGCCCACCAGAACATCAAGATGGTGCATCATGCCGGCGAAGCCGCGCATGGGCGCGGGCCAGGGCTTGTCGCTGTAGGGGTGGCTGGAGGGCGCTTCCATGCCATCGCCGGTGTCGCGGCCTTTCTCGTTGTTCGCGTGGGGAAGCGTGTAGGGAAGGTAAAGAAAGAACGGCTTCGTGGCGCTCTGCGCGTCGAGCCAGGCTAGGGCCTGCTTCTGGATGAGATCCGGCGCGTAGCCGCTGGGCTTCTTCTCGCCGTAGACGGTGTTTTCGCGGATGCCATCCGCTTCGTTATCCGACATCAGGTGTTGCGGGTAATACATGTGCGCATGGCCCTGGCTGAGGAAGCCGTACCAGCGGTCAAAGCCCTGACGGGTGGGGTAGCCCGGGGTGCCCACGTTGCCCAAGCCCCATTTGCCGAAAATGCCCGTGGCATAGTCGGCACTCTTGAGAACTTCAGCCATCGTGAGGTCGGAATCCGGAATGCCGGGCTCGCCCGCCATGTTACCCCGGTAGCTGCAATGGCCGGTGTGTTTGCCGGTCATCAGAGCGCAACGGGAGGGAGAGCAGACGGTGGAACCGGCGTAGGCCTGGGTGAAGCGAATGCCCTCGCTGGCCAGGCGGTCGATGTTGGGGGTGGCAAACTGCTTCTGGCCATAGCAACCGAGATCGCCATAGCCGAGATCGTCGGCGAGGATGAGGACGATATTGGGGCGCTGGGGAATCGTCTGCGCAAAGACGCTTCGCCCGGCGAAAGAACCAAGAACACTTCCGCCGGTGGCTGCCAGAAACTGACGTCGATTCATCCCGCAATCCTCCTTCGGGGTTGCGCCCGAAAAGGGGCCGCACGCCCCTCATACTATCGCAGCGGGAAGCTGCCGTGAAATCGCAACCGTGGGCGTTATGATGGTGAGATCCGCAATGGGAGGAATTGGCCCGTGGGCGTTCTCTATATCGGTATCGGAGCGATTCTCCTGCTTTGGGGCGGCGCGCAGTTTCGCCGTGGCTTCCGTCCGTTCCGGCTGCGTCCCTACCTGCTGGTAGCGCTGGGCGGGGTGATGATTTTCTCAGGCCTGCGGATGGAGCAATACATTCCCTAGAAGCGATGGGGCGAGGCGCTCTTGCCCCCTAGAGGAAGTAATCCTTCACCCGTTCAAAAATGCCCTTTTCCTTGGGGGTATCGGCGGCGGGAAGAACGTCGCGAAGCTGTTCAAATAGCTTCCGTTGATCCCGGTTCAGCTTCTCCGGAATATGCACATCCAGGTGAACGTAGAGGTTGCCGCGCCCGCCGCCGTTGAGGAAGGGGACGCCCTTGTTCTTGATGCGGAACTGCGTGCCGGGCTGGGTGCCTTCGGGCACTTTCACCTTTTCCTCCCCTTCGAGAGTCGGCACGGCGATCTCGCCGCCAAGCACGGCGTGGGCGACGTTGATGGGCACATGCACGCGAAGATCCTGGCCTTCCCGCTCGAAGAGTTGGTGCTCCGCCACGCGCAAGACCACGTAGAGATCGCCGGAGGGGCCGCCGTTCATGCCCGCTTCTCCTTCGGCCTGCAAGCGAAGCCGGGTATCGTCATCGACGCCCGCCGGGATATTCACCTTCAGCGTGCGCTCCTTGCGGATAATACGGCGGCCATTGCAGGTTTTACAGGGGTCGCGCAGAATCTGCCCGGAGCCGCCACATTGGGCACAGGGCCGGCGTAAGGTGATGAAACCCTGCTGGATGGTCTGCGAACCGGTTCCCCGGCAGGTGCCGCAGGTGGTAATGCCGTTCGCCGAGGCTGCTCCGGTGCCCTTGCAGCTCTCGCAGCTTTCATGCCGGGGCACTGCAATCTCCACGGCGGTGCCGAAAACGGCTTCCTCGAAGCCGATCTCCAGGTCGTATCGCAGGTCTTCGCCGCGCACGGGACGATTGCGCCGCTTGCCGCTGCCCCCGAAGAGGTCTCCGAAGCCGAAGAAATCGCCGAAAATGTCGCTGAAATCTGCGAAGATCGTGGGGTCAAAATCCTGAGGTCCGCTGGAAGCGCTGGAGACGCCGGCATGGCCGTAACGGTCGTAGGCAGCTTTCTTTTGAGGATCGCTGAGCACGCTATAGGCCTGGGCGGCCGCCTTGAACTTCTCTTCCGCGGTGTGGTCGCCCGGATTCCGGTCCGGGTGATATTGCATCGCCAGCTTCCGGTAAGCGACTTTCAACTCCTGCTCGCTGGCGCTTTTTGAAACGCCCAGAATCTCGTAGTAATCGCGATTCGACACCATGCCGCCTCTCGTCTCCACTTTCTCCAGAACTCAGCTTGTTTCGATGCTTCCAGGCCTCTCGGCGGCGCTCAATTGATCTCTCGGGCCGGCCCCGGCCGCTCGGCGGAATCCCCGTCCGGCGACACCGCAACCTTCACAATCGCGGGCCGCAGCAGTTTCCCTTTGAAGAGATACCCGTTTTGGAAGACCTGCAGAATCGTGTGGTCTGGCGCTTCGTCCGTCTTAACCATGTCGATGGCGTGGTGGAGGTTGGGATCAAACAGATGTCCTTTCGCCTCCATGGGCTCGACGCCCAGCTTCTTGAGTGTTTCGCTGAAACGCCCGTAGATCAACTCCATGCCCTTGGCATAGTTCGCATCGGAAGACTCGACAGCGAGCGCCCGCTCGAAATCGTCCACAATGGCCAGCAACGCACGGGCGCTTTCCATGTTCGCGTGGTCCAGGATCTCCTCTTTTTCCCGGGCCACCCGGCGCCGGAAGTTGTCGAATTCGGCGCGCAAACGGAGGGTTTGGTCTCGCAAATCCGCATTCTCGAACTCCAGCCGTTCGCGTTCGCTCATCAACTGGGCGAGCTCATTGGCGGTACCGGTGCTTTCTTCCGGCTCGCGCAAAGCTTCGCCGTCGGCGACCGGCGGATTCACAGGATTGGTGACGTCGTTCGGTTCATTCATGGATCTTGGTTTGGTGCGCAGCCGTAGAAGCTTCTCAAACATCGCGAACTCACGCACTCACCGCCCGGTCCGCGACTGGGATGGCTGCAGGGATTTCCTTCCTTCATTATCCCCCGTTCATCGTTTTTGTGCAGCAACGGCAGCACTCGCCCGCCGGCGAAGTGAGAACGGGCGAGATCGAGTTCACCCGTTATACCGATAGAATATGGAGAGACCTCAAGATGGGTTGTCTATAGGAATGCGCATTCTGGAATTAGTTCGTGAGAGTATCGCGTGCGTTGCGATCTGCCTTGTTGGGCTTGGCATGTTTCCCGCCGCGGCGCAGGAAACAGCGGAAGAGATGCAGGCGCAACTGCAGGTTCTTTACGAGTTGCGGCCTTCCGTAGCACCCGTTCGGGTGTTCAGCTACACCACGGCGGAGGGGACCTTTCAGCTCGACATGCAGGGCTCCGACCTGGCCCGTGGCGCTAGCGGGGAATTACGGATCCGGAGCCGGGTGAGCTACAACGAGATCGATCTGCGGGTGAAGGGGCTGCCCGCGCCGCAATCGATCGGCCCTGAGTTTTTGACCTATGTCGTGTGGGCGATCTCTCCCGCCGGCCTGGGAACCAATCTTGGGGAACTGAGCCTGGAACGCGGAGAGGGGCGGCTGCGCACGCAAACGGACCTGCAGAGTTTTGGCCTGATCGTGACCGCCGAGCCGTTTTTTGCAACCACCACACCGGGAGATACCGTGGTGCTTGAAAACGTCGCGTCGCCCGGTGAGAAGCGCAGCCCTACTTTGGCGTCGGTGGATACCCGATTCATGCCGCGTGGACAGTACAAGGTGGGCGCCGAACTGGGAGAGGTGAAGCCGTTTACCTTTGAGGCGGGGGTCCCGCTGGATGTCTATCAGGCGCGAAATGCCCTGCTTGTGGGGAAGCGAACGTCGACGGATCGCTTTGTGCCAGAGGGCTACAAGTCTGGCCAGTCGCTGCTGGCCAAGGCGGAAGAACTGCACTATGGCGGCGATGCCAAGGGCGCCACGGCGAGCGCGCGGGAAGCGGTCCAGGTGATGGGCGACGCCATCCGGATGTCTCTGGAGCGGCAGGAGAAGGTGCGCAGCGAACTGATCAGCCGGGCAGCCGACGATCGGGTGCGCCGCGCCACAGCCACCGCCGAGGATGCCGAGCGGCGAATGCAGCAGGCGCTCAGCCAGCAGGCCTCCGCCGAAAAAGCCACGCGGGAGGCCGAGCAGAAAAGGCTGAAGGCGGAAGACGAAATGCGAATCGCCGTGGACGAGCGGCGCCGCGCTCAGCAGGAAGCCATTGAGGCTCGCCAAGTGGCACAGAAACTGGTGCAGGAACAGCGCCAGTTACGAGACCTTCTGGTGGAACGGCTCAACCAGGTTCTGGCCACCGAAGACACGGAACGCGGACTGGTGGTGAAGCTCTCCGACATCCTGTTCGACCCCGGGAAGTTTACGTTGAAGACGGAGACAAAGGTGCTGTTGGCGCGCATCGCGGGCATCCTTTCGTGGGCACCGGGCATCGTGGTGCAGGTGGAGGGCCACACCGACAATACCGGCGACGCGGGCAAGAACCAGGAGCTCTCCGAGAAGCGGGCGGCGGCGGTAGGCAACTTCCTGGTGGAGCAAGGGATGCCGGCGTCGAATATCACCTCTGTGGGCTACGGAGAAACCCGCCCCCTGGCGGCGAACAACTCTCGCGATGGGCGGGAGCTGAACCGCAGGGTGGAACTGGTGCTCTCAGGCGAGATGATTGGGGCGCGGGTGGGCACGCCGCAGGGCCAATAGACCTTGGCTTTCCCTTAGCGCCCGGAGTCCGATGGCGGAGCTTGTTCCCGAGCCTCTTCGAGCAGGCGGTAGACTTCGCGTTTCGACAGGCCCCGGGCGCGGGCCACGTCCTTAATCGCAGCCATCCGGTCCACTCCGGCGGCAATGGCGGCGGCGATGGCCAAGGGGATGGGCTGGCCGTCTTGCTCTCCCGCTGCTTGTTGAGGCCTGCCGAGCACAAGGGTGAATTCGCCTTTCACCGATTCCCGGGCTCGCAATTGGGAAGCCAAATCGGCGGGAGTGCCGCGAAGCCATTCCTCGTGAAGCTTGGTGAGTTCCCTGGCCGCGCATAGCTCTCTGCCGGGCAAGGCTGTGGCGATTTCTTCGAGACTTTCGACAACGCGGTGGGGCGCTTCGTAGAGGACAATTGCGGCGTTGAGGTCTCGCATGGCGGCGAGAGCTTTGCTTCGTTGCGCGCGTTTGGGGGGGAGGAAGCCCGCAAAGTAGAAGTCAGCTCCCCCTAAACCGCTGCCAGTGAGGGCGGTGAGGAGCGCCGATGGGCCGGGAACGACCTCGATGGGCAGGCCTGCGTCAAGGGCGGCGCGGAGCACGCGATAGCCAGGGTCGGAGAGCAGCGGCGTACCGGCATCGGTCACCAGCGCTACCCGTTCTCCCCGGCGCACCGCTTCCACCAGTTCCGCGGCGCGCGTGGCCTCGTTGTGTTCGTGGTAGCTCACCGTGCGGGTGGCGATGCCAAGGTGGGCAAGGAGTTTGCGGGTATGCCGGGTGTCTTCGCAGGCTACGAGCGTCGATTCCCGCAGCACGCGGATGGCGCGGAGGGTAATGTCTTCCAGGTTGCCAATCGGCGTGGAAACGATGCTGAGTATGCCGGACACAACTGCACCTTGATCCGCAGCCAGCGTGGGCGGGCTCCCTTAGAAAGCCTAGCAATAATCTGGTGGCGGTTTAAGCGAAACTCACGGGGCGGCGGGCAGGCAATGGCCGGCCGCCCCGGTGCGGATGAGCGCCGGTTAGCGCAACAGCTTGAAAGTGGTGCCCGGCTCCTGGGAGTTGAAGCCCACCTCCACCCTCCTCCCGGCGGGGAGCTTGCCCTGCACCACCAGCGAGGCGAGCGGTTGCAGCACCCAGCGCTGCACCGTCCGCTTCAGTTCCCGTGCGCCGTATTCGGCAGTGACGCCCTCCCCCAACAGAAACTCCCGGCACTCCGGCGTGTAGCGCAGCAGCACCGTCCGCAACCCCAGCCGGATATCGACCAACTGCTGAAGGGCCGCCAACTGCTGCTCCAGGATCACCGTCATTGCGTCCCGCGAAAGGGGCTGATACGTTACCTTGGCGTCAATGCGGTTGAGGAACTCGGGAGAAAAGCGCTTCCGCACGGCACGCGGCATATTGCCGGCGGCACGGCTCCTCCTTCACCGCTCCCGTGCGTGGAAGCAAGTGCGGTTATCCGGGCGGGTCTGCGTCTGCCATTTCCTTGGCGCCCTGGAGATTCGACTAATGGTAAAGGACTTGATGGAGTCTTCAAAAGTTCGACAGTGTTCGTTCGTCGCCTGTTCGAAGAAACGCCTTGTCCAGGATGCCGAGGAGAATGCGTTGCATGGAAGGGGCCGCCTTCTCAATCTCGTCAAAGAGAACCACGGAAAGCCGCGACAATTCGCTGGTAACGGCGTCGAGGCGCTGTTGAGAGAGCACGGCTTGCGTCTCCTTGTGCCCCAGATAGCCTGGAGGGGCTCCCACCAGTTTCGCTACTTCGTGCTCCATCTGATATTCCCCGCAGTCAACGCGCAGCAAGTGCCTGTCGTTGCCATGGAGGGCCTCCGCAACGACCTCGGCGGTGCGGGTCTTGCCGGTTCCGGTGGGTCCTAGCAGCAGGAACACTCCGGCCGGCCGGCCCACTGGATTGAGATTGGCCTGATACATCTCGAGGTAAGGGATGATTTCCCAAAGTGCTTCGTCCTGCCCGATGATTCGGGTCTGCAGGAAGGCGCCGATGTCAATCGGATCGGTCTGCCGTAGTTTGGTGCGGTCATTGGTGACCACCGACAATGATTTACTCATTAGTTCCCCCGTCGACGGATTATCCGGATGGAGGGGCAAAAATCGATGGGAAAGCGGGCCTATTCCCCCCTGGAAACGGAGGGTTTCTCAGATTTCCGACAACTTTATCTGTTGAAATATGAAGCAATTACAGAGCGAATGCGCCCGGCCGCCTGGCCATCGCCATAAATTTCGTGACCGGCTTTCACCCGCCTGGCAAAATCGCCCGAAAAAAGAGCGGCCCGGCTGGCCGAGCAAATCGAAACGGGATCGTATCCGGCAAGCACGGCAAGCCCCGCCTGCAAGCCCTCCGGACGCTCCGTCTTCTGCCGCAAAACGACGACAGGCACTCCCAGATAGGGAGCTTCTTCCTGGATGCCGCCGGAATCGGTGACGGCGAGGTCGGCGCTTCGCATGAGCGCCACAAAGGACACGTAGTCCAGAGGTTCGCAGATCTGGATCCGCGGGTGGGGCCGGAGTTCACGCGCTACCAACTCCCTCACCCTGGGGTTGGCATGGACGGGGAATACGACCTCCAGATCGTTGTCGTCGACGAGCCGATTGAGCGCCTCGCATATCAACGGCATTCCCCGTTCAAGGGCTTCCCGCCGGTGCATGGTAGCCACGACGCGCGGGCGGGTCTTTTGCGGGAACGCGATTGGAACCGGGATGGCCTTTTTTTCCAGCAATTGACAGACAAGCCGCAGGGCGTCGATGCCGGTATTCCCCGTGACGTGGATACGCTCTTCGGCGACGGCTTCGGAACGGAGGTTTTCCGCCGCGCCGGCGGTAGCGGCAAAATGCAGAAGCGCCATCCTGCCCACGAGGATGCGGTTCATCTCCTCCGGGAAAGGAGCGGCAAAATCGCCGCTACGCAGGCCCGCTTCGACGTGGGCCACGGGTACCCGCTGATAGAATGCCGCGAGCGCGCCGCAAAGGGTGCTGGTGGTATCGCCCTGGACCACGGCAAGATCGGGCTGGAACGAAGCGAAGACGGCGGGGAGCGCGGCAAGAATCCGGGCCGAACTTTCTGAAAGCGATTGCCCGGCGGGCACACCGTCGAGGCTGGAATCCGGCCGGACGCCGAAGCATTGCCAAACCGCCTCCAGCAGGTGGCGATGCTGGCCCGTTGAGCAGACGTGAACTTGAAAACGGGAAGGCCATTCCCGGAGGGAAAGAACCAGGGGACAAAGCTTTATCGCTTCCGGGCGGGTGCCCAGAATCACCAGTATACGGATAGCCAAAGCTCCCCCAATTTGGCAAGGAATCGCGGGCAATGCAAGAGAAAACTGCGTTGCGGGGACTTGGCGCCGCGATCGCTTCTGGAGGGCCTGGGCGGCCCGGCGCTACTTATGACGGTAGGTAATGCGCCCTTTGGTGAGATCGTAGGGGGACATCTCCAGAGTCACACGATCGCCCGCAAGCACGCGGATTCGGTGTCTCCTCAACTTCCCGGCAAGATGCGCGAGGATCACCCGCTCCTCATCCTGATCCAACTGCACGCTGAACAATCCGCTCGGAAACTTCTCGAGAACCGTCCCGGTTACTTCGATGCAATCCTCTCGACTCATCGTCCTCCTAATTTATTCTCACGATACAACAGCGCCTAACCCCTTATTATAGGCCGAATCATCGTTCGCGCCGAGCAGGCCCAGAAAGAAATCGCCGCCCCCCTTGAGAAGCGGATGCGCGCGGTCTCAGAGGCGGTGAAGAATAACGCGGAGAGGATCCTGCGAACGGCCCGGGATTTGTCGGGCCTGGCTACGGGAACCACCGGAGACATCAAGGCGGTGGCGGCGGCCAGCGTACGCACGACAGCAAGTGTTGTGAGCGCTTCGGAGGCGGCGGATGCCCTTGCCGGGGCATTCCAGAAGATCCAATTGGAGGCCAAAGAATCCGCCGGCGCGGCGAGCCGGGCGGCATCGGGGACCGATCAGATTCAAGCGGTGATCGCCGAACTCAACGAAACCTCTCAACGGATCGGGGGCGTGGTGCGCCTGATCTCGCAAATCGCGCGGCAAACGAATCTGTTGGCATTGAACGCCGCGATCGAAGCCGCGCGGAGCGGAGAAGCAGGCCGCGGTTTCGCAGTGGTGGCGAGCGAGGTGAAGAACCTGGCGCAGAAGACCGCTTCGGCAACCAGCGAGATTGAGTCGGAAATCCGTTCCATTCAGCAGGCTGCCAATCTTGCCGCCAATTCCATTGCTACCATCAGCGGCACCATTCATAGCGTGAACGATGTGGCGCACACCATCGCTCTGGCGGTGAGTTCGCAACAGGAGGCCACTGGGGAGATTCACCGGAGTGTGCGGGAAGCGGCTGGCTCCACCCAGGCGATGGCGGAACGGATCGAAGGGGTAACGCAAGCCGCGTCGAACACCAGCGAGAGTGCCGAGGGACTGCTGGAACCGGCTGACCAATTGCTCGATCAAGCAGCGGCGATGCGAACCGCTATCGACGAATTTCTGACGACAATTCGCGCGTAGTTTCCCGTTGCGTGCGGCACAAGCGGGTAGCGGCCAGACGGATCAAAGCGTCACCGAAGGCTCGAGCGCTGAGAACGAACACAAGGGCTGAGGCTGCGCGGTTGGCCTTGTGCATCCGCGCCTACTCCGCCGGCGCGGTCGCGCCAATCACAGTCACCGTGATCTCGCGGTCGCGCGGGTGATCGTCGAAGTCGCAAAGGATGATCTGTTGCCAGGTGCCCAGGCGAAGAAGGCCCTCACTGACGGCGTAGCTGCGGGAGGTTCCCAGAAGCGCACTACGCAGGTGTGCGTATCCGTTTTCATCGCCCCATCGGGCGTTGTGGGCGTAGAACTGATTGGGAGGGGCTAGCTGGTCGAGAGCCCTGCGGAGGTCCGCGAGGGTGCCGGGTTCAAACTCGATGGTTGTGATCCCCAACGTGGAGCCTTTGCCGGATATGGTGGCTACTCCCGTTGCGACCCCGCTCTCACGAACGACCTGCTGCACTTCTTCGGTGATGTTCAGGATGTCGGTGTCACCCTGCGTGGAGAGCCGGATGAAGCGTTGAAAGACAATCATTCGCGCCACCATAGTATAACTCCGGGCTTTCCTTCTGAGTTGTACCCGGCTACGGTCATTTCCGACGCCAGGGGCACATCGGCGGGGAGTGGTTTCCGGGTGCCGTTCCGCGGTCCCCGATATGCGCCGCCTGCGCTATTCTAGGATTGCTTGGCGGATGTGGCGAAATTGGCAGACGCGCCAGATTTAGGTTCTGGTACTCGAAAGAGTGTGTGGGTTCAAGTCCCTCCATCCGCACCACCCTAATTTCAGGCGGCGGGAGCCCGCGGTCACGCTGATTAAAGTACTGTTTTGAGTCGTTTCCGCGCAATTTGGCTCACTTTCTTATCTCCTTTTCGCAAAATTCGGGTAGAATTCGCTTAAGGGCCAATGTCGATAGCGTATTTGCAATACGGTGGTGACCAGAAGTTCCACCTGGAATCCGGCAGGATCTGCCAAATTGGGCGCAGCCTTTCCAACGAAGTCGTCGTCCAGGACGCGGAAGTCTCCCGCCATCACGCCTCAGTGGAAGTGCGCGGGTACGACACCATCGTCACGGACGCGGGCAGCCGGAATGGGACTTACCTGAACGGCGCCAAGATCAGCGGGCCAATGGAACTGAATCAGCGGCCACCGCATTACGCCAGGCGGTAACACGAGCATCGAGTTCTGCCGCCCGGACCGGGGCTTAGGAGTGGGCGTATTCAACGAAGACGCGACGATCGCGGCCACCATGACACCGCCCACCCAATTGAGTTTCGTGTATCTTCCATGGCTGGCTTCGACGGCCTTGCGCAAAATGCGGATTCGTCGCGGCTGGATTCGGCTCTGATCGCGTGCCGCAATCAGGTGGCACAGGCACTTGACCGTCAGGGAATCCGGGAAGTCCGTTATGCGGGCGATCTGTTGATTTGCAGCATCACCGAAGAAGGCGGCTTGGGCAAACAGGATGCTCTCGAACGGGCTCTTCGAGCGGTGAGCGACCTGGCCATCGCGCTGGAGCAACTGCCAGCGCACGCGGGAGTGATCGGCAGGATCCAAGTTACCGGCGGGCTCTGGCTGCAGGAATTCACCGGCGGTGAGAACACCGCGCTTAGCATCACCAATGCGCTTGCGCTAGGTGGAGAAGCGTCGCGCAACGGGGGGACATCGTTCCTGTTGAATTCGGCGAGCACGCAACGCGTGCGCCGTTGGGGCGGCCATAGCGACAAATTGCTGATGGAACCAGCCGGCAGCGCGCAGAGATTCCCCGGGTCCACTGCGGTGCAGATGTTTCAACTCCCTCAAATCCTTCCGCTTTAGACCGCTGGCGGAACTTCTCCGGTTGTTACCGCGGCTGAGCCGGGAGCGGTTTTGCGGCGGTAGATACGCCAGCGTCTCTCGTCTTTTGCCCCCACCTTGCTATCCCACCAGGGGAGCATATAGCGGTAGGTGTAGTCCCAGACTTTCTCGTAGTTTTCGTCCAGTCCTTTCGGATTTGTCTGATAGTTATCCCAAACCACATACCAATCGACATCGGAAACCGTGTCGTAGGCGGTATCGGGCAAGCGGTCTCGAAAGTGAATGGCCCGGGGGTCGTTCGCATCGAGTTGCCCAACCCAATCTAGCTCGGGAAGGTAGAAGTGAACCATCATGCCTTGGACGTTTCGGAAAAAGACGACCCGGTCACCGGGTTTGGCGTGCTCGCGCAGGAATTCCACGACGGGATAGTCGATGGTTTTGTTGGCGAGGAACTGGCGGCTTACGATGGCAAAGCTGGACTGGACGTGGAAGGAGATGTTCGGCCACACCACAAATCCGACAAGGAAAGCGACGGCGATCCCGCGCTGGCCGCGCCGGAACAACTCCGCCACCACCATTCCGGCCAGCACGATGCCGGCGGCGAGCACCTGGTAGTAATAGCGCGGCAAGCCCTTATCCAGCCCCACGACGATGGTGACCGCGACGGAGAGAGCGATGACAAGGATCGCCAGAAGCGCCAGACCTCCCAGCGGATCCGCGGGACGCCCGGGACGGGGACGAAGCCGAAGCACCGCGAAGGCCACCAGCCCAGCCACTAGCAGTTCGGCGAAGAGGTAGAGCAACAAGTTTTGAGGGACGTGGTCGACACCAAGGCCGAACGCCACCATAGCTCCGATCACCACCGGCAGGAGCCAGACCGCGGAGCCGCTATTGGCGCCGGGAGAGGAAACCCCCGCCCTTCGGCGGAGAGACAAGAAGACTCTCAACGCCACCGCGGTGAGCGCGAACGTCAGGGCAATGCTGAGCCAGGTGAGAGCGGCCGTTCCCTTCGCGAAGAAAGCGAGAAACGCCAGCGAGAATGTCAAAACGATCGTCCACCAGGGAACGGAATAGCCGGTCTGATCCTCGCTCCCGAGCTGCCTACGGTGGAAGAGATAGAACAAACCTGGAATCAGAAAAAGCAGCGGCAGCATGCGAAAATTCTCGTCTGAGTGCAGGTTGCGAGCTCTAACCAGCTTGTCCCAAAGCGTCCAGTCCGGGTTCTCCCAGGGCTGTGGCGCGGAGCCCCAACTGGACGCGAAATCAAAGTGGAACGCGAAGAACTCAGCGCCGAAAAGAACGGCTAAAATCACGGTCATCGTTGTCCATCGGAAGAAGAGTTTTCGATCAGCCAGGAGGAGAACGTAGATGCACAAGGCCGTGTACATTCCGGCAAAGCCGAGGTAATTGGAAAGATAAATTCCCGAAGACCATGCCGAAATGCGTAGATACCAGGAAATGCGGTTCACCAGATCGCGGTCTTGAAGATATCGCAGGAATTCATAGAGCAGGAGAGCGCCGAAAAGAAAGACAAGCCCGTAGTAGCGCGCCTGGCGGAAGGCGGTGAGGAACCAAATGGAGCTGATTGCGAGTAGGGGGAAAAAAAGGGCAAGGTTGCCGCGCGGATAGAGCCGCCGCCCGATCAGCCAGAGCACTCCAGCGGCAAGCAATCCAACGATGGCGAAGGGCAAGCGGGCGGTGAACGTGCTTACGCCGAAGAGCTGGAACGAGATTGCAGTGACATAAAATTGCAGCCAGCCCTGCATCCCGGGCGTGAGGTGCTCATTGAAGTCGTGAGCGTCAAAACCCTGCGCCACCAGGGTTTTTCCATCGAAAACCAGCGGGACGAGGGAATGGTTACGAACCATGATCCTGGCCCAGTTGGCGGTTGTGGCTTCGTCGCGCCAAAGATACGTAGCGTCCAGTCTCCAGAAGAGGGCAAAAACGCAAATCAACAGCAGGATTGACGCAAGAATCCAGCTTGGCTTTGAAGATCCGGTTGAGTCGCGTTCTTGCATGGAGGCTCCACAAAACAAATTTCTCAGAATTGATCTTTGCAACAAAAAAGTCTACCAGACCAGCACCGCAGAGCCCGGCGCCGGCGTTTGAGAAGAAGGATGGCCTCTTCGTATCGTGTAGTTTTTTCTGAAATGAAAAAAGTGGGCAGAATATGCCATCTGTTTTCGAAACAAATGCATTCTTTTTTGCGACATCCTGGAAATAAGTCCTTTATTTCTCGAAGACCCCCGAATTGGCAAGCCGGGTGCAAATCCTAAACCGAAAACAGACCCCAAAGGGGTCAACCGACAGGTTTTCAGGAAAGACACCAGTTCGAAGAAGGACACCAAGGAGAAAATATGAAATCAACGAAATCCCTCACCCTGTTTTTCGCTTTCGCGATGCTGCTAGCGGCAAGCGTCGCTCTGTTCCCGAACGCCGCGGTAGCGGCCGCACAGGACGCTCCGCAGGTGCAGGTTCAGGAGGAATCCTGGACCGGCACCGTGGAACAGAAAGACGTGCAAGGCATGAAGACGTACGTGCTGACCGTTGGCGGGCAATCGATTCCGTTGGACCCGCAGGATAAGGCGGCGGAATTTGTCGGAAAGAATGTGAAAGTCACCGGAAAATTGGAAGGTGGCAAGGTGGTGATCAGCTCCATCGAGGAGGCGTAAGGAGCCAAATCGCCTGGAAAGGCCAGCGGACGGAACGGTGCGGAGTCCGTCCGCCGGCTAATCCCAAAGGAACCGTTAAGTGGTGCGAAAAACGACCTTTTCTTTAAATGGCGTGAAGCCGGTTATGTACAAAGCCGGGCCAGGAAGCTTCGGCAGCGCGCCACGAAGTTGGGTGTAAGCATGGCGGGAGGCCGGCGCCTCCACAAGCAGGCTATCGCTCATCCCGCGAATCGATACCAGCTCCCCGGTGCTGAGAAAGGTATCGGGAGAAGCGGGACTGGTGCGGACATGCTCCAAGACCATGCCTTGACGAATGCCGATCTCGATCGCCACCGGCACATGCGGAGTGCCTTCGGCGATAAACTCGAGTTCGAATCGATCCGCGAACTCCTTCACGCGCACCCGCTGATTGATCTCGCAGACTTCGCTGCGGCGGCGTTGCAGCCGGGAACGCGTCCAGGCAGCGGGATCCGCTGGAACGAATTCCGGTGCGTCAAGCGGTTGGTAATAAGGGCCGCTCAACGTCTGCGTCATTTCAATTCCATTTTCATTTTCTGAAAAAGACGTTGGAATAAACTGGCCTTTTCCGAAAAATGCGCTTGCAAAACGAACAGCCTCCACAACGGCATCCCCATTTCTAATGGAAAAGACGCGGTCATGGCCTTTCGTGAAGATGGAGACGCTCCGTTTGCCGCGACGGATGCGGTGGAGCGAGGCATTGCCGAACACTTTTCGGTAATCCGAGGCGGGGGGCTTTTCCGATGTTGACCGTTGCTGAAGGACGGGCAGCAACATGCTCAGCGCCAAGTCTCCAAACTCTCCCTCGCTGCGTCTGGCCAGAGTGGCGAACACCCCATTGCCATCGCGTTCGGCAAGATATTGCAAGCCCATCCAGTTCACGCCCATGGAGCCAACCGTATTCTGATCCTGCCGCCCGGATAACGCCGTTTCCAACTCGCCGTTCGCGTGCATTAAATAGAGAGCAGCTTCCAGATTGCGCCTCACCGGATCGAGCAATGCGGGCTTGCCAAGAAACTCCGCCATGAAGATCAAACTGCGATTCACGACAGGCGAATAGACGAGCGGGCTGCGTTCCGTGTAGAGGCCATCCTCGTCGATATCGATCCCCTCAGCCAGCCATTGCTCGATGCGCTTGAGGTATTCCTGGCGAGGCTCCCAGTGATGGATGAGCGCGAGCGCCGAGGAGAGCACCCAGCGATGGTTAGGCGTATGCACGCCTCCCACCGCCATTGCCGCACCGGCTTTCCGAAGGAAGGGCGCTAGGGAGCCGACGATTGCGGACTCACCAGCCCGCTTGGCCAGAATGGCGGCGGGGGCGACGTTATGTACGACGAAACCAGTGTCGGGCGGGGAATTGAAGTTGGTGGTGAGGAGGTCGATGTTTCCGCTGGCAAGCTGTTTTCGCTCAAGAAATCGAGAGGCCAGAAGGATGCGGCGCAACAACTCCGGGTGGTGAAAAAAGCGGCTTTGTTCGCACAGAAAGGCGGAGGCGAAGATAGAAACGACGGCACTGCCCGATTGGGGCGAGACAATCTCCCAAGCGTCGGCGTATCCCCCGGCGTTGGGGTCTCGCTCATCGGTGATCTGGCGGCCGAGCAGCGCTTCCACGCGTTGATCGTGCCTCCAGACGATGACGGCGGGGATGGCTGCATCCCCATTGCCCGCGCCCGATGGCCCAGTTCCCGCCTGCTGTGCCACGCCGGATGTCTGGGCCAGCAGCAGCGGTGCCGCGGTCTTTACAAAACTACGCCTCGAACCTGCCATTTGCCCTCCCCACTGCTTCTCCCGGTATGGCCGGCAAAACGAAGCGATACAATGCACTTTGGCTTTCGAACACTGGGCCCCTTGGCCCTGGAACACTGGGCCGCTGGCTTTGGAACATTGGCTTGCACCGAAGCCTTTCATCAAGCTGCGTTCAGTCACCGGCATGAGGTTTCCATTCTATGCGAATCGTTGTTCGTTCTTTCTGTTTGCTGACGGCGCTGACGTTCAGCCTTTGCACGCAACCGTTGCCGCGCGGAGCGGATGCCTTTCTTCCAGAGAAGCTCGCCATGATCAAGCCGCGCATGCAGGCCGGCGTAGAGAAGCTTTCGATCCCCGGGGCCGTTTCGATGATCGTCAAGGATGGCAAGGTGGCCCATTTCGAAGCTGTTGGCTACGCCGACATCGAGGCGAACAAGCCCATGCGAACCGACAGCATCTTCCAGATCATGTCGATGACCAAGCCGATCACGGGTATCGGCATCATGCTGTTGATGGAAGAGGGAAAGTTAAGCGTCACGGACCCCGTGGAGCGCCATCTTCCGGAGTTCCGCAATCAGTGGATGGTGAGCGAACGGGTGGGCAAGGAGCAAATGACCCTGGTTCGTCCCTCGCGGCCGATTACCATTCTCGATTTGCTCACCCACACCTCCGGGATGGCGAACTTCATGCCCGAGGGGATGAGCGACTTCATGCAGACGATGGACCGCCCGCTGAACGAAGCCGTCACCGCTTACGCGCAGGTGCCGCTGCAATTTCAGCCGGGCACGCAGTGGATGTATTCCAACATGGGCATCGATACGCTGGGCCGGATCATTGAAGTAGCCTCCGGCATGAAGTACGAAGATTTCCTGAAGCAGCGCCTCTTTGATCCTCTCGGCATGAAGGACTCCTTCTTCTATCCTCCGGCGGACAAGCGGGAGCGCATCGCGATGGTCTACCGCCTGGAGCAAGGGAAGTGGGTGAAAGCGGGAGCGGGGATCCTGGGGGGCGATCCCGCCAAGTACCGTCCAGGCGCGAAGTATCCCGGCCCTTCGTTCGGCCTTTTCTCAACGGCCGAAGATCTCGCCATGGTGACGCAGATGATGCTGAACGGAGGCACGCTCAATGGCAAGCGGATCCTTTCGCCCGCCACGGTGAAGATGATGACCACCGTGCAGAATGGCCATATGGAACCTTCCGGTCACAATGCGGGGCAAGGGTTTGGGCTCGCCTGGACGGTGGCCAAGGACCAACGCTTCGAGGTGGTGCTGCGGCCGAAAGGAACCTACGGACACGGCGGCGCGTTTGGCACGGACTATTGGGTGGATCCCGAACACCGGTTGATCGGCATCTTCCTGATTCAAGTGACCGGCGGCAACCGCTTTGAAGAGCGCGCCCTTTCGCAGATGGCCGTATCCGCCCTCAAGTGAAGCTTGGCGCGCCTCACCGATGGAATGATGACATCCTAAAAGAGATGCATCTTTATGCCCGTTTGGCGTGCCTTCTGGCGATGCTTGCCGCGTTGTCCTTCAGCCTGTGCGCGCAGATCCGCCTTGAGAATGTGAGCGCAGAAAGCGGAGTGCCGTTTGTCCTCGACAACGCGGCGAGCGAGCGCAAGCACCTGATCGAGAGCGTGCTGGGGGGGATGGCCGCCTTTGACTACGACGGCGACGGGAGGGTGGATCTCTTCTTCACGAACGGCGCGGAGATTCCTTCGCTGCGCAAATCTTCGCCGAAGTTCTGGAATCGCCTTTACCGCAACGTTGGAGATTTCCGTTTCGAAGACGTCACGGAACGTGCGGGCCTGGCCGGCGAAGGCTATTCGATGGGTGCCACCGCCGGCGATTTCGACAACGACGGCCATACGGATTTGTTCGTTGCCGGGGTGCGTTCGAACCGGCTTTACCGCAACAACGGCGACGGGACCTTCGCGGATGTAACCGCGAAAGCGGGCATCGGCAGCGCCTATTGGTCAGTCGCGCCGGCGTTTCTCGATTTTGACAACGACGGCCATCTCGATCTCTTCGTGGCGAACTACGTGGAGTGGACGCCCGATATGGATCGCTATTGCGGAGACCGCTCCCGCAACCTGCGCGTTTACTGTCATCCGCGCTATTTTCGAGGGACGCCGAACGAGCTGTACCGCAACAACGGCGATGGGACATTCGTCAACGTCAGCAAGTTGAGCGGCATCGGCGCCAGCACCGGTAAGGGGATGAGCGTCGCGGCGGCAGATGTGGATACAGATGGGTTTGTCGACGTCTTCGTCACCAACGACTCAGAGCCGGATTTCCTGTTCCGCAATCTCGGCGACGGCACGTTTGAGGAAGCGGGGCTGCTCTCCGGAGTGGCGATGTCCATGAACGGCCGGGCCATCTCCAGCATGGGCGCCGACATTCGAGACTACGACAACGACGGCAAGCCCGACATCATCGTATCGGCCCTTGCCGGAGAGACCTTCCCCCTCTTCCGCAACACTGGCGGCAGCACCTTCGCGGATTCCACCTACGCGAGCGGCCTGGCCACGGCCTCGCAACGTCACTCCGGCTGGGGCGTGGGCCTGATCGATTTTGACAATGACGGCTGGAAGGATCTGATCACGACCAACTCGCACGTCAACGACCGGATTGCGGAATCGGAGGCGAGCAGCTACCACCAGCCCAATACGGTGTTCCGCAATATGGAGGGGAAGCGCTTCTTGCAGGTTGCCGATTCCGGCTTCGAAGACGCGCTCGCCGCCCACCACGGCGCCGTGTTCGCCGATTTCGATGGGGACGGAAGAACCGATGTGGCGGTCTCCGTGGTGAACGGCACCGCGGAGGTGTGGAAGAACGTCACGCCCGCCGCTGGTCACTGGATCGCGCTGCGCCTGACCGGAACGCGCAGCAATCGTTCCGCCATCGGGGCGCGGGTGGAAGTGGATGGGCAATGGAACCACGTCAGTGGAAGCGTGAGCTATGCGTCGTCGGCACCCGTGCCGCTGCTATTCGGACTGGGGCAAGCGGAGATTGCGAAGAAGGTGACGGTGCATTGGCCGTCGGGCACCACGCAGCTTCTTGGCAACCTCGCCGCTGGACAAATGCACGAGGTGAAGGAGCCAGAGAAGTGACCTTCGAACGATCTCAGGGCGCAACGATCTTGAACTTCGCTTCGAACTCGGCCTTCTCGGCTTGATCCCGTTTGAGGAAGGTCTGGTAGCGGACGAGCATCCGCTTGGCTTCCTCGGTCTTGCCGGTCTGCTGATAGGCCTGCGAAAGCTGATAGAGAATGCTGCCGTCCTGGTCGTAGGGAAGGGCGAGTTCGAGATGCGGCAGGGCATCGGCGGCGCGCCCCAGTTGCAGCAAAGCGCGGCCCAGCGATGCTTGAGCGGGCAGCATCGCGGGATTCATTGCCACGGAGCGTTCGAGATAGGGCAGCGCCGCGGCGGCGTCCTGCTGGCTAAGGGCGGCGTCCCCACGAAGAAGCAGGACATGCCCGTCACCCGGGTTGGTCTTCAGCAGGGCGTCGGCCGCGCGGGCGCAGGCAGCGTATTCCTTGGCCTGATAGAGCGAGACGACAAGTTCCTTCTCCAGCCCCGGGTTACCCGGTGCCAGGGCGATTGCCTGCTTCCAAACCGCAACCGCGTCCTGGTGGCGCCCGAGGCCCCGCAGGCGTTCCGCTTTGGCCCCCAGAGCGTGTACGGATTTGGGCAGAGCTTGAAGGCGGGTGAATGCGCGTTCCGCCAAGGCGCTTGACGCCCGGTATCGCCAGTAAAGATCCTCTGGCAACCGTGCGAATCGGGTGGCCTGCATCACGACGGTGAAATCGTCCTTGGCAAAAGCACAGGCCAAGGGCTCCGTGGCACAGTCGGGAGCGGCTTGGGCCGCGTGGCGCGCATTTTCCGCGCTCGCCCATTCCGGATGGGCCGTCTTCCCATAGATCGTTGCCAGCGCGGCGTGCGGACCACGAAGCGCAGGCTGCCTTCGCAGCGCTTCCCGCATCAGAAAGAACGCGCTGGCGTACTCCTCCTTGGCCAGACGTTCATACCCGGCAAGAGCCACCATATAGGCGGATTCCGGCGCCGCCTCTTCGGTGAGCGCGAAGGATTGCTGGGCAATCTCCTGGTAACTCTGGAAAAGCAAGTGCTGCGCGCGGGCGTTGCGCGGGGCCAGCCTGGCGAGTTCATTCAACTGTTCATTGGCCCGTGCAAGATCCCCCGTGGCGCGGTAAACCGATGCCAGCATGTTGCGGGCTTCGCCATTGCTTGGTTCGCGGGCGACTTGCTCGCTTAGCAAATCGACCGCCTCCCGGGCGCGGCCCTGGTTGAGATAGATGCCCGCCAGGGAGAGGGTAGCCGGACCGAAGGCGGGGTTGCGTTGGCGGATGGATTCGAACTCCCGAGCGGCGGCGGCGAAATTGCCGGTGGAGGCGTAGGCCGTGCCCAGGTTCATCCCTAGCCCGTTGTCGTTTGGGGCAGCCTTACGCAATTCCAGCAGAAACGGAATGGCCTCTTCAAACTTCCCTTGCTCAAGCAACTTCTTCGCGCTGGCGCTGCTGCGTTCCAGGGCGGAGCGTTGCGCGGGCAGCGGAGTTGCGAGCGCCACGAACAGAACGAGCAGAAAGCAGCCGAATCGCGTCATGCGGTATGGGGGCAGCCACGCAGGATACGGGACTTCCTTTCAGAGTGTAACGGAACGTTGCCCCTGGAAGCACGGGTAGGGGAGTGAAAGAATAGAAGCATGAACGGAAGCTTTGCTTATTCGATGCCCTTTCCACGCCGCCAATCGGTATTGTTTCGGATGGCGCTATGGTTGCCGCTATCGGGCATCATGCTGCTGGTCTCCTGCGCGCCGGAATCCCCCCGGCAGGAGCCCGTCGCGAAGGCGCCCCCCGCGCCCAGAATCGTTAGCTTCTACCCTGGCCAACCCGCCGTCGCCCCTGGAGACAAGGCGCAAGTCTGTTACGGCGTGGAGAACGCGGACACAGTGCGCCTGGAACCGGATGTGGAGCAGATCCGGCCCCTTACCACCAAGTGCTTCTGGTTCGAACCCGAGCGATCCATGAAGCTCACGTTGATTGCAACCGGAACCGGCGGCGAGGAGGCGCGGGAGACGATCGATATCACCGTGCGAGCAGGCGCTCCTTCGACCACAACCGCCGCCCCGCCGGCCGCTGAGGGCGCGCTGATCGACACTTTCATCGCCACGTCCACCAGCATTCGCCCAGGCGGGGGGTCCACGGTCTGCTACGTGTTGCGTGAACCCGCCACGGTGACGTTGCAGCCCGCCTCCGGCCCGCTCGATGCCGACCTCAAGAAGTGCATCCTGGTTCGCCCGAAGGCCACCACCCGCTATACCCTCACGGCAAAGGCGGGGAACAAGAGCGATAGCGCCAGTGTCACCATTCGCGTGGAATAGCGCGCAGCGATCGCTTGCCTAGGCGAATGCGGACACGGGGATAGCCGTGCTGCCAGATTGCGGCCTAGTCTCGATTCACGATAGACTTCCCGCTTCGGACCTTGATGTCCTATCGTTACTCGTGGGAGCCATCGCGTGAATCTCTCCGGCGTCGATTACCTCATACTCATCTTGTATTTCGCCTTCACCATGGGCATCGGCTGGCTGGTGAAGAAGACCGTTTCAAGCTCAGAGGATTTCCTCACGTCCGGGCGATCCGTCCCCGTCTGGATCACCTCTCTCGCCTTTATCGCCACCAATCTGGGAGCGCAGGAAGTGATTGGCATGTGCGCGTCCGGCGCGAAGTACGGCATCATGACATCGCACTTCTACTGGATTGGCGCGATTCCCGCCATGGTCTTCGTGGGCATCTTCATGATGCCCTTTTATTGGAGCAGCAAGGCCCGTTCGGTGCCTGAATACTTAAAGCTGCGTTTTGACGAGAAGACCCGCGGCCTCAATGCCATCACCTTCGCGATGATGACCGTGTTTTCATCGGGCATTTCGATGTACGCTCTCGGTCTCCTCTTCCAGATGGTGCTCGGCTGGACCTTTGAACAATCGGTGCTGCTCTCCGCGGCCATCGTTCTGGTATACACCTATCTCGGCGGCTTGACCAGCGCCATTTACAACGAGGTTTTGCAGTTCTTCCTGATCGTGGTGGGTTTTGCGCCGCTGGCCATCCTGGCGGTCAACAAAGCCGGTGGATGGGAAGGCATGAAGAGCAACCTGGACCCCGCCATGGTGCACTCCTGGAAGTACATGGGCAGCGCAGCTGAAAATCCGATGGGCCTGGAGATCATCGGACTCTCGATGGGCTTGGCCTTCGTGATGAGCTTTGGATACTGGTGTACGAACTTCCTGGTTGTGCAGCGCGCCATGGCCGCGAACTCCTATGAGGCGGCCCGTAACACGCCCCTGATTGCCGCCTTTCCGAAGATGGTGATGCCCTTTGTCGTCATCGTCCCGGGTATGGCCGCGGTGGCTCTGGCTTCCAGCATGGCCGGCTATCAGATGCCCGTGGGCGCGGACGGCACCACCAACTACGATCTGGTGCTGACGACAATGATGTCTGAGTTCTACCCCAGCGGCATGCTGGGAATCGGTATCACCGCCTTGCTGGCATCCTTCATGTCGGGCATGGCCGGCAACGTGACCGCGTTCAACACGGTGTTCACCTACGACATCTACCAGAGCTACATCCGCAAGGACGCGCCCGACGCGCACTATCTTTGGGTGGGCCGGATGACGACCATCGTGGGGACCATCCTCTCGATCGGCGCCGCCTATGTGGCGCGGCAGTACAACAACATCAACGACATCCTGCAACTTGTCTTCAGCTTCGTCAACGCGCCGCTGCTGGCTACGTTCCTCTTGGGCATGTTCTGGAAGCGAACCACGGCCAATGGCGCTTTCTGGGGCCTGCTGCTGGGCACCTTTTCCGCCGCCGCCACCCACGGCCTCACCGTGGCGGAGAATAAGGGCGGCTGGCTGGGCGGGAGCTTCTGGGAGTTTTCTTCCAGCATGGCCCAGAATTTCTGGATCGCCATCGTTGCCTGGACGGTCTGCTTTGTGATGACCATTGCGATCAGCCTGTTCACCGAGCGCAAGACAGACGCCGAGCTGAAAGACCTGGTGATGGGCTTCACCGAACACCCGCCGGAACTGGACCTTCCCTGGTATCGCCGTCCCGTGGTGCTGGGGGCGATCGTTCTGGTTTGTTGCCTGATCTTCAACATCTATTTCTGGTAGGGATATCATGAGCGACTTGAGAACTCCGGTTGGCATCCTCTTTCTTCTGTTCGGGATTATCGTTACGACCCTGGGCTTATTCGGTTCAAACAACACGGCACCGCTTTCGGACGTGAACGTGAATCTCTATGTTGGCGTTTTCATGCTGTTATTTGGAGGTGGAATGCTATGGCTGGGATTGCGCAAGGCCTCCTAGAGAAGCTTCGGCAAATGGGCAACACGGAACCCGTGCGGGTGTATCAAGCCCCTGGCCGGGTGAACCTGATCGGCGAACACACCGATTACAACCTCGGCTTCGTGATGCCGATCGCCCTTGATCTCGCCTGTACGGTGGCGATCGCGCCGCGCGCCGATGGCATCCTGCGAATCGTTTCGTTGAACATGAACGAGACGCGCGAAGTGCCTGTTGCCGATCTCGCGAAGCTCGCACCCAGCAAGCATTGGAGCGACTACGTGCTAGGCGCGGCAAAGGAAGTGCTCGCGCTTGGCTTCGACGTTGGCGGCGCCGATCTCGCGATCGAAAGCACGGTGCCCGTTGGCGCGGGCTTGAGTTCCTCGGCGGCCATCGAAGTGTCGAGCGCTCTGGCCTTCCTGGGCGGGCGGCCCATCGAGAAGATGGAACTCGTGAAGCTGGCCCGGCGGGCCGAGAACAATTTCGTCGGCATGCCTTGCGGCATCATGGACCAATACATTTCCGTCTTCGGGGAGGAGAATCGCGCGATTCGCATCGATTGCCGCAGTCTGGCTTATGAAGCCGTCCCGCTTCCGTTTCAGGTCCGCGTGATGGCCGTGAACTCGATGGTGAAGCATGAACTCGGTTCCACCGCTTACGCCGTCCGCGTGCGAGAGTGCGCCGAAGCCGTGGCGGTGTTCAACGAGCGCATCGGGGGAATCGAATCGTTGCGGGATGTGAACGCCGAACAATATACGCACTGGGATGAATACATCCCGGAGACTCCACGCCACCGCGCGCGCCATGTCATCAGCGAGAACGAACGCGTGTTGGCCTTTCGCGACGCATGTGTGCGGCACGACAAGAGCGAGATGGGCGCTCTCTTCTATCGCTCCCATAAGAGCATGCGGGACGACTATGAAATCTCCTGCGAGGAGATCGATTTCCTGGTGGAAACCGCCATGGCCTTCGATGGCTGTTACGGCGCCCGCATGACCGGGGGCGGCTTCGGCGGCTGCACCGTAAACCTGTTGCAGCCGGAGGCGGTGGATCGCTTCCGGGAGACGATGCAATCGGCATACGAGGAACGCTTCGGCATCACGCCCGTGTTCTACGACTGCCATCCAGCCGAGGGTGCGAGTGAACTCACTCCGGCCTGATTCGCATTCATCCATCGCGCTCCGGCCGCTTTGCGCCAGAGGCGAACCGCACTACACTTAGCCCATGCAAACCTCGCGATCCGGTTCCCGCTGGATTTGGCTTCTCGCCATTCCCATTACCATTGTCGTCGTCCTGATTGGCCTGCGGCTGATGCAGCACGACGAGGTGAGCGGAACAGTGGAGGATTTGGGCCAGTTCATCTCCGACGTCCTCCTGAAGCCCTATTTCCAGGTTGGTGAGATCAGCGTGTCCCCCATCTTCCTGATCCAGGTTGTGCTGTTCCTCGCGGTGCTGGTAGTGGCCGCTCGCACGGTCGATAGCGTGTTGCGCACGCGCATCCTCGTGAGGACCGCGATGGATGCCGGCCAGCGCTATGCTCTCGCGCGAGTGGCCAGCTATTCCGTCTTCGTGGTCGGCTTGGTTGTGGGCTTGCAATCGATTGGCCTGAATCTCAACACGCTCACCGTCTTCGGCGGCGCGCTGGGTATCGGCATTGGTTTCGGCCTGCAAAACCTCACCAACAACTTCGTCTCTGGGTTGATCCTGCTGGCCGAACGGCCGGTGAAGGTGGGAGACCGCGTGGAAGTGGACGGTTTGAACGGCGACGTTGTCCGCATCGGCGCACGCTCCACCTGGGTGCGCACCAACGACAACGTGGTGATCATTATCCCGAATTCGGATTTCACCGAAAACAGGGTGACCAACTGGACCGCTCATGAGCGACGGGTGCGCTTCAGCGTGCCTGTAGGCGTGTCGTACTCCAGCGACCCGGAACAGGTGCGCGAGATTCTAATGAAGGCCGCCGTCGACCATCCCGACGTGTTGACCGCCCCGGCGCCAGATGTCGTTTTCGTGGGCTTTGGAGACAGCTCGCTTGATTTCGAGTTGCGTGTCTGGACGGAGACAAAGGTGCAAGTGCCGAAGATCCTGCGCAGCGATCTCTACTTTCGCATCTTCCGCGCTTTCCGCGACAACGGGGTGGAAATTCCGTTCCCGCAACGCGATCTGCACCTGCGCTCAAGCGACCTGCCTTGGCTAGTTCCAGAGCAGCCGGAAGAGGACCGTTAGGGCGTTTTCTTCGGTGCTTCTTCCTCGTCGTCGTGCGCCGAATACTGGCTCTGGGGCGGCTTCAACTTGATAGGCACCGTGCGCGTCTCTTCGTAGATCTCGTGGTATTCGCCGTAAGTCTGAAAGCCTTTGGCAATCACCTGAATGAGAATCTTTCCCTGGGGAATGGGCGGCACCACCACTTTGCCTTCGTTCGAAGTCCGAAGCTGGTAAGACGTCATGATCTTCTTGCCCAGCTTGACGATCGACCGGCCTTCGACGAAGCGCACCACCACGGAAGCCCGTGGCACCGGCTTCTCTTTCTGCGTCATCACCTCAACGGTGATGTTGGTCATGTCGGGATCGTCGGCAAGCGCGGGGAGCGCCAGCGCGGCGGCAAGACAGAAAAGCAACAGAGCGTGAAACGTGCGGCGCATCCTTTTATTATCGCAAACCACTTGAGCAGCCATTTCTTTCAACGATTCTCCAGCGAGCAGGTGGAGCCCGGCAGGCGGTGACGATTCCGGGCGATCCATCGATACAGCGCATCGCCCGCGGGGTTGCAAAGAGGGCTCAGCGAAAGCCCGATCAGCAGGAGCAAAGCGACGGCCGGGAGCGTAAGCGCCGGCCAGACCGCTGGAGCTGCGAGCAGCGCCGCCAGCCCGGCATAAACAATCGGCAGCCGAAACAGGATCCGCTTCACAGCACGCCATCCGCCCCATCGGCGCTGCTGGCGGGCGAACACCATCTGAGAGAGATTCTCGCTTTCCTTCAAGCCCAAAGCGCTCGCTTCGTCGCTCTGCAGAGGCACGAAGCGGAAGGCCCGCAGCCAATCGAGCGCGCGCACGATGCCTACGCTGCGTTGGCAGAAGCCACAATCGCGATCAAAGAAAACGGTGCCTTGCCCTGGCATTCGCGGAACAGCGCTCCTCGCTCCGGCTTGCGGTGTTATCTATCAGACGGAAACGGGTGCCCGCCCAGACACAAATTTCTTTTCGGCCCCTGCCACAAGACAGATCGCCTCGGCGGCGCGATAGCCACTGATGACCGCCCCTTCCATCGTGGAGGGCCAACCGGTGTTGGTCCATTCCCCGGCGAGGAAAAAATTCCGGTAGGCAGTCTCCGTTCCGGGACGCTGCGCCTCAAAGCCCGGAGACGCGACAAACGTAGCGCGCGTTTCCCGAATGACGTGCGAAGAGAGAAGCGTCGCTTCCCCTACGCGCGGCAGGAACTCTGTCAGTTCACGGACGGCAAGCTCCACGATCTCCTCGCGCTTCATGGTTGCGAGCGATCGGGCGGCGCTCACCACCACGCTCAACGCCCGGCCCTGCTCCTTGGCGAAGAACCATTGGATTGTGCGATCAAGCAGCGCGGCGTGGGGCAGACCGGTGACGGGCCGGTCAAAGCGCAGGTGAATGCCCGCGATCGGGGAATGGTGGAAGCCCTCGATCCGCAGACCCAATTCGGGAAACAACGGAGTGAGCCGCTCATAGGGTAAGGCACTGACGACGGCGTCCGCCTCCACCGCTTCTCCATTGGCGCGCAAGCCTCGAACGGTATCTCCGCTTCGCTCAAACGCCTCCACTGGCGCGCCTCGATGGATGCGGATGCGCGGATGCCTCGCCCAGATCTCCGGGTCGAAGAGGTCCGCCAGCAACACCGTGGGCACGCCCATCTCGTAGTCGCGCTTTGTGCCCGCGAAGCCCAGATGCAGCACGCCCACGCCGTGCCACGCGGAGATCGCGTCCAGCTTTTCGTTGACGGCGCTTACCAGCACCGGCTCCCAAAAGCGGCGGAGAGCGCGCTCCGATTGGCCATGGGATCGCAGCCACTCGGCCATACTGGTGGCGTCGAGTTCGCGCCCGCGCTTGACTTCGCGGCGAAGCGCAGCCATCGCGCGAGCGATGGCGAGTTTGTCGCCCATACTCAGGAAGCGAAGCCCCAGAAAGGCAGCGGCGAAGTGCAGTGGAGCGGGCAGCATCCCCGCCTTCAGCACGCTCCTGCGTCCGCCCGGCTCAATGAAGGTGAAGCGGTCATGGAACTCCACCAAATGTTCGCGGTCAAGGCGGCGGAGCAGGTCGAGAAGATTCGTGCAGCAGCGCATGAGGACGTGCTGGCTGTTGTCGACGCGCTCCGTGGTCTGCCGCGCATGGGAGGGCACCTCATAGGAAGTAGCTCGCCCGCCCAACATGCGTCGCGCCTCGAACACCTCCACCTGGTGACCTTCTTCGGCAAGCACCCAGGCGGCCGCCAGCCCCGCTAATCCCGCTCCCGCAATGGCAATCTTCATTTTGCGTCCTGCCCGGCTAGGAACTCCAATAACCGAAATACCACCCGCTAAGCAGGCCAACCATCCAGCCCACCGCGGGGAACGCCGCCAGCGTGGCACCGAAGCGCACGGCCCAAGGCCAGCGAGCGGGGAGGAAGGCCAAAGCCGTTTGCGGAATCAGAATAGCGGCAAGCACTCCGTTGAAGAAGGCTTCGCCATTGGCGCACCAAGGACATCGTGGCGGATGGGTGTTGTGAACGTTGCACATATCCACCGCGCCATCCCACCAACTTCGGCAGCCGCAATCAAAGATCCAATCGCAGAGGTTGATCACAAAAACCAACGTCATGGCGGCCCCCGCCGCGGCGATGGCGCCGGAGCCCAACCAGTAGCGAATTTTCGCCGAACCGGGCATGTTCTGAGATTTGTCCCCTTCTCTAACTACAATAGAGGGTGACAGCACCATGAATCGATTGCTACTGCTCCTCGCCATGTTTGGCGCAAGCCTTTTCCCCGTTGCCGCGGTTGCCCAGGTGCGGGACGTCCCCAGTTGCCAGCAAGGCCTTGGGGTGCCCACGCTTCCCCGCATCCAGGGATACGTCCAGGATGCGCAGGAGAATGGCATGGCCGGGGTGCGGCTGGAACTGGTGAAGCTGAATCCCGATGGTTCCGCAGGCGGCATTCTGCAAACCGAAACCACCGATGAAAAAGGCCGCTTCAAGTTCAAGCGGCACAAAGACCAGATCTACGCCCTGCGGGTGAGTTCGGGCGAGCGGAAGTTCGAACAACTGAAGTTGCGCCAGGGCAGCAGCGCGATGATGCCTGGAGGCGGGCTGATGAACTTTGTCCTGCTGGTGGAATCGTCATCCTGCATCTCTCTTTCTCTCACCCGATAGCGCGCATGATGAAATCCTCCCGCGCATCGCAAGAGAGTCGCATCCTATAGGCGGCAAGCCATGCAACCACATTCCGATCTACCCTACCAAGCGATTCTCTTTCTCTCCTTCGGGGGTCCCGACCAGCCCGAGGATGTCATGCCCTTCCTTGAGAACGTCCTTCGCGGACGCAACGTTCCCAAGGAGCGCATGGGGGAAGTGGCCGAGCACTACTATCACTTTGGCGGCAAGAGCCCCATCAACGAGCAGAACCTCGCGCTGATCGACGCCCTACGGAAAGACCTCGATACCCATGGGCTGGCGCAACTCCCCATCTACTTTGGCAATCGCAATTGGCACCCGCTGCTCACGGACACCATGGCCCAGATGGCTGCCGATGGCGTGAAGCGGGCGCTCTGCTTTATCACCAGTTCCTTCTCTTGCTATTCCGGCTGCCGCCAGTATCGGGAGAATATCGCTGCGGCCCGCCTGGCCGTGGGCGAATCGGCTCCCCAAGTGGATAAGATCCGCGTCTGGTACAACCACCCGCTTTTCGTTGAGGCGATTGCCCACCGCGTGAAGGAAGCGCTGGTCGAATTGCCCGTGGCACAGCAAGACGCTGCCGTGATTGTGTTCACCGCCCACAGCATTCCCAACGCGATGGCCGATACCTCAGACTACGTGAAGCAGCTTGAAGAGAGCTGCCGCCTGGTGGCTGAGGCGGTGGGTGGCCATGAATTCGTGCTCGTCTACCAGAGCCGCAGCGGCCCCCCCCACCAGCCGTGGCTGGAGCCGGATATCGGCGATTTCATTCGCCAGCGTGCTGCCGCCGGGAAGACGGAGGCCCTCGTCGTGGCACCCATCGGGTTTGTGTCGGACCACATGGAAGTGATGTTCGACCTCGATGAAGAAGCCCGTCAGATCTGCGACGAAGTAGGCATCCCGATGGCACGCTCCCGCACGGCCGGCACCCATCCCAGCTTCGTAAGAATGATCCGGCTGCTCATTGAAGAGCGGCTGCAAGAGGATCCCGTGCGGCTAGCCATCGGGGACTTCGGACCCAACCATGACGTTTGCCCGGAGAACTGCTGCCCCGCCATGCGCCCAGCCGCAAGCGGCCGCCCGGGGGCGCCTCTTTCGCCCGCCGCCAGCTAGGCAGACGGCAGCGTCAGATTGCGGCCAATAGCAGCGCTTCCATCTCCGTGTGCGTCAAGGCAATCGCGTTTGCTTTCATGCTGCTGGCCTTCGCTGCTTTCTCTGTCAACGAACGGACATCGTTGGCGCCCACACCCCAGTGGCCCAGCCGTGGAATAGCCAGATCGCGGCAAAGTGCTTCCACCCACTGCAAACCATCTTCCGCTACCGCCCCGGCGTCTCCGGTGAGCATCGCGGCGACCTCCCGATAGCGTTCTAACGCCTCAGCGTCCGGTTCCCGCTCGTTCAACGCGTGCAAATTCGCGCGCATCGCGTGCGGCAGCAGCGCCGCGCAAACCGCGCCATGCGGGGCCGGGAACGCGCCGCCAACGGGCGCCGCGAACCCATGCACGGCGCCCAGCCCCGCGTTGGCCAGCGCAAGCCCGCTCAATAGACTGGCCATCGCCATGTCGCTGCGCGCTTCCAGATCCTGCCCTTGCTCGCAGGCTTGGCGCAGCGACCGCGCCACACGTGGAATACCTTCCCGGCAAAACGCGTCCGACATCGGATTCGCTTTGCGGCACACGAACGGCTCAATGAGTTGGGTGAGTGCATCGAGGCCCGTGCAGGCGGTGAGCGCAGGCGGCAGACCGAGCGAAAGGACAGGGTCCACAATCGCCAGCGCAGGCAGCATTCCCGCAGACCGCAAGCTGGCCTTCACCCCGTGTTCCCGCGAACCCAGCACGGCATTGCGAGTGACTTCGGCCCCGGTGCCGGCCGTCGTGGGAATCGCAAAAAGAGGAACTGAAGCGTTCGGCAAAGCGCGCCCTTGCCCGATCACTTCGAGATAATTCAGCACATCGCCGGGGTTGGCGAGCATCGCCGCCAGCGCCTTGCCCGCGTCGATAGCACTGCCCCCGCCGCACGCCACAACGGCGTCGCAGTGTTCCGCCCGCGTCCGGCCGACGGCCTCGCGCAGCCATTCCACCGTGGGTTCCGCATCCACCGCTTCCGTGCGAAACGCAACGCCAGCTTCACGCAGGGCCTTCGCGACTGCCACGGCCCTCGAAGAATCCCGCCCCGTAACCAGCAGCGCCCGCGTCCCAATGCCGGCTACCGCCGCGCCCGCTTCCGAAGCCATTCCGGCACCAAAGACAATGCGCGTCGCGGTGGCGAACTCGAACGCCACCGGCGTTGCCCGCGGAACTGGCGGCGCCATTGCCCTACCAGTCCTCGTCTTCGGGGAAGAGATTGTCGAACTTCACGCTTGTGCGCGGCTCGGCCATCATATCGGCGACGACGTCGCGCCACTGCTGGTAGTGGGCTGTCTCTTTGTGGCGGGCGGGAGCGTCGGCGCTACGGTAGACTTCCACCAGTTGGAAGCGGGTAGGGTCGTCCTCCTGCTGGATGAAGTCAAAGCGGGCCACGCCCGGTTCCAGCACGCTCTGCCTCACGTTCTCCAAGGTAGCCGCGATGAAGGCGTCCGCCGCTTCCGGCTTGACGCGAATCGAAACTTCAACGATGAGCATGAGCCTCCCGCGCCTACATTCCAGAATGGGGACCAAGCGCTGGGCACTATTATGACGCACGCCGTTGCTGCGCGGAGCGGCAGGCCCGGAAGCAGTTTGACTCTCGCCGGCCTACATCGATAGCATCTGCGCAGGCCATTGCCATGTCTCACACCCCTTCGCATGTCCCTCTCAGCCGCCGCTCGATGCTCTTCGGATCCGCCGCCGGATTGGCGGTGGCTGCGCTGCCGGCGCGCGCCCAATCGGCCGATGGCCGCATTGACGTCCTGCTCGGCGAGCCCGTCGGCACCATCGCGCCCGAGATTTACGGCCACTTCGTGGAGCACCTCGGCGCCGTTGTCTACGATGGCATCTGGGTGGGAGAGAACTCCCGCATCCCCCATGTTCGCGGCGTTCGCAAAGCGCTGGTCGATGCCCTGAAAGTCACGCAACCCCCGGTGATCCGCTGGCCGGGCGGCTGCTTTGCCGACCAATACGATTGGCGTGACGGCACTGGCGACCCTGCCCGCCGTCCGGTGCGCACCAACTTCTGGGTGGATTCGCGCGAATGGCCGAAGAACGCCAACCGCAGGGGTCCGGAGAGCTACGACCCCAACACCTTTGGCACCGTGGAGTTCGTTCGCTTCTGCCGCGCCGTGGGTGCGGAGCCTTACCTTGCCGCCAACCTCCGTAGCCTTCCCGCACAGGAGTTCTGGCGCTGGGTGGAATACTGCAACTCACCGGAAGACAGCAGCACGCTTGCCAAGCAGAGGGCCGCCGACGGCGAGCGGCAGCCGCTCAACGTCCGTTACTGGGGCGTCGGCAACGAAAGCTGGGGCTGCGGTGGCAACTTCACTCCCGAGGATTACGCCAGCGAGTTCCGCCGCTTCACCGCCTGGGTGCCTTCCTACGGGGTGAATCTGGCCCTCATCGGCTCCGGACCCAACGACGACAATCGCGGATGGACCCGGCGTTTCTTCGACAAAGCCGGCGGCCCCGGTATCGGCAAACTCTGGGGCTGGGGTGCCCACCACTATTCCTGGAACGTGAGCGGAGGGCGCACCCGCGATTGGATGCAGGGCAAAGGCGATGCCGTCGCATTCGAAACCGAACAATACTACGAGCTCCTGCGCGCCGCCGAGGATACTGACACCCTCATCACCTCGCAGTGGGGCGTGATGGCGGAGGCCGATCCGCAGCATCGCGTGAAGCTGGTGGTGGATGAGTGGGGCGCATGGCACCGGCCCGGCACGGAGCCGTTTGCCGAAGCGCTTCTGGGCCAGCAGAACACGATGCGCGACGCCGTTCTGGCGGGGCTGAGCTTCGACATCTTCCACCGCCACGCGGACAAGGTGGCCATGGCCAACATCGCGCAACTGGTGAACTGCCTGCAGTCACTTTTCTTCGCGCACGAAGAGAAGTTCGCCACGACGCCCACTTACCATGTTTTCGCGCTTTACGCTGCGCATCAGGGTGGCCAATCCCTGCGCACGGAGGTAGCTGCGCCGTCGATTTCGTATTCGCGCAATCAGGGCCAGGCGAGTCTACGGCGCCTCAGCAGTTCCGCCTCGCTCAAAGGAAAAGCGCTCACCATCACCGTGAACAATCTCCACATGGATCAGCCCAGCCTCGCGGAAATCGCCGTGCGCGGCGGCAACATCCGCGCCGTCTCCGCGACGTCGCTCCATGCGCCGGCGGCGAGCGCCCACAACAGTTTCGCGAATCCGGATTCCGTGAAGCCGCAAGCGGCAGCGGTGGCCTCCAGCGGCAATCGCATCACGCACAGCTTCCCTCCGGCCTCGGTAACGAAGTTCAGCGTGGAATTGGCGTAAGGACGAAAGAACCGGCGAAGCTCAGTGTTCCGGAATTTCGCACTCCGGAAAAGCCGCCAGCGCCACGTTGCCGGTGTAGCCCAGCTCGGTAATCAGCCCCGCCTGTGAGGTGTAGTAGCCATCCGCACAGAGGCTCTTGATGGCGCGAAAGAAGCGCTCCGCGGTGCCGCTTTCTTCCCCCGCATCCACCGCATCGCTTAGTGGCCGTAGGATGCCGATCTGCCGTGACGCATCCAGCGCCTCGAACGTTTGCCCATGCAGCCGCTGCGCTTCTTCGTCCATCCAGGCAAGCCCTTGCGTGAAGATCCCCTGCAGAGTCTCGTTCCGGCTCACCACAAAATCGATGTAGCCGGGCACCCCCGCATCCACCGCGCCGGGTGAATCCGTGGGTGGAATAATCCGGTCCGCGATGCAGCCGATCAACTTCATCTGCGCCTCGCCAAAAAACCGCGGCGGACCCGCCGGCGCCTGCGTCCCCGGGCCATCATGCACATGTTGGGCGTAGAGTTCATTCGTTGCGAACGGGAAGGCGCATGTGCTGCCAATAGCGCCCAGGATCTTGAGTGTCTCGCGCCGGTCTGCCATTCTAGATTTCTCCCTTTCGCAGGCGTTCGGCGATATGGTCTGCGGTGCGCGCGGCCAGCGCCATCATTGTATGTGTGGGGTTTTTTTCAGACGCCGAAGGAAATACGCTGCCATCCACCACATAGAGATTCGGCACATCGTGGGTGCGGCAGAAGGCGTCGACGACGGAGCGGCGCGGGTCGTCGCCCATCCGGCAGCCCCCCAACTCGTGATTGCGCATCGGCTCCTTGGCGACACTCAGAATCTCGGCTTTGCTGGCCAGCAGAATCTCGCGGGACCAGTTAGTCATCTCGTTGAAGATCTTCATGTCGTGGCCGGTCCAGACGATCTGCCGGCGCGCCTCGGGCAGCCCGTAGGCATCGTGCTTCTCCCAATCGAGATCGATGTAGGTGGCGGCGTCGGGCAGCTTCTCTCCATAGGGGCTGAACACCAGAAAGGCGGGATAGCGATCCTTGATGGATTGCTTATAGTCTTCCCCGAAACCGGGCATCATCTTCGTCCAGCCCGCCGTGCGGCGGTTCTGGTAGTTGAACTGAACTCCGAAGCTCCGCGCATAATCGCGCTTGCGATTGTGCATGAACGAAGGCACGTAGGCGTGGTCCAAAAAGCCTTCGTCGTTCACCGGCTTGGTGCCGATGAGCGGCGAAAGAAAACACTGCACGCCCCCGGTCATGTGGGGAATGAAGTGCTTGCCCAACTGGCCGTTCGAGTTAGCCAAGCCATCCGGGTATAGCCGCGAGCGCGACATCAGCAGCAGCGCCACGCTCTGGACGCATGCGCAGGAGACCACCACCGCCCGGCCCTTGGCCTCGCCCTCTGCCATCGTCTCCCGATGCAGATACTTCACGCCGGTGACGCGGTTGCCGCTCGAAACGGTGAGTTCCCTCACCACGGAATTCGGGCGCATCTCGAGCTTTCCCGTGCGGGCGGCGGGGCGCAAGTGAACGTCGTAGGAATTGTATTTCGCCGCCACATCGCAGCCGGCCATGCAGTTGCCGCAATAGTGGCAGGCCGGCCTTGCGCCCTTCTGCCGGGTGAGCGTGGACTTGCGGACATGGATCACCTTTACGCCCAGCTTCGCCGCGCCGCGCTGCACCAGAACGTCGCTGCACTTCAACGGCACCGGCGGCAGAAAGACGCCGTCGGGCAGATCCTCAAGGCCATCCAGATTCCCGCAAACTCCCACTTCGCGTTCGATCTTCTCGTAGTAAGGAGCAAGGTCGGCATAGGCGATGGGCCAATCTTCCCCAGCGCCGTCGTGGGTCTTGCCCTTGAAGTCCCTTTGCGAAAAGCGCAGCGCCACGGCGTTCCAGAGCATCGTCTTGCCACCCAGCCCGCGGCTTCGCTCCGAATCGAATCCGGGTTTGCCGGGCTTCATGGTGGGGATGTGGCGATTGGGAAACTCGAAGGGCAACGCATGGGTGTTGAAGTCGGTACGTGTGTTCAGCGCGGGCCCGCCCTCAAGGACAAGAACGTCGGCCCCCTGCCGGGCGAGATGCGCCGCCAGCGTTCCACCAGACGCCCCGGAACCCACCACCACCACGTCGTAGGTTTTCCCCATCGCCGCCTCCCTCGTCCTCGCGCCAACCCTATGGATCGCCAGTCTAGCATGCAACTTCCTGGGATCGGACGCCGAAGTTCAAGACGAATGTCCGGTGAGGCAGCGGCTATTGCGCAGCGCGTGGCTGGCCGGCCACTTCCGCGATCGTTGCACGTCCCGCATCCAGCGCGTCGCGAACGCGAACGGAGAGTTGCTCTACGAAGGTCTCCGGAATAAACCCGTTCATCCTGCTAAAGATGGCACCGTCTTTGCCGATCACCAACGTGGTGGGAATGGAGGAGATGCGCAGCAATCCCGCCAGGCCATCCTCGAAGTACACCTGCGGCGGCCAGGCGTTCTCTTCGAGAAACGGCTTCACCATGGAGCGGTCTTCGTCTGTGTTCACCGAGAGAAACGTAACGGCATCGGCGTCCTTGAAGCGCTGCTTCACCTCTTCGTAAAGCGGATGCTGCTTGCGGCAAGGGCCGCACCAGGTGGCCCAGAAATCCACCACCACCACCTTGCCTCGAAGCGACGAGAGCGCAAGGGGAGCGCCTTCGAGAGCGGAGAGCGTAAATTCCGCGGGCTTGCTGGCCGTGGCATTGGGTGCGATGGCGGCGAGTTCGGCCTGCTTCGCTTTTTGAAGCGAGCGCGTACGATCGTGCGCGGCCAGGATCAGGTCCCCAAGCCCTTTCTCCGAAGCGTTCTTCTCAACATAAATCTCGCGCAAACGGCGGAGGTCTTCTTCCCGATGCGCAGCATCGTTTCGTGCATCTTCCATGACGAAGGCCTCGGCGTAACGTGCCAGCGCCTCTTCGGGTTGGCCCAACTTCACATGCCAGCGGCCCATCTCCCGGGCGGCTTCGGCGGAAGGCTCAATGTCGTAACTGCGGCGTGCGAGCTTCAACGCCTCCGCGAAGTTGCCCAGGTTGCCCTCCGCGCGGGCCTGAAACACAAACGCCCGGGCGAAGGCCCGGTCTCGCTTTCGCTTCCAGGAGTAGAGCAGGCCCGTCGCATCGGGACGATTGTCGTGAATCGATTGAGCGGCCGTCTCGTATCGCTTGGCGTAGGCCAGCACTCGTCTTGCCGTCTCCTCGGACGAGTCTCGAAGCAGCAACGGAATCACGCGGTCCAACACCGCGCTGTCGTTCGCGCCGGTATCGAGAAATAGCACGCCATACTTGGCAATCCGCGCCTCGTCGTTCAGATCCGTCGCCGTCTTCAGCAGCACATACTCAATCTCTTCCCTGCGCCGGCTTTCCGGATAAGAGAGCAGGTGCTTCTCCAGCGCCCGTGCGATATCCACCTGGCTGCCATTGGCGTCGCGAACTCCGCGCCGCAGCGCCTGTTCTTCCGGATCGGGCGCGGCTTCGGCTGCGTCCTCGGGATCGCCGGTTGCGGCCGCCGAATCCTGCGGCCATAGCGGCAGAGAAAGAAAAAGCAGGAGGAAGAGGAAGCTGAAGTACTTCATGGTGAGACGCGCCTCTATTGGGCGTTCAGCCCGTTGCTTTCGCGGATGTAGCGAGCCAGAAAATCCGCGCGGTCGCGGGCGATATTCATCACTCGCTTGTTCTTCACGATACGGTCAAGCAACGGCAGAAAGTGCTCCGTGCCAATCAGGCGTTCACGAGCGCGGGCGTCGTCCATAGCCACAAGCGCATCGTAAATGCCCAGGCGATCAAAGCGGGCCGTATATTCGAGTTTGATGAACAGCCGCTGAGAATCGCCGATCTTCTCCAGGTACTCCTGCAACTTCTGGGCGGACGGATCGAGCGAATAGTTGTAAGTCTGCGAACCGGTCTTGCTGCCTTCGAAGCGGAACGTCTTCTCGCCCATGCGAGCAATGGCGAGTTCGGATTCGAGCTTGAGATTGAAGTGGTCCAGCGAAGCGGCAAGCTCAAACAGTTCCCCGGCGATCGCGGCAGGAACCTTGAACACGACCGGATTCGGATCGTCCTCGGCCTCTTTGTAGCTGGCGGCTCCGGAACGCGCGACTGCGATTTCCTGAAACTCCGGGGTGCTTCCCTTAAAGACCTTCTTGTAGACAATCCGGTCTTCCGCGGATTGCGCTGTTGCAAGCGAGACCAGCACGAGAAGCAACCCAGCTAAGAGTGAAACTTTCATCATTTGCGAAAGCGTTGATCGAAACCCTGATGGGCGGCGCAGCAGATGGCGGCGGCCAATGCGTCGGCGGCGTCTTCAGAGGCGGGCGCTTCGGACAGTTTCAGCAGAGTGCGAACCATTTGCTGCACCTGATTCTTCTGCGCTTTGCCATACCCTACCACACTCAACTTGATGGCATTGGGGCTGTATTCGTTACACGGAATGCCCGCCTGCGCGATCGCCAGCATCGCCACCCCTCGCACGTGGGCCAACTTTAGCGCGCTCTGTACGTTGGCGTGGCTGAAAATGTCTTCCACCGCGGCAGTGGCCGGTTGGTGGGCGGCGATCGCCTCCAGCAAAGCTTCATGAATCGCCTTGAGCCGCATCGCGAATGGCTGGGACGGCTTCGTGAGAATCGTGCCGGCGTAAACCAGGGAATGGGACTTGCCATCGCTTTCGATGACGCCCACCCCGGTGCGGACCGAACCGCAATCAATCCCCAGAATTCGCATCAAAAACTCTTAGGAGTTCAAGCGTTCCATCTCGGCGTCGTCGATATCGAAGTTCGAATAGACGTTCTGCACATCGTCGTGCTCTTCGAGCAGGTCCATCATCTTCATCGTGGCCGTGGCGTCTTTGCCGCTCAGCTCAATCATGTTCTTGGGGATCATCGCGATCTGGCTGCTTTCGGTGGCAATCCCCGCCTTTTCCAAGGCTTCCGTCACGGCGTTATGCGATTCCATGGGTGCCAGGACCTCGAAAGTCTCTCCATCGCTCCGAAGATCCTCCGCTCCCGCTTCCAGCACAATCTCCATGAGTTTGTCTTCCGTGATCAGCGACGCATTCACCATCACCTGGCTGCGCCGGTCGAACATCCAGGCAACACTGCCCACTTCGCCCAAGTTGCCGCCATTCTTCGAAAACATGTGGCGAATCTCGCTCACGGTGCGATTGCGGTTGTCCGTGGCCACTTCCACCATCACCGCGGCTCCGCCGGGTGTATAACCCTCAAACGTGATCTCGTCGATCTCGCCACCCTCTAATTCACCGGTGCCCCTCATCGTGGCGCGTTTGATGTTCTCGGCCGGCATGCTCACCGCTTTGGCGGCCGCGATAGCCGTGCGCAAACGGGCGTTGGAATCGGGATCCCCGCCAGAGCGGGCGGCGATCGTGATTTCCTTGATCAGCCGCGTGAAGATCTTGCCGCGTTTGGAATCGGCAGCAGCTTTCTTATGCTTGATCGTCGACCATTTGCTATGCCCGGACATGACAGAACCTCGGAATCGGTAAATTTGCGTTGAATTGGAACAATTGTGGGGATTGGCTGCAAGGAGGCCGAAATTGCGTCGCGAGCCGCCCGATCTTTCACCTTAGCAGATGTCGCAAGATGCGGCAATCCTTCTGTTTTGAAGGAGTTAGAATAAACGGGACCCGTCTGGCGATAAGCCGGTTTCTGTTCCCGGCACCCAAAGGCGCCAGGCGGCAGTCATTCCTCTTGGCCTGCCATCACTGGCAGGCTCCAGCAGCCTACCCGGGAGTTGTAGCGAGGCGGGCCGCCTCATCCTCCCCTATTTGGCCTTGCTCCACGCGGGGTTTACCCTGCCGAAGGAATTACTCCCTTCGCGGTGCGCTCTTACCGCACCATTTCACCCTTACCACCCTCCGACGGGCCGAAACCCCGGAAGCTGGCGGTATTCTTTCTGTTGCACTAGCCGTAGCATGCGCCTTTAAGCGCAGCCCCCGGCCGTTAGCCGGCGCGTTGCCCTGCGGAGACCGGACTTTCCTCCATACGGCGCGAAGCCATACAGCGACTACCTGCCAACCGGATCCCGACTTTACAGTACCAATCCGGTCGATCAATTGTAAATTCGCGAAATACGGAAACGCTTTTGATCGCAACAGATTCCGGACAGTGAAGTATCATGGAAACTGATCCATCAAGTTGTTTGTCTTATGGTTGCCGCTTTGAAATTGTGAAGCCGATTCGCAATGCGAGCGCGATGTGAATTTACAAGTCTTAATGGAGGAATCCGCCGCTATGGAACGGATCTCGACAGGTTTTTCTTTGATCGTGAAGCTCACGGGATTGCTGCTGGTGACGGCGCTTCTGCTCACTGCGCAGGGGCTCACCACCGACGCCTCGCCTAAGGATTGGGAAGAGGTGAACTTTGAGTTCGACTCCCATATCCTCAGCGACGGCTATCCCAGTCTCTTGCGGTTGGCCGACCTTCTTAAGCAGAACCCCAGCTACCGCGTGGAGCTGACGGGCCATACGGACTCCAAGGGATCGACGCAGTATAACGACAGTCTGGCAACCCGAAGGTCAAACACGGTCAAGGAATTCCTCGTCAAGTATGGCGCCAGCGCCAACCAGATTTCCACCACCGGGCGCAGCGAGAACGCGCCGAAAGTACCCAATACCACCGACGAAGGCCGCTTTATGAACCGTCGCGTGGCCATGACTTTGCGCGATGGCAATGGGAATATCGTCGCGGCCGGCGGCGTGGGCGATTCGATTAGCGCGTTGCAGGAGTTGATGAAGAAGCAGGAAGAGTGCTGCAACGAAATCCTCAAGCGCCTCGACAAACTCGACGACATCCTCAATGCGCTCAACGGTCTTAAGAACGAGAACGACAAGCTCCGCAATGAACTCGGTCAATTGAAGACCGCGCAGGACGATTTGGCCAGCCGGATGGCCGGCACTCCCGGTGTGGCGGGCACGCCCGGCGCCGTTGGCGCTACCCCGATGGCAGCCTCCGCGGCTGGCGCACTGGGCCAATCCGCCGGTGACGACGACCGCGCCAGCTACCCCGGCACCAATTCCAACAAGTTCACCCTGATGGGCATCAATATTGGCCCGCGCACCCCCGATGGCAATCTCACCGTCAACGCACGGGCACGCTATTTCAATGCCTTCTCCCGGAACTTCGCCGTGCAGTCTGAAGGGGAGTTCTTCTACTGGAGAGACAGGCAGGAAGGCCAATTCGACCTTGGCCTCGTCGGCCGCGGCGGCCCCCTCCAGATGGGCCTGTTCTCCAGCTTCAAGCATGTGAATTTCATGGACTACTCCGCTGGCGCCACCCTTGGCCAAGCCTCCGGAACCCTCGACTACGTATTCAACCGGGGCCGCCTTGGCGTCTTCGGAACCAAGGCTCTCGTTAGCGACCGCCTGCTTGATTCCGTCCAGATCAACAACGTCCTGCGTCGCGATACCTACCTTGCAGTTGTCGATCAATTCGGCTTCTCCGGCCAGGTGGGGATGTGGGGCGACGCCTATCTCGAAGGCAACATGGGAAGGCTGTTCCGCAGATTCGGAGAGGATAAGTGGGGCGGCATGGGCCGCATCGTCCAGCCGATTAACCGGTTGATGGCGGTGACCTTTGAAGGCGGCGTGAATGAAACGCTCGTCGGCACGAGTGGCCGCTATGGCCGCTTCGGAGTGGGTGTGCAGTTCGGCAACTTCGTCCGGCCCAAGGATTTCGGCGCCGCGGACGGTCCAGTCCCCGTCGACATTCCCCGGATTCGCTACGACCTGATCACCCGCGACGTTCGCACTGGCAACAATCCGCCGGTTGCGGACGCGGGCGGTGATCGCTTTGGAGCGGCGGCCGGGCAGATTACTTTGGACGGCAGCGCTTCCTACGATCCCGACGGCGATACCATCAGCTACCAATGGGAGCAGGTATCTGGTCCCACGGTTTCTCTTGCCGGTGTGACGCAGAGCCGGGCCACCTTCACCGCCGCGCTCAATCAAACGTATGTGTTCCGCCTGACGGTGCGAGACGAGGGCGGCGCCTTTGCCGTGGCCCGTGCAACCATCTCCACCCAGCAACTTGGCGGAACAGCGCCGGGCGGCGGTCTTCGCATCACCCGGTTTGAAGCGTCGCCGATGAATCTCGCCCCAGGCGAAAGTGCCACGCTATCCTGGATCACCGAAGGCGCCGACGCAGTGAACATCACGAACGTGGGCAGTGTTGAGGGTTCGGGCAGCCGTTCGGTGAGCCCGACCCAGAACACCACCTATGTGCTGACCGCCACGCGCGGTACGGCATCGGTGCAGAGTTCGGTCACCGTGACGGTGGGTAACGCGGGAGCCCCGCGGATCCTCCGCTTCTCGGCCAGCGAACCGCAGATTCTGCCAGGCGCCCAATCCACCCTCCTCTGGGAAGTGGAGAACGCCACCGAAGTCAGCATCAGCAGCATTGGGGTCGTGAATGGCAGTGGCTCCTCGGCAGTCTCGCCGGCGCAAACCACCACCTACGTCCTCACGGCAAGGAACGCCACCGGCCAGGCTTCGGCCCAGACCGTGGTTTCCGTCACTGCCCCGGTGAAGATTGTCGACTTCCGCGCATCGCCCTCCGGCGCCGCCCAACCTGGCACGCCGATCACGCTCTCCTGGGAAACGCAAGGAGCGCAGCAGGTGGTGATCACGGGCATTGGCACGGTGGAACCCACCGGCCAGATGCAGGTGACGCCGACCGTGGGGGTGAGCTATACGCTTATCGCGTATGGTCCGGTAAACAACGCGAGCGCGGTGGTGGTGGTGCAAATTGGCGGGACGACACCCGGAGGCGGGAGCGCTGGCGCGAATCGTCCGCCGGTTGCCAATGCCGGCCCCGACCGCACGGTGAACCAGCACTTCATCACCCTCGACGGCACGGCCTCGTTTGATCCCGATGGCAACCCGGTTACTTACCGGTGGCGCTCTATCGGCAGCAAACAGGCCAACATCATCAACGCGGAAACGCCGACGCCCACGATCAACGCCTTCAACGGCGGCCCCGGTGAGTACATCTTCGAACTCACCGTGACGGATTCGTTCGGCGCGTTCACCGTGGATACAGTGCGCATCATCCTCAGCGGGGATGCGCCGCCTGTACCCAATCCGGCCCCGTAACGTTTCCGTTTGGGAACGTTTCAGGATGGGCGAGTGTGCCTTGCGAAAGAGGCACCCCCGCCCATCCTGATGTATAATCAGAACTTAGGGGGCTAGTCCGCCGGACTGGCCTCTTTTCTTTCGAGGCCCCTTCACCATGAGCACACGTCAGTTTCGCGCCACCAAAGCCCAAGCCGCCGCAATCCCCGACGATCCGGAACGCAGCCGCTTCCGGTTTATTACCGTCGCGGCCCGCCGTGCCCGGCAATTGCAGGCTGGCGCCAGGCCCTATCTGCTTTCCGCCACCAGCAAACCCACCGCCATTGCCATGGAAGAAGTTCGCCGCGGCTTGGTGGAATACGAAGTGCTGGATGCCGACGCCCTGGCCTCCATGGCCGAAGCACAATAGGGTTTGGGGCAAAGAGGGCATCTCTCTTAGCCCACCGGGTTTATTGTGCTGCTGAGGTCGTTCCCATGAAGATTGCGCTCGGCGTAGGCGGCGGAATTGCCGCTTATAAAGCCGCTGAACTCGCCCGGCGTTTGATGGAGCAGGGCCATCAGGTAGAAACGATCCTCAGCTCCGCCGCGCAGCAGTTCATCCAGCCCCTCACCTTCGCGGCCCTCACCGGGCGAAAAGTAATCACGGATCTTTTCGCCACGGGCAGTTCCGAGGAAGTGCTCTCCAGTGCCATCGAACACATTCGGGTAGCCCAGGAAAATGATCTCCTGCTGGTAGCGCCCGCCACCGCCGATCTGATGGCGAAATTCGCCAACGGTCTGGCCACCGACTTCCTCACTACGACTTACCTCGCCTTCACCGGACCCGTCCTCCTCGCCCCGGCCATGAACACCAACATGTGGCAGCACCCGGCCACCCAGGCCAACCTGGAGACCCTTCGCGCGCGCGGCAATCGCATTGTCGACCCGGCCTTCGGCATGCTCGCATGCGGCATGGTGGGCGTCGGCAGGCTGGCCGAAGTTTCCGATATCGCCCTTGCCGTCCAATCCATCTTCACACCTCGCCAGCAGCCAACCCGCCAGGACCTCTCCGGAGAGACCGTCCTGATCACCGCCGGGCCCACTCAGGAACCCCTTGACCCGGTTCGTTTCCTTTCCAACCGGTCCAGCGGCAAGATGGGCTATGCCCTCGCCGAAGCCGCCCGCAGCCGCGGGGCGAAGGTGGTGCTGGTGAGCGGACCGGTGAATTTGGAGCCCCCCGCCGGCGTGGAGACCATCCAGGTGAAGACAGCCCGTGAGATGCGCGACGCCGTGCTGGGGCGCCTCGATGAAGCCACCATCATCGTCAAAGCGGCCGCGGTGGCGGATTTCCATCTCGAAGAGGTACCGGAGCAGAAGGTCAAGAAGACCCCCGCGCGCTTCTCCCTCGAACTTAGCCCCACGCCCGACATTCTTGCCGAAATTGGCGCCCAGCGGGGAGACCGTCTGCTGATCGGGTTTGCCGCCGAAACCCAGGATCTGGTGCGCGAAGCCCGTCGCAAGATGGAAACCAAGAACTGCGATATGGTGGTGGGCAATCTGGTGGGCAACACCGGGCTCGGCTTTGAGACGGACGAGAACGCGGTGACGATGGTGACGCGCAAGGGCGAAGTCATCCCGGTAGCCGCCGCGCCCAAACTGGATATCGCCCATCGTATCTTTGATGAAGCGTTGCGGCTCCGCCTGGCGCTCCACACGGCCGAATGACACGAGACCAACTCATCCGCGAACTGGAGTTCTATCAGGACCTTGGCTTGCGAACCCTGCATTTGCCTGAGGCCCAGCCAGCGGCAAGCGCCAACGCAAGAGGGGCCAAGCCGGCTTCTCCCGTGCCAGCCACGGTATCGCCAGCCACGAATTCCCCCGGCCTGGAAGCGCGAACCCCACGCGCCCCGGTGCCCGCTGCTGGCACGCCTCCCTCAGCCCCTCTTCAGTTGCGATCTCTGGCGGTAAACGCGATGCCATCCATGTACGACGCCCTCGGGGTAGACCCCAAAGAAGACAGCCTGACCCGGATCCGCGAGGATATCGGCGATTGCAAACGCTGCCGCCTCTGCCAGGGCCGCAACAAGATTGTGTTCGGCGCCGGAAACGAAAGTGCGAAGCTCGTTTTTGTCGGCGAGGGCCCGGGTGAGGACGAAGATCATTCCGGGTTGCCCTTCGTGGGTCGCGCTGGCCAACTACTCACCAAGATGATTGAAGGCACCGCCGAGCGCGAGGGCATTGCCATCCAGCGAAAGGATGTCTATATCTGTAACGTTGTGAAGTGCCGCCCCCCCAGCAACCGCAAGCCTGAAAATGACGAGATGGAGATCTGCGGGCAATTCCTTTACCGCCAGTTGGCGGTGCTCAACCCCAAGGCGATCTGTGTCCTGGGCGCCACCGCGGCCCAAGCGCTTTTGAATACGAAGGAGCGCATCGGCAAAATGCGCGGCGAATGGTTTCGCTGGCGGGAGATCCCGGTAATGGTCACCTATCACCCCTCCTATCTGCTACGCGCCTACAACGCCGATGCCAAACGCGAGGCCTGGGAGGATTTGAAGAAGGCGCTGCACTTTGTCTACGACGACCCTGCCAACCTTCCCAAAGGCTGATCGGCTTGCGCGTTGCGGGTTCTCCCCAATCCCGGTTGAGAGCGTTCAGCAGGCTTGCAGCAAGGCCGTCAGGCGTTCGGCCAGTTCCTCCGCTCTCATTGCGCCGGCATGAAAGAACTCTACCCTGCCGTCGCCTCGGATTCCCACCAGTGTAGGGAAGGTGCTCGCCCCATAACGGTCGAGGTTGCCGGCGCCGAACGGGATGGGAGAAGAAGCGAGAACGGCATAGTCTACCCGTCGAATCTCCTGCAAACGGTCCAGCTCTTCCGCTTCCTCTGCCGGTTTCCCCTTCGTGATGTAGCCGAAAAGCCGCGTCGGCGCGATCATCGGGATGCTGCCCGCAGGCGTCTCTTGGAGCTTAGCCAAACCCCGCGCCTGGGCCCGCGAATCCGAACACCAGTGCGCCCAGAAGAAGAGCAGGCGCGGCCCCTTGAGCAGGCATTCGTCGCCTGGAAACGTCCCGGGTAAGGGCTCCCAATCGATGGCCGGGGCAGGCTTGCCGGTCAACGCGAGCAGGTGCAGGTTCTTTCGGATGCGCGTTTGGAAAGGCTGCCCGGGAAAGCGTGCGAGTTGTTGCTCAAGATAGCCGATGGCAGCGGAAGGACCATCGCCGGAAAGCAGCAATTGCGATTCCACCTCAATCGCCGCCCCGGCGGCCAGTTCGAGCGGCGAGCCCGTCGCGGCAACCCCGTCGCCAAGCTGGCTAACCGCTAGTGCATACGCCATGCGCGCATGGTCCCGCGCCTCGCTGGCGAAGCCCTTGGCGGCGGCACTCCGGGCAACCCAGGAAAGGGACTCCGCATAGAACGCATCCCGGGTGAAACGCTCCTCATACTCTTGCAGCAACGTTGCCACCAACGGGAACTCGCCCTTTCGGGCCGCGGCTTTCAACTCACGCAGAAAGAACTCGGGGGCAAATTCCGCACGGATCGCTTGCTCGTTGGGCTGAGACATTCCCCTAGGATAGCGGGGCCGCTGGCCGAAACACGTGGGGAATCGACACCGTGCGGGGTCAGGAATTTCCATTCACCGCTCCGCGGTCGACAGCCAGAGGCTGCAATCGGCGGCAATTGCCAGTGCCATGCCAGCCCAAGCCAGGAAGGCTCGCCTGTTCAGGTTGAACGCGGCAGAATATAGCCGGAATCGACCAGCTCTTGGAAAGCTGTTCACAAACGGGGCTGAATTTCATCCCGCTTCTTTTCATGTATTTACGGGCAAAGGGAGCAGGCCTGTGTCCGAATTGCGAGATCGCGCCAGTATATTCAATTTGAAATTCGACGTTAGCAGCGCGCCCGGCGGCCCATGGTTGCCCGGGCGTTGCGTTTTTTTGAGGAGAGTACACAATGCGATTGCAGCCTGGCTGGCGTCTGCTCCAGCTTCTGATCCTTTTCTACGCGGCGGGGCTTGCTCTAAGCGGGCAGCCAACTACCACTCGCGTTTCCGACACAATCTACTTGGCGAACGGAGAGAAGTTTAACGGCTATGTCCAGATTGAATGGCAAAGCTTCGTGACGCCAAAGGCGCCCATAGCGCCGTATTCGAAACTGATCCGCGTGATCGATGGCTTGCTGGACGTGAACCTTGTTCCGACGAAGAACGCGGGATACACGGCCTATTACCGCGTCCGCTATTTCCGGAATGGCCGCGTGCAGTTTGCCGAGTATTGGGACGTGCCGGCGACGTCCTCCACGCAGACGATATCGGGCGTGCGCTTGCTGGCTCCGCCCGTGGCGGGCGGCAGCACCACTCCCGGGCCGGGCATTGAGTTGCCGCTGCCGCAGGAGGACATCGAGGGACTTCCCCAGGATCTGGCGGATCGGCCGGTGAAGGGTCCAAACTTTTTCCCGTCGCGGACGGTGTATGTGAATCCGGATGGCGCGCTGGAAGCGATTGCCGGGTCGCCCACGGACTGCGTGCGAGTGGATGGCACGGCGGTTCCCTGCGGGAGCGGCGATTCCGTAAATTACCAGGTGGATGGCGAGGTGCCCTTTGGGGTGGTGAGCGGCGCAAACCAGATCTTCACGCTTTCGGCGATTCCGGGGCCGCCGGAGAGCTTGCAAGTCTACCGCAATGGCGTCTTGCAGAAGCGCGGCCTTGACTACACACTCTCCGGCAGCATCATCACCTTTGTTCTCTCCGCGACGCCGCAGCAAGGGGACATTCTGCTTAGCTACTACAGGACATTTCAAGGCAGCGCTCCGCCGCCGAACGGTTCCGGGTCTTTGCCGCAGGTGGTCTGCTCGGTCCCGGGGTCTTCGACAAACTCGCTCACGATGACGACGCTGGGCTCCTGCCTGGTGGGGAGCAGCCTTTTACAGCCGGGCGACCGGTTGGAGATCCAGCTCGACTTTGCGCTTGGCAGCGGCACGGCGGACGGCTATCACGCCGAGTTGTACTGGAACGGATCTCCGATCCAAGCACGAACGTACGTGGCCGGCGATGCCACGTCGAGTGTCCGCGCGACGGTCGCGATTGGGAGTGTGACGCGGCAGTATGCGACGACGAGCTTCGGGCAGGTCTCCGAGCTTCAGGCCGGCACGGGAACGCTTTTACTGCCGGGCGGCACGTTCCCGGTGGAGATCCGCGGACGGCTGGCAACGGATCCCGCGGCGCAATTGACGCTCACTTCGTACAGCATTACACGGTACCCTCGGGTGACCGCCCAATAGACGTAAAAGGAAGATCGCGCGGGTTGCCGAGGCCTAGACCCCGGCAGCCTGCGCGAAATCGCGAAGGGCGTCGAGGCGTGCCAGCGCTTTGCCGCTATCCACGGAATCGGTTGCCATCCCGAAGGCGGCCTCGAGGTCCATCTCCGGATGTCCCGCCGAGATCGCGAATGCCGCGTTTACAAGAACGATCTCCCGCATTCTCCCGGATTGCCCAGAAAGGATCGAAAGCGCTATCGCCGCGTTCTCCTCCACATCGCCCCCGCGCAGCTCCGCCGCGCCGGCCAACGAAATACCCAGCGAAGCAGGCTCAAACTGCCATTCCCTCACCTGGCCGTTCTCCACTTCCAGCACCAACGTCGGGCCAGTGGTGGTGATCTCATCCAAGCCATCGCTGCCATGCACAACGTAGCTTCTTCCCAAGCCCAGATCGGCGAGCGCCGCCGCCATCATCCTCGCTTCCGCCGGCCCGGGAGCCCCCACCAACTGGCATGACGCTTTGGCCGGATTCACCAGCGGCCCCAGCAGGTTAAAGACCGTGCGCATCCGCAGCTCTTTGCGCACCGGCATCACATGCCGGACGGCGGGATGGAACGCGGGCGCGAATAGAAATCCGATGCCGACTTCTTCAATGGCTCGCGCTACGGCGTCTGGGGAGTGGAGCAGGGGGACGCCGAGGCGCTCCAGCACGTCGGCGCTGCCGCAGCGGCTGGTGAGCGAGCGGTTGCCGTGCTTGGCCACGCGGACGCCGGCCCCGGCGGCGACGAAAGCGGCCACCGTCGAGATGTTGAAGGTCTCCGCGCCGTCCCCCCCGGTTCCGCAGGTGTCCAGCAAGGGGCGGCTGGAAAGCGCCAAGGGCACCGGGATGGCGTGCTGGCGCATCGCCGCCGCGAAGCCGGCGAGTTCCCCGGCATCCTCCCCCCGTGTGCGCAGAGCGACCAGAAAAGCGGCGATCAGCGGGGCTGAAGTCTCCCCGGAGAGAATCGCTTCCATGGCGGCAAAAGCTTCCTGTTTGGTGAGCTTTTCTGCTGCAACGACTTTGTGAAGGAAGGGGAGGAGGGGCATGCTAGACTGAAAGTTTGAGTGTAGCGTAACTCAACAGTTGGGCTCAGTTGCAGGGTGGCGCTTCAGAGCGCGGCAGTCGGAGCAGGCAGGCAAGAATCCCATGAAAATTCACGAATACCAGGCCAAGGCCATCTTGGCCAAGTATGGCGTCCCTGTGCCGAAAAGCAAGGTAGCCTTCACCGTGGAAGAAGCGGTGGAAGCGCAGAAAGAGCTAGGCGGACGGGTGGTGATTAAGGCCCAGATCCATGCCGGCGGTCGCGGCAAAGGGGGCGGCGTAAAGCTTGCCGCCGATGCCGCCGAAACGGAACAGGTGGCCGGCAAGATTCTGGGCATGACGCTGGTAACCCACCAGACGGGGCCGGAAGGCCGCTATGTCCACAGAGTGATTGTCGAGGAAACCCTTCCCATCGCGAAGGAGTATTACCTAGGCATCGTGCTTGACCGTGCCAGCGGCAAGAACGTCTTCATGGCCTCCTCCGAGGGCGGCATGGAGATCGAAGAAGTGGCCGCCTCCACGCCGGAGAAGATTCTCCGTGAAGTGATTGAGCCCGGTTTGGGCTTGAGCGCCTTTCAGGCCCGCAACCTCGCCTTTGGCATTGGCATCCCCGCCGCCAGCGTGAGCGCTGCCTCAAAAGCCATTCTGGCCCTGGCCCGCGCATACGAAGAGATCGACGCCAATCTCGCCGAGATCAACCCGTTCATCCTCACTGGCGACGGCGCCGTCTTCGCTCTCGATGCGAAGATCGGCATCGACGACAACGCCTTCTTCCGCCACAAGGATCTGCTGGAATTGCGCGACCTGAACGAAGAGGATCCGCTCGAAGTGGAAGCCTCGAAGTTTGGTCTCAACTACGTCAAGCTTGAAGGCAATGTGGGCTGCATGGTGAACGGCGCGGGCCTGGCGATGGCCACCATGGACATCATCAAGTACGCGGGGGGCGCCCCGGCAAACTTCCTGGATGTCGGGGGCGGGGCCAACGCCGAACAGATCAAGAACGCCTTCCGCATCCTGCTTTCCGACAAGCATGTGAAGGCGGTGCTGATCAACATTTTCGGCGGCATCCTGCGTTGCGACACCCTGGCCACGGGCGTGATTGCGGCGGCACGCGACCTGCACATCCAGATCCCCGTGGTGGTGCGAATGGAAGGCACCAACGTGGAACTCGGGCGGCAGATGCTTGCCGAGAGCGGGCTGAATCTGGTGACCGCCGACGGCATGAAGGACGCAGCGGAGAAGGTGGTTGCACTGGCGTTGAAGGCGGCATAACGCCTTCCGCAAGCGGCGACAGAAACTTCGGAGAAAAGCAACGATGAGCATCCTGGTAAACAAAGATTCGCGCGTCCTCGTTCAGGGCTTCACCGGCAAGGAAGGCAGCTTCCACGCCTCCCAGTCGATCGCCTACGGAACGAATGTCGTGGGAGGCGTCACACCCGGCAAGGGCGGCAGCACCCATCTTGACCGGCCGGTGTTCAACACTGTGGCCGAAGCGGTAGAGAAGGCGAAGGCGAACGTCGCCCTCATCTTCGTGCCACCGCCATTCGCGGCGGACGCCATCATGGAAGCCGTGGCGGCGGAAATCCCGCTGGTCGTTTGCATCACCGAGGGCATTCCGGCCAACGATATGGTGAAGGTCTGGGCCTACATGAAGGGCCGCTCCTCGCGCCTGATCGGGCCCAATTGCCCGGGCATCATTACGCCGGGCGAAGCCAAGATCGGCATCATGCCGGCGTCCATTCACACCCAGGGCCGGGTTGGTGTCGTGTCGCGCTCCGGCACGCTTACCTACGAAGCGGTACACCAACTCACTCGTCTCGGCATCGGCCAAAGCACTTGCATCGGCATTGGTGGAGACCCGATAATCGGCACCAACCACACCGACGCCGTTCGCCTGTTCAACGAAGATCCGGATACCGACGCCATCATCATGATTGGCGAGATTGGCGGCGATGCCGAAGAGACCGCGGCCGCCTACATCAAGGCCAATGTGAAGAAGCCGGTGGTTGGCTTCATCGCGGGCCAAACCGCGCCTCCGGGCCGCCGCATGGGCCACGCCGGCGCCATCATATCCGGCGGATCGGGCAAAGCGGAAGACAAGATCAAAGCGATGCGCGAAGCAGGCATTCACGTCTGCGATTCGCCCGCCGTCATTGGAGAGACCCTCAAGGCCGCATTATGAGCAACGTCCAGCGTACCTACAGCATGATCAAGCCCGACGCGGTCGCGTCCAGCCAGATTGGCGAGATCCTCGCCGTCCTTGAGCACGACGGTTTCCGTATCGTGGGAATGAAGATGCGCCAGTTGAGCACCGCCGAAGCCGAAGGGTTTTATGCGGTTCACAAAGAGCGCCCTTTCTTCCCGGATCTCATCCGCTTCATCACCGAAGGCCCCGTGGTGACTTTGGCACTTGAGCGCGAAGACGCCGTGAAGAAATTGCGCGAAGTGATGGGAGCCACCAACCCCGCCAACGCCGCCGAAGGCACCATCCGCAAGCGCTTCGCCGAGAGCATCGAACGCAATTGCATCCACGGCAGCGATTCGGACGAGAACGCGGCGATTGAGCTGGCCTACTTCTTCAGCCAGACCGAACTGGCGAAGTAAGGCGTCTTTTCCGCTTGGCCACCGCGCTAACTCCCGGAGTACATCTCCGGTTGGCCTTTGCATTATTGCAAGGTCCCACGGCCAAGGAGCTCCCCCGCCATCCTGCCGTTGCGCTACGCTTTGTGCAAAGAGAGGCCTTCATGCGAAGAACCGGGATTTTGCTTTTGATTCTTGCTATTGGCGGAATCGTTGCATTGGCTCAGACGGCGTCGCCAGACGATGCCGCTATTCGTGAGTTGGTGGCGAAGTACGCTTCGGCGCGGGAGAGCGAAGACGCGGCGTCGATCGAAAAGCTGTTCACCGAGGATGCCGACCAACTGGTTTCGAGCGGGGAATGGCGTCATGGGCGCGCAAGTCTCGTGAAGGGGATGCTGGCGAGTTCACGCGGCAACCCTGGTGACCGTACGATCACGGTAGAGACGTTGCGCTTTGTGGCCCCGGGGGTTGCGTTGGCCGATGCGCGGTATGAGATTGCAGCGTCCGCAGGGCGGGAAGCACGCAAGATGTGGAGCACGTTTCTTGCGGTACGCGGCGCGGAAGGCTGGCGGATTGCCGCTATTCGGAACATGCTGCCGGCGCGATGAGCGTAGCCTGTTTCACCGGCCCTTCACGCAGCCTTGATCTCCGTCCATAGACGATCGCGCAGGCGTTGCGCCTGGGGTGGAAGGGGTGTCACCCATTCGCCGCGAGACTCCGTTTCCGCGTCGGGGAAGACCACCGGACTGCGCCGCATCGTTTCCGGCAAGCGGGTTCGCGCCGTGCCGTTGGCGGGGGTCGTCAGAGCGGCTACGGCATTCGCCGCGGCAACCTCTGGGCGCAGCAGATAGTTGAGGAACTCGTGGGCAAGTTCAGAGCGCGCGCTCTCTTTAAGGATGGCTGCGCAGTCGCAGTAGCGAAGATAGCCCTCGCGGGGATAGTAGAAACGGAGCCCTGGTGCATCGGCCATGGCCAATAGGGATGTAGTAGTCCACATCTGGGATGCCGCCAGATCGCCTGCCACTAATTGTTGCCGCGCTTCCGAATTCAGATACGCGCGCAGCACCCGCTTTTGACGGACCAGCTCTTCTTTCGCCCGCAACAGCTCGGCGGGCACGATGCTGTTAAGGCTATAGCCCAGCTTCAGCAACGCGGCTCCGATGGCGTCCGAAGGATCGTCCAACATGCTCACCTTGCCGCTGAGAGAAGGGCGCCAAAGCATCTCCCAGCCGCCATCGCCAGCGGGAATTCCTTCCTGATGGACGATGCCCGTGGCACCCAGCATGTAGGGGACTCCCCAGGAAAGATCCGCGTCCCAGGCGGGGTGCTGCATGGCGGGGCTGAGATGGTGGAGGAGCGGAAGACGATTGTGGTCGAGGCGGGCGAGCAGATTGTTCTCGCGCATGGGCTTCAGGAAGTAGTGGCTGGGGAACACCACGTCCCATCCGGAGTTTCCGCTGAAGACCTTGGCGAGCAGTTCTTCGGCGCTCTCATAGACGGAAAGAACCAAGCGTACGCCGCGCTCCTTCTCAAAATTGGCGACGGTTTGAGGAGCGATGTATTCGCTCCAGTTGTAGACGTTCAGCCGGGGGCGAGTGTCGCGGGCGCAGGCGGCCAATCCGGCCGTGCCCGCCAGCGCTGTCGAACCCAGCAAAATCGAACGCCGCCTCATCGCCGCTCCAATCGTTGCGCCAACAGGACCAGCGTCCCGATGGAGACCACGATGATGGCGCAGAGCGCGTTTACCGACGGGCTGATTGCGCGGCGGGCCTTGGCGTAGATCACCATCGGCAGCGTTTCGGAATCGACGCCGGCAACGAGGCTGGTGATGACGTAATCGTCGAACGAAGTCGTGAACGCGAGCAACGCCGCAGCCGCAATGGCAGGGTAAAGCGCCGGCAGCGTCACACGATGAAAGGCCTGCCACTCCGTAGCGCCAAGATCCATGGCCGCTTCTTCCAGGGTGGCGTCCATCGTCCGCAAGCGGGCCAGCACCACCAGCACGACGTAGGAGAGGCAAAAGGAGACATGGGCAAGGATCACCGTGTGCATACCCAGCCGGATATCGAGGAAGCGAAAGATCGCCTGATAGAAGGCCAGCAACGCCACGCCCATCACGATCTCGGGCGTCACCAGGGAGAGGTATAGGGTATTCATCAACCAGCCGGAGCGCCGCTTCCATAGCCCGTATGCGCAGAGCGTTCCGGCGGCGGTGCTGAGGACGGTGCTGGCGAAAGCGATGAGAATACTATTCCCGGTGGCGGAGAGGATCTGTTCGTCTGCAAAGAGCTCCCCATACCATCGCAGGCTGAAGCCCTGCCAGACGGTGCTGGGCGAGGCATTCAGACTGAACGCGATCAGGGCCAGCAGCGGCAGATAGAGAAAAGCGAAGATCAATCCGGCCGAGGTACGCAGTGCGGGGCTCATACGAGGTCCCCTTTCCGGCGCGAGTTGGCGAGAAGCAGAAGGCCGAGCACGATTGCCATCAAAGCCAATGAGAGCGCGGCGCCAAAGGGCCAATCGCGGGCGCTGGTGAACTGGTTCTGGATGACGTTGCCGATAAGGATGCTCTTGCCTCCGCCCAGGAGATCTGGCGTCAGGTAAGAGCCCAGCGAGGGGATGAAGACGAGTACGGCACCGGCCAGGATGCCAGGTCGCGAGAGCGGCACAAGCACTCGCCAAATGGCTCCCCATGGCCTCTCGCCAAGGTCGGCGGCGGCTTCGAGGAGCGTGGGCTCAATGCGCTCCAACGTGGCGTAAATGGGGAGGACCATGAACGGGAGATAGCTATAAACGAGGCCCACCATCACGGCGCCGTCGTTGTAGAGCAGGGGTAGCGGCCGATCGATCAGCCCGAGAGAGAGGAGCGTCGTGTTGATGAGGCCGGTATCTCGCAGCAGAAACATCCAGGCGTAGGTCCGTACAAGCAGGCTTGTCCAGAATGGCAGCATCACCAGGTTCAAGAAGAGCAGCTTGTATTTGCCACAGCGCGAGAGAAACAGCGCAAGGGGGAAAGCCAGCGGAACGCAGAGGATGGTGACCGCCGAGGCCACGACGAAGGAGCGGGAGACGATGCTCAGGTAGAGGCTATCGGCGAGGCGCCGATAGCTCTCGATGGTGAAGGGTGAGGCGATGCCGCCATAAGTTCCGCGGGTGAGAAAGCTATAGGCCAGCACCACGGCGAGTGGTGCGAGGAAGAGCGTCGCCAGGATCGCCCAGGATGGCGCCAGAAACAAACGCCGTAGCTTCATGCGGCACCGCGCACGCCATCTCCCGCCGTCGGGCCGTTGGACAAATGCAATTCATCCTGGGGCTGCCACCAGAGAAACACGCGGTCTCCACGCTGGTAATGGCCGTTCAATCGCGACGTCTCCGCGGTGACGCGGCAGCCGCCGGCGACGGCGCTTTGCACCTCAAGGAAGTTGCCCAGGAAGGTGGCCTGCTCCACGGTAGCAGGGATGCCGCGGACCCCGTCTGGCGGGGCCTCCGTGGCCACGCGCACCGCTTCCGGACGCACGCCGATGCCGTCGATCCAATTCACCTTGCCAAGGAACTCGGCAACGAAGCGCGAGGAGGGGGAGAGGTAGAGATCGCGCGGCGAGCCCAGTTGTTCGAGCTTGCCATGATTGAGGATGGCCACCTGCTGGCACAGCGACATCGCCTCTTCCTGGTCATGCGTCACCAGCACGAAGGTGATGCCGAGTTCGGCCTGCAACCCGATGAGTTCCTGCCGGACAACGTCGCGAAGGCGCGCATCGAGAGCGGAGAGCGGTTCGTCAAGCAACAACACTTCCGGCTGCAGCACGAGAGACCGGGCAAGCGCCGCCCGCTGCTTCTCACCGCCGGAAGCGTCGACGAGGGCAGGCGATCTTCCTTGCCGCCAAGGCGCACGAGCGATAGCACGTCGCGCACCCGCCGCTCACGCTCGTCGCGGGCGGTGCCCCGCAGACCAAACTCCACGTTGCCGCGAACGCTGAGATGCGGGAACAGCGCGTAATTCTGGAAGACCGTGTTGACGCGCCGCCGATAGGGCTTCAGGCTGACGATGGATTGCCCGTTGAGCAGAATGTCGCCGGCGTCCGGAGATTCGAATCCGGCAATCATTCGCAGGGAAGTCGTCTTGCCGCTGCCGCTTGGGCCTAGCAAACCAAAGAAGCTGCCGCGCGGCACGGAGAGCGAAAGGGTATCCACCGCTTTGGTCTGGCGGTAGTGTTTTGAAACCGCTACCAGTTCGAGAATGCTATCCATGTTGAGCGCATGCCCCACCCGCATCGAACGCGCGGCCGTTGCCGCGACGCATCGATAGTGGCCATGATAACGCGAATGTAAAGGGCAACCCTTGGTGATCGGGTAGCGTCGGTTTGTCATCATGGAAGGTATGATTCGTTTTCTGGGAACTGCTCTTGCTTGCCTTCTGCTCGCTGGTGGATCGCCCGCGTATGCAGCAGTGGATTTCGAAACGTCGGTTGCGCCTATCCTGCACAGCTCCTGCCTGGGCTGTCACGGGGAGCGCGCGGCGCTCGGCGGTGTCCGCCTCCACATCCGCGAAGGTATGGGCGCGAAGGCTTCGTTCGGCCAAGTGGTGACGCCGGGAGATCCCGAGCGAAGCGCCCTTTACGTCACACTCACTTTGGCCAAAGGGAATCCCAAGGCCATGCCACCTATGGGTCCGCTTTCCGATGAGCAGAAAGCCATCATCCGCCAGTGGATTCTCGAAGGCGCGGCATGGCCTGACGGCTTCGTGGTGGGAGGACGTAAGACGCCCGCGGCGTTCAACGACGACCTTGCCCTGGTAGAGGCGGCCCGCCCCCGCATCGCTCAACGCAGCCGCACTGCGAGTGAAAGCGCCATGCAGGCCTACACGGAAGCGATCCCGGCTACCGATGTCGCGCTCGATTTCGTGCCCATCCCCGGCGGCACTTTCAGCATGGGCGCGCCCGGCGCGGAGAAGGGCCGTTCCGCCGATGAAGAGCCTGCCCACCGAGTGCAGGTGGATCCGTTCTGGATGAGCAAGTTCGAGACCACATGGGACGCCTATCGTTTGTTTATGATCGCCCAGCAGGCTAGCGAAGAGCAGAACTCCGATGCCATGGTGGACGCCGTCAGCAGGCCCACCGCCCCTTATGTGGAGATGAGTTTCGGCATGGGGCTGAACGGCTATCCGGCGATTAGCATGACCCAGCATGCCGCAAATAAGTTCGCGCAGTGGCTGAGCCTCAAGACCGGCCACTTCTACCGCCTTCCCACCGAGGCGGAATGGGAGTATGCCTGCCGCGCTGGAGCCTCCACCGCTTACGCTTTCGGCGACGACCCCGCCCAACTGGGCGACTACGCCTGGTTCGGCGGCAACAGCGAAGGAAAGTATCAGAAAGTGGGCACGAAGAAACCGAACGCCTGGGGCCTTTACGATATGCACGGCAACGTCGTTGAATGGACGCTGGACCAATACGACGAAATCTTCTACGGCAAGGGCGGAGAGCTTGCCTTGAACCCCTGGAACAAGGCCGTGGACCCTTATCCGCATGTTGCCCGAGGCGGCGGCTGGGCCGACGATCCTGCGCGGTTGCGCTGCGGCGCCCGGTTGGCCAGCAGCCCCGAGTGGAAGTTCCAGGATCCTCAATTGCCGAAGAGCATCTGGTATCACACCGACGCCCAGTGGCTGGGCTTCCGGCTCGTGCGCCCGCTCAAGTTGCCCTCCGCGAAAGAGATGTTCGCGTATTGGAACAACGAAGTGGAGTATGACTAGCAGACGGGCATTCCTGGGTGCCGCGGCGAGCCCGCTGCTCTCGCTATCGGCCGATGGGGCAGGGGTGCGGATCTCCCATGCGCAACCATGCATGGGCACGCTGTTCCGGGTTTTGGCATGGACTAGTGACGAGGACGCCGGCTACCGCGCTATCCGCCACGCCTTCATTCGCGCCAATGAGTTGGATGCGACGTTCTCCGACTACAAACAGGACAGCGAACTCTCCCGATTGATGCGGGAGGGTTTTGGGAAACCCTTCGCCGCGAGCGGGGATTTGTTTCGTGTGGTCTTGGAAGCGCAGCAAGTTGCGGAGCGGACCCAGGGCCTTTTCGATATCACTGTCGGACCCCTAAGCCAGCTATGGCGACGCTCGCGCCAAGCGAAGCGGCTGCCAGAGGAAGCGGTGTTGCGCGAGGCGCAGGCAAGGGTGGGCTACCGGCACATCCACCTCGAACCCGGCGTCCGAAGCATCGAACTCAAGATTCCGGGTATGCGCCTCGACCTTGGCGGCATCGCCAAAGGCTTCGCCGCGGACGCCATGCTGAGCGTGCTTGCGGAGGGCGGCGTTGTCTCCGCGATGGTGGCGGCGGGCGGCGACGTCGCGGCGGCGGATCCTCCCCCCGGCGCGAAAGGTTGGACCGTTATGCTGAACCCCGGCCAGTCGTCTGGGCAAAGGAAGGAATCGATCACGATTCGCCAGCAGGCTGTCTCCACTTCCGGAGCGCAATCGCAGAACGTTGTCATCGATGGAAGGACCTATTCGCACATCGTGGATCCGCGCACCGGGCTGGGACTGACGAAGCCAACAGCGGTATCGGTGGTGGCGCCCACCGCGACGATGAGCGACGCGCTGGCCACTGCCGCCAGCGTGATGGATGCCCCTGAAGCACTGGCCTTTCTCGGCTCCCAGCCCGGCGTATTCGGACGTGTGTTTCGTCCGCCGGAAAGAGAAGGGAGCGAGCCGGATACGGTGAGCACGCCCGGCTTTCAAGCCCTGATCCGGCAGGGCTACTAATCCAGCCTCTTATGGAATCGCTGCGCGCTTACCGCGATCACGGTGACGCCCAACACGGCCATCGCCAGCATCTGCGGCCACAGTTCCGCGAAGCCTAGGCCCTTGAGGAACACGCCGCGCACAATCTCCATGAAGTAGCGCACCGGGTTCAGGAAAGTGAGCCATTGCACGGGCAGGGGCATACTGGCGATGGGAAACGCGAAGCCGCTCAACAAAAGCGCTGGAAAGAAGAAAAAGAAAGTGGACATCATCGCCTGCTGCTGCGTGCGGGACACGGTGGAGATGTAGAGCCCCGCCCCCAGCGTGGTGAGCAAAAAAAGCAGCGCGGAGCCAAACAGCAACAGCAGGCTTCCGCGCACGGGCACGTGGAAAAGCACACGCGCCACCAGAGTGAGCATCGCCGTTTGAAACAAGCCCACCAGAGCAAACGGAATGGTCTTGCCCAGCATCAATTCCATCGGCTGGATGGGCGTGACGATCAACTGCTCCATCGTGCCAATCTCTTTCTCGCGCACAATCGCCAACGCGGTAAGCATCAGCGTCACCAGGGCGATGATGTTCACCACCACGCCCGGCACGAAGTAGTTGCGGCTGATCAGATTCTCGTTGAACCAGACGCGGGTCTCCATATGAAGCGAAGGCAGATCCATGGATAGCGGCGCACCCTTGCCCTGGGTGCGGGCCAGAGCGCGCTGGTTCTTCTGGCGGTCTCGCACGTTCGCGGAGTAGATTCCCACGGCGCGCCGCCCGTATTCCTGCACAATCGAGGCCGTATTGGAGTTGGCGCCATCCACCAATAACTGCACGTTGGCCGTCTCGCCCCGCATCACGTCCGCACCGAAGCCCGGCATCACGCGAACGATCGCCATCACCTCGCCCCGATCAAGCAACCGCTCCGCTTCCCGATCCGATTCCAGCACGCGGCTCACCACGAAACTGGGCGACCCCTCAAAGGCGGCACGCAATTCCCGGCTCTGGACGCTGCGATCCCCGTCGAACCAACCGATGCGGGAGTGTTCCACGTCCATATTCACGGCGAACCCGAAGATGATCGATTGGACGATCGGCGGCACGATCAGCACTGTGCGCAAGCGGGGGTCGCGCAACACCTGACGGAATTCCTTGCGGACGATTTCCGCAATGCGCTCCCAGTTCAAGCCCATCATTTCGACACCAGCTTCTGATTGAGCCGCTTGGATGCCACCGCGAAGACGATCGCCGCATACAGCGACAAGAGCAGCAATTGCGGCCATAGCAGAGGGAGACCAATCCCCTTTAGAAAGATCCCTTTGAGCGCGACGATAAAGTAGCGCGAAGGCACGATATAGGTGACCGCCTGCACCACGGCAGGCATGTTCTCAATCGAGTAGATGAACCCGGAGAGCAAGAACGACGGAAGGAACGACGTGATCAACCCCACCTGATAGGCGAGCAACTGGTTCCGGGCCAGGGCGGAAATCAGCAAGCCCCAACAAAGCGATCCGAAAAGAAACACGAAGACCGCAAGCGCCAGCAGAAGGAGGCTGCCGCGCAAGGGCACACCGAAGGCGAATCGCCCCAGCAGCACGGCGATGACCGCATCGGCGGCGCCGATCGCAAAGAAGGCGGCCATCTTGCCCAGCACCAGTTCCGTCGGCCGCAGCGGAGTGGAAAGCAACAGTTCCATATTGCCCAACTCCCATTCGCGGGCGATGGTGAGCGAAGTGAGCAGTGCCGCGATCACTTGCAGGATCACGGCGATCAAGCCCGGGATGATGAAGTTTTTCGACTTGAGATCGCTGTTGTACCAGACCCTCGATTGCACATCCACTGGAACCCGTAACGGACCGGCGCCACGGGCATCCGCGAAGCGTAGCTGGAGGCGGGCGCTTTGGGTGGCAATCACACCCTGGGCATATGCGATGGCGAGGCTGGCGGTGTTTGAATCGCTGCCATCCACCAGCACCTGAAGCTTTGCTGTCCCGCCGCGCAGGAGTTGGCGCGAGTAATCCGAAGGAATCACGATGGCTATCAGGATCTCGCCCCGATTGATTGCCCGATCGATCGGCACGTAGCTCGAAACGACGTCGGCTACTTCGAAGTATCGGGAGCCGCGAAACGCCGCGATCAGTTCGCGGCTTTGCACGGAGCGCTCGACGTCGTACACCATCGTGGGCACTCGTTCCACGTCGAGCGAAAGAGCATAGCCGAAGAGGAGCAGCATGATCACCGGAATCGCCAGCGCCATGACGAGGCTGCGCGGATCGCGGAAGATGTGCAGGAATTCCTTGCGCGCCATGGCACGGGTGCGTCGAAGGCTGATCATGCTTTCCGCTCCTCGGCCTCAATCAGCCCGACAAAAACGTCTTCCATGGAGGCATCGATCCGGTCCAGTTTTTCGACGCAGATCCCGCTTGCTTCGAGCTTTTCGCGGACCGGCAGCTTGGCTTGCTCCGCGTTCTTCACGCGCACGTGCAATCCGCTGCCAAACACCGCGATATCCTCAATGCCCGGTTGCCCCTCCAAGGCGTCCATGGCGCCCAGAAGGTCGCTTACTTCGAGGTGCAGAAGCGCGAAACCGCCCAGGTCCCGCTTCAACTCCGAGGGCGTGCCCAAGGCGATCACCGCGCCGCGATACATCAGGGCAAGCCGATGGCAGTATTCCGCTTCGTCCATGTAGTGAGTGGTGACGAAGATGGTGATGCCCTGTTCGGAAAGCTGGTAAATGAGGTCCCAGAAGTCGCGGCGGGCGATGGGGTCTACACCCGATGTGGGTTCGTCAAGAAACAGCACGGGAGGCTCGTGCAGTATGGCGCAGCCCAGCGCCAGGCGCTGTTTGAAGCCGCCGGGCAGCAGGCCCGTCAAGGAATTGCGCCGCTCGGCCATCGCGGAGAGTTCCAGCGCGAACGCCTTGCGATCCTCCCGGCGATCTCGCGGAACGCTATAGATGCCGCTGAAGAAATCGATGTTCTCTTCGACGGTGAGGTCGTCGTAGAGAGAGAATTTTTGCGACATGTAGCCGATGCTGCGCTTCACCCGTTCAGGCTCATGGGCTACGTCGAAACCGGCCACGGTGGCGTCGCCTTCGCTGGGTGCCAGCAATCCGCAAAGGATGCGAATGGTGGTGGATTTGCCAGCGCCGTTAGGCCCCAGGAAGCCGAAGATCTCCCCGCGCTTCACCTCCAGAGACACGTCGTTTACTGCCACGAAGTTGCCGAAGCGCTTGGTGAGACTGCGGATGACCACCGCGGGAGTACTAACCGGAGCGTTCATCGGCCCTGCTCCACGGATGGCGCGGCTTGCTCGCGCTCCGCCTTACGTACCAGGGCGATGAAGACATCCTCAAGCGAGGGCAGCACCGGACGCGCCCCGGCATCCGGGATGCCTTGCTGCCGCAACGCGTTGAGCAGCATCGCAACGCCGCCACCTTCGCCAAGGAACACGTGCAAGCCGCCCGCGGAGGATTCCGCACTCAGCACTTCCGGCTGGCTCAGCAAAATTGCCCGCGCCTCTCGCACCTTGGCGCAGGTGATCGCGTAGCACTTTTCCTTCATCTGCTCGCGGATCGCCTGGGGTTTGTCCTCGCGAATCAGGCGCCCCTTATACATCAGGCCCACCCGATTGCATCGCTCAGCTTCGTCAAGATAGGCAGTCGTAAGAAGGACGGTGAGCCCGTCGCGCACCAGCCGGTAAAGAATCGTCCAGAAGTCGCGGCGGGAGACCGGGTCGACGCCGTTGGTTGGCTCGTCGAGAAACAGCACCTCCGGCCGGTGGAGCAGGGTGGACATCAGAGCCAGCTTTTGCTTCATCCCGCCGGAGAGCTTGCCGGCAAGGCGCTTGCGGAACGGTTCCATGCGCGTCATGCGCAGCAGTTCCAGCATGAGTCCGTCGCGTTGCGCGCCTACGATGCCGAACAGGTCGCTGTAGAAATAGAGGTTCTCTTCCACGGTGAGGTCCGTGTATAGGCCAAAGCGCTGGGGCATGTAGCCAATGCGATCGCGGACGGCATGGGCATCCTGGGAGGGGTTGATGCCGCCAACCAGCGCCTCGCCCTCATGGGGATCGATCAGCCCGCAGAAGAGGCGGAGTGTAGTGCTCTTGCCAGCACCGTCGGGACCCACCAATCCATAGATTTCTCCACGGGGGATTTGCAGGTCGAGCGCTTCCACCGCCAGCAGCGAGCCGAAGCGGCGAGTGAGGCCGCGGGCTTCGATCATCGGGGCTGTTGCGGTTGTGCTCATCGCATTTCCTTAGCGCTTGCGTCAGCCTACCGTTGCGCCGTAGAGCTAAGCAGCGGGATGGTGGCATCGGCGGGCATAGCAGCACCAAACTGAACCAAGTACATCCGCATAAAAC
>JAXHKT010000052.1:0-24446 GCA_034522975.1 Bryobacterales bacterium
TACGGCGCATCTTCGCTTTGCTCCTTGACGCGATCGCCTCGCTCGGCTAGCCTCGACACATGACCGCGCCAACGCTTCAGGAACAATTCGGCCAGATCGATATCTATCTGTTCGACCAGCTCTTGAAGGGCCGCATCACACCCGGAATGCGGATCCTCGATGCGGGGTGCGGCGCGGGCCGGAACATCGTCTACTTCCTGCGGGAAGGCTACGATGTCCGCGGCGCGGACATCGATGCGGAATCCGTGGAACAGGTCCGTACGCTTGCCCGGAAGCTTGCGCCCGCACTCCCGGCGCAGAATTTTCGGGTGGAGCCGGTGGAGCAAATGTCCTTCGACGATGCTTGCGCGGACGTGGTGATCTCGAACACCGTGCTTCACCTGGCCGCGGACGATGCCCAGTTTGAGCGCATGTTAAAGGGCACTTGGCGCGTGCTGAAACCCGGCGGACTCTTCTTCTGCCGGCTCGCTTCCACCATTGGCATGGAGAGCCAGTTCGAGCTAATGGAGGGGCGCCGCTACCGTTCGCCCGATGGCGGGGAGCGCTATCTGGTGGACGACGCGTTGCTGGACGCACTCACCCAACGGCTGGGCGGGGAAATGGTTGAACCGTTGAAGACCACCATTGTCCAGAACCAGCGCGCGATGACCACGTGGGTGCTTCGCAAGAAGCCGGTGTGAGCCCCAAGCGCCGCGCGCAGCGATACACTAGGTCTGCAAAGGTTCATGCCGGCCGATGACAAGACGGATTGAACCCAGAACCGGGGAGCGAAGAGAGATGCCGTTTACAAGAAGAGACCTTGCTAAGATGGCGGTGGCTGCCGGTGCCCTTCCGGCACTTGCCGCCGCTAAGCCGAACTCGAAGTTCGGCGGAGTGCAGATCGGGGTGATCACCTATAGCTTCCGGTCTCTTCCCCAGTCCGCGCCGGAGGTGCTGGGCTACATCACAGGTTGCGGGTTGAGTGCCATTGAACTGATGAGCAACGTTCCGGAGGGCTACGCGGGAGCGCCGCAGTTGCCGAGCGTGGCCGGGCCGCGACGCCAGCCGACACCGCCCGAGATGGCCGCACGGGAGAAGGCCCTCGAGGAATTGAAGAAGTGGCGGCTCTCCGTGCCGATGTCGAAGTATAAAGCCTTCCGCGGGATGTATGAAGACGCCGGTGTGAAGATCTACGCATTCAAGCTGCCGCCGACGATGACGATGTCCGATGCGGAGTATGAGTATATCTGGAACGTCGCCGAGACCCTGGGCGCTAACCACATCACGATGGAGCTGCCCACGAGCGACGAACTATTGCAGAGGGTGGCGGAACACGCGGCCAAGCGGAAGCTGCGGATCGCCTTTCACACGCACGGCCAGGGAGGATCGTCGGGATTCGAGAAGGCGCTGGCGGCTTCGCCGTATACGGCGCTGAATCTGGATGTGGGGCACTACTACGCGCTCACCGGGGAATCGCCCATCCCCATCATGGAGAAGTATGCGAGCCGCATTGCGAGCCTGCATCTGAAGGACCGCAAAGGACCCGGCTCCACCCCCGAGGGCGCCTCGCGCCGTGGGGGCCCGAACATGCCCTTCGGCCAGGGCGAAACACCGCTCAGGGAAATTCTCCAGACGATGAAAGAGCGCAACTGGCAGTTCCCCGGCAGCATCGAGTATGAATACGAAACGCCCCCAGGCTCTAACGTCCTGACGGAAGTGAAGCGGTGCGTGCAGTTCTGCAAGGAGGCTCTGAGCTAAGGGGACTGCGGGCACCTTAGAGGTCTGCGGGCGCAGAGAGCAAGGGAAGGTGGCTGGGGAAGAAGCCGGAACCCGGCATGCCGCAAAGCCTCTAGCCTTGGCCGGCCTCTCCCCACTGCGGTTGCCATGGCCAGGGAATCGCTTTGTCGCGCCGCGCCCATTCCTCCCAAGCCGCGGCCATCGTGCGGACACGCTCGGGTTCCGCAGCGGCCAGATCTTCGCTCTCCGCGCGGTCCGCCTCCATGTCGTACAGTTCCCAGGGACCGCTGCTCCCCAGGCCCACCAGCTTCCAGCGCCCGATGCGCACGGCGCGGTTGCTCTCATGCTCAAAGAAGATCGGCCCTCGCTCAAACGAAGCGCCTTTGTAAAGGGGCAGCAAGCTGCTGCCGGCCAATTGGAGCGCCTTTTGACCACGGATCTCCGTGGGATAGCTGCCGCCCGCCGCGGCGAGGAATGTGGGCATCACATCCACCAGGTGAGCGGGCTCGTGCCGCAGCCCGCCGGCGGGGACGCCGCCCCCTGGCCAATGCACAATGCAAGGGGTGCTGATGCCGCCTTCGTAGGTGTAGTGCTTGTATAGGCGCAATGGCGCGCCTTGGACGCGTTCGCCCAGGCGGAGCCGTAGGAATGGTAGGTCCCTTCCAGGCCCATCTTCGCCAGATCCTCCGCGCGGTGTAGCGTGTTTTCCGGCCCGCTTTGGCCGTCGAAACCGAAGGGGTTCCACTCGGCGCAAGCCCGCCTTGTTGAAGAAGAACGATCGAGCGAACAGTTCTCCAGAACGGCCTGGTCGATTCGAGGTGCTCAAGGCACGTGCCCGATGTTGTGGTTCGATTGCACCTTGTACCTATTGGCCGCGTAGACGGCCATGCGCCGCGCCAGATCGGCCTTGCGTTCCGGCTTTAGCGGGTTCCAGGGGAAGGAGCTTTGGGCGTGCAGGCCGTGCCATCCAGATTGGACACCCGGTTCGGCCCGATAATCGAGCGCGGCGAAAGCTCCTTCACGTTTGGCAGCAAACCCATTTCAAGCTGACGGGCGAAGCGCTCGCCGCGAATGGCATCCCATCCCTTCTCATAGGTGGCGGCGTAGGTATCAGTGACTTCCTTGGGGGCATGAAGGGGAAAATGCGGCGCGTTGTAGGCGAGATAGAGGAACCATGGATTCGGCTTCGCAGCGGCCTCGTCAAGCAAGTCAATGGCGTGGTCCGTGATGGCGCTGGTGGCGTAGAAGCTGCCTTCGCCGTAGCTTCGTTTCGGCCTGCCTTCGGGCAAGCGCGAATACTTCGCTTCGTCCCAGAAGCTGTCGAAGCCATGCACCAAGCCGTAGAATTCGTCGAAGCCGCGGCCCACCGGTCCGGGAGGCCCCAGGTGCCACTTGCCCGCCATCAGCGTCGTATAGCCCGCTCCCTTGAGGGCTTCGGGGATGCTGACGGCATCCTCTCTGAGGCGGCCCTGGTATCCCTCAAAGCCGCCTTGCTTGCCCAGCATGTTCCCCACTCCGGCGCGATGGGGATAGAGCCCGGTAAGCAGAGACGCCCGGGTGGGGCAGCAGCGGGCGCAGTTGTAGAACTGCGTGAAGCGGGTTCCGCCCTTCGCCAGCCGGTCGAGGTGCGGCGTCTTGATCTCGCCGCCAAAGCTGCCGATGTCGGAGAATCCGAGATCGTCGGCGAGGATGAGCAGCAGGTTTGGCTGGGCGGCACTCCGCGGGTTGCACGCTCCCGCGGACGCAACCCCGACGGCGGCCGCACCCGCTAGAAACTGCCTGCGCGAAACACTGCTCTTCAATCTCATTGAACGCACCCCTAAACACTGCTACCGGCCCCAACGATTCGGGCAAACGACCGCGGCGCGTCCCCCGGCGGAAGGCGAAGCGCGGCGCTTTGCGGAACTCCAAAGCGTGCCGTCATTCCGCCGCCGTATTGCCAATCAGCGTGCCGAAGCGTTTGCCGATCGCCAGTGCGGGATCGAGCGGCACTTCCACGGCGACGCAATCGGCGGGTATCGAGATCGCCGGCCTGAGGCGCGATCGACTTGCCCTCGAACGCCGGGCAGCCACTCGCGCTGGGCTTCCAGCATTTCCGCACACATGCCCCGGATCTCGTCGAGCGTGCAGACCGCCGCCGTGAGCGGGTCGAGCGCCGCGGCCTGCATGGCCAATTCCGGGTCGCCCGTCAGCGCCGCCTCCGCCGCCAGCATCTGCACGTTGACGTTGGTCATGCAGAGCGCCGCGCACTGCGGAGGCAGATTGCCGATCCGGGTGGGGTGCAGGCCGGTGTCGTCGGCAAACGTGGGCACCTCGACGCAGCAGCCCTCGGGCAGGTTCGTGATGTAGCCGTCGTTGCGCACGTTGCCCATGAAGCGGAAGGGCCTGCCAGTGACAACGGCTTCCATGATCCAACTGCAATACTCGACGCTGCGCGGTTCCAGCGCCGCCGATTCGAACTGCAACGGATCGTGGGTGGCATAGTAATCGCTCACCGTGCGGCACCAGGAGTAGTAGGCGCCGGTCTCGCCGCCGAAGCTGGGCTCGTCGCAGTAGGTGTCGAGCGCCTCTCGGCTCTTGCGAAACCACGGCACGTACTCGGTTAGGTGGCCCGTGGACTCGGTCATGAAGTAGCCGAAGTGGCGGAAGACCTCGCCGCGCACCTTCTCGTTCTTGTAGAACTCCGGCTTCTCGAAAAGCGCGCGCAAGGTGGGGTAAAGGTCGCGGCCGCGGTGCTGCAACGTGAGGAACCAGTCCATGTGGTTGATGCCGCCGCAGGTGTAGCCGATCTCGTCCTTGGGAACGTTGCAATAGCGCGAGATCAGGTCGAGCGTGGTCTGCACGCCGTGGCAGAGGCCCACGAAGGGCACAGGCGAGGCCTTGCCCAGGGCCAGGCAATTGGCCGCCATCGGATTGGCGTACTGCAGCATGATCGCGCCGGGGCGGGCCACGGCCTCCATGTCGCGGGCGATCTCAACCAGCAGGGGAATGGAGCGCAGCCCGCGAAAGATGCCGCCGGGACCGAGCGAATCGCCGATGCACTGGTCGACGCCGTACTTGAGCGGGATCTTGTAGTCGAGTTCGAACGCGTCGACGCCGCCCACCTGCACCATGACCACGACGAAATCGGCGTCGCGGATCGCTTCCCGGCGGTCGAGGGTGGCCCACACGTTTGCGCCCAGTCCGTTATCGCGCACCATTTTCCGGGCGAACCGTTCCATCGCCCGGAGCTTCGGTTCTGTCCGCGACATCAGCGCCACTTCGGCATCGGCCAGCGCCGGCGTGGAGAGAATATCGTTGAGCAGCGTCCTGCAAAACACGATGCTCCCCGCCCCGATCATCGCGATCTTCGTAGCCATGCTTAGCCTCCTCCGTGCCGCCTCAAGCGGCTCCGGTAAGGATCTTATCACCAGCGGCGCCAGCCTGAACCGCTCCCCGAGGTATCGGCCCGATCAACCGCAGAAACGGCAGGGAAATCGCTTTTTCGAAGGAGATCCCACCGCATACAATAGGTCGAGACATCGCCATGACTAACTTCGAAACGCTGGGCCAGTTCTACCTCGGCCGCGAGTACGATCTCGAAACCAAGACCGGCGCGCCCGCGCCGCTGATGTACGATTCCAAAGACCTGCTGACCCATGCGGTCTGCGTGGGCATGACGGGCAGCGGCAAGACGGGCCTATGCGTGGGATTGCTCGAAGAAGCGGCCATCGATGGAATCCCCGCGCTGGTGATCGATCCTAAGGGCGATCTAGTCAACCTATTGCTTACCTTCCCTAACCTCAGCCCCGAGGAATTCCGCCCCTGGATCAACGAGGATGAAGCGCGCACGAAAGGGTGGACTCCCGAAGCGTTTGCTACGCAACAGGCCGAGCTTTGGAAAAGCGGCTTGGGCCTTTGGGGGCAGGATGCCGCACGCATTGCGCGGCTTCGCGAGGCGGCCGAGTTCACCGTCTATACGCCCGGCAGCACGGCGGGCATTCCCGTATCGGTACTCCGATCGTTCGAGGCGCCCGGCGCCGCCATCGTCGAAGATCGCGAAGCCTTTGCGGAGCAGATCGATTCCACCGTGACTTCCTTGCTGGGGCTGCTGAAAATCAATGCGGACCCCATGCAGAGCCGCGAACATATTCTGCTGGCCAACCTGCTGAGCCACGCCTGGCGAGAGGGCCGAAGCCTCGATCTGCCAACGCTCATCCTGCAAATCCAACAGCCGCCGATGCAGCGCTTTGGAGTGATGGATGTGGACACGTTCTACCCGGAGAAAGAGCGCTTCCAACTGGCGATGGCGCTCAACAATCTAATCGCTTCGCCGGGCTTCGAACTTTGGATGGAAGGCGAGCCGATGGAGGTGGGGCGCTTCCTTTACACCCCGCAGGGAAAACCGCGCGTGGCCATCTTTTCCATCGCGCACTTGAGCGATACCGAGCGCATGTTTTTCGTCTCCATGCTGCTCAACCAGACACTGAGTTGGATGCGCCGCCAATCCGGAACGACCAGCCTGCGCGCGCTGCTATACATGGACGAGATCTTCGGTTACTTTCCGCCGGTTGCCAATCCTCCCAGCAAAGGCCCGCTGATGACGCTGCTCAAGCAGGCGCGCGCGTTTGGATTGGGCGTGGTGCTGGCCACACAGAATCCAGTGGACCTCGACTACAAGGGCCTCTCGAATTGCGGCACGTGGTTTATTGGCAGGCTGCAAACCGAGAACGACAAGAAGCGCGTGATGGAGGGCTTGCAAGGCGCGTCGATTGCCAGCGGGGGCAGTTTCGACGTGAGCGAGATGGACGAGATTTTGTCGGGAGTGGGCAAACGGGTCTTCCTCTTGCACAACGTGAACCGCCCGGCGCCGATGATCTTTGAGACCCGATGGGCATTGAGCTACCTGCGCGGGCCAATGACACGCAATCAGATTGCGCAAGTGATGGCGCCATACAAAGCGGCGATCAGTGCCGGGCCGGAAGCCGCGGCCGTTGGCGCCGGAAGCGCCGCGCCACCACCGCCCCCAAAGGTTTCATCCATCGCCGATGCCGCGGCCAGCGCGCGCCCGGCACTGCCCGCCGGTGTCGAGGATTATTTTCTGCCCGCCCGCGTTCACGGTCGTGTTCAGTATTTGCCGGTGCTGGTTGGATTCGCGAAGGTTCACTACTCCAGAGCGAATCCGCCGGTGGAGGAATCGAGAGAGGTTGCGCTGCTGGCCCGCTTCGAAGCCGGCCCGGTGCCGATCCACTGGGAAAGCGCCGAACCCGCCCCCTGCGAGGTTGGGGATCTTGAGCGGGAAGCGATCGAAGGTATCCCGTTCGCTGCGTTACCCGCGGAGGCCAGCGATGCGCGCCGCTACCGTGAATGGGAGAAGGATTTTGAACAGCACGTCCACGTCTCGCAGAGCCTCAGGCTCTTCCGCAGTAATCTCTTCAAGGCCGTATCCAAGCCCGGCGAGAGCGAGCGCGACTTCCGCATTCACTTGCAGCAACTGGCCCGCGAAGAGCGCGACCAGGAAGTGGCGAAGCTGCGCGAAAAGTTTGGGGGCAAGCTGGCGAGGCTGGACGAGCGGATCTTTGCAGCCCGGCAGAAATTCGCCAAGGAACAAGCCGACGTGCAGCGCGCCAATACCGGCATGATGGCGGATCTGGGAGGCGCGGTGCTGGGGGCGATCTTTGGCAGCCGGGCTTCGCTTGGGCGCCGCGGCGCCACGGTTGCCCGCGGATACAATCGCGGCCAGAAGGAAGCGCAGGATGTCGAACTGGCTGGCGAAAAGCTGGAGGAACTGGAAGCCCAGCGGACCGCGCTGCTCGAAGAACTGGAGACCCAAATAGACGAGTTTTCCAGCCGGATGGGCCTCGCGCAGGAGGAACTGGAAGACCTCGCCATCAAGCCGCGGAAAAGCGACATCCAGGTGAAGCTGCTGGCGCTGGCGTGGCTAGCGCAGCCGCTGCCATGAGCGCGGCGGCTTCCGCGCTATTGGCCGCTCGCCCCGGCTGCGCGGTTGGGGTTCCATAGCACTTCGGGGACATCCAGCGCCTTGCTGGCCCAGCGGCTGAAGACGAAGAGCGCATCGCTCAAACGGTTGAGATAGTGGAGCACCTCAGGCTGCACCTCCTCATGCTGAGCAAGCGCATTCGAGAGCCGTTCGGCCCGGCGGCAAACGGTGCGGCAGACGTGCAGCTCGGCGTTCAACCGGGCGCCCCCTGGTAGCACGAACGAACTCAGCTCCGGCAACTCCTCGTTCATCGCGTCGATCTCGCTTTCGAGTTTGGCGACGTCGGCCGGGGTGATGCGCGGTTGTTTGGGATGCAGTTGGGCAGGGTCAGTGGCCAGCAGCGAGCCGAGATTGAATAACTCGTGCTGCACCCGCAGAATGATTGCGCTCAATCGGGCAAGCCCGGGAGCAGCGTCCGCCAAATCGTCGATCGACGCCATTGCGAGACCAAGGTGCGAGTTCAGTTCGTCCACCGTGCCATAGGCTTCGATGCGGGCGTGGTTCTTGGCGACGCGGCGTCCGTTGACAAGGCTGGTCATGCCTTCGTCGCCGCTCCTGGTGTAAATTTTCGAAAGCCTGAGTTGGGGTTCGTTGAAGGTATTGGATTCAGACATGATTGCTCCCTTCAAGCGTAGCGTGAAAGAGCTACCGCTTCGCCGTTAGCGCAAAGCGTACCTGCATCTCTTTTTCCGTGCCGATGGCTCCCAGCAGGGCCTTGGGCGGCTTCAATCCCCAGGCGGTCATATCAATCGCCGATTCCCCGGTGAAGGCCAACGTTCCATCGGCCGCGGGCTTCATGGTCACCTTCACCACGACCGGCTTCACGATGCCGCGAATGGTGAGACCGCCCTGGACATCAAAGGCGCCGTCCGAGCGCTTGCGGACGCTTTGCGATTCGAACAGCAGATCCTTGTGCCTGGCTACCCGTAGCATGTTCTCCCTGGCTTCTTCGAGCACTTTCTTTCGATCGTTCTCGCTCACCCAATCGTCCTTGCACTCGATGCTGGCGGCGTCGATGCGAAGGGTGATCTTCGATCGCTCCGGAGCGGATTCGTCGAAATCGAGTTGCCCTTCATAGCGCGGGAAGTTGAACAGATGCGCCTTGCCGGAAAGAAAGCCCGTCTTCTTGACGATGAGTTCGAATTTCGCCGCGGGTTCCGGCGTCACGCGGAACAAGGCTGTCTGCCCCGCCAGCCCCCAGACGATGGCCGCAAGCAGAAGGATGGATACGCCCGCGTGTTTCATTCCGATTCTCCTACACCGCCTTGGTGTTCTCAATCTGCACCAGCTTCACAGTCGCTTCGCCCCCGAAGGAAAGCACATCCATCGGGCATACGGTTACACAGATGCCGCAGCCGATGCAGGAGCTGTTTGCATTGTTCAACTCGTTCTGCAGCTGCGCGAATCGCATGACGTCGATGCCCACCTGGCAGTAGCGCGTACACTCTCCGCAGGAGATGCACTTGTCGTTGGCGCGGATGGCGAAGCGGCTCCACTTCGTCCGGGTGAACCAGCCGCTGAAGACCTGCATCATGCTGGCCAGCGGGCACCAATAGCGGCACCAGATCTTGCCGCCGAAAAAGGGGTAGAGCGTCACCGGCACAATACCCACCAGCCAGACGTCGGCAATCAGGCGATACCATTCGACGCCCAGCGCCGCGGGCTGGCGGAAGAAATAGACCGCGTCCCGGCCCACCATCAGCAGTGTGAGCGCCGCGGCCACAACCAGCACCACCAGGTTCATCCGCTCCCAACGCAGCGCCGGCTTTCCCTTGGGCGCCAGATGCCGCCAGCGGTCGCCCAGCGTTTCGGCAAGGCCGCCGCAACCGCAGATCCAACTGCAATAGCGCTTGCCGTGGAAGAGCACCAGCAGGGGGATGATGCCAAAGCTGAGCACCGCGCCCCACACCATCCAGATCTGGTGCGGCGAACCGAAGAAGGTGTAGAAGAACAACGGCCAGGCATAGACGATGCCGTAGGAGCGCCAGGCCTGATCGGCGAAGGTGGGGTCGTTCGCGATGGCTTCTCCCACCCACTGGTATTTCACGGCCATCTGGAAGAGGAACTCGGGCACCAGAAAGAAGAAAAGCCACTGAAAGCTAAGCAGGCTCACGTAGCGCCAGATCTGAAAACGGTCTTTGCGATCGAAGCCCCAGCGCTTGATCGCCTGGATGCCGAAGACGGTCATTACGGCGGTGTAGAGCACGGTATACCAAAAGGCCCATGGCCTCTCAAATAGAGAGAGCGCCCGATAGCCCCATCCGCGATAAGGCCAGAACTCGTGCCCGGTGCCCATCTTTGCGCCATAGATGGTGTAGGCGACGAGGAATGCGACACCCAGCCAGGCGAAGCGGCTGCCGCGCCAGCCCTGATAGGCAAGCGTGCCCGTGGCGGTGAGCGCCAGCGCCGCGCCGGCGTAGCCGAGACCGTCGAGCGCCGCAATGCCGCTTTGGCCGCCAAGCGCCCACAAGCCAACAAGGGCAAGCAATGAGAGCGCAGCCGAAAGCCAGAGGCTGCCCGTCCATTCGTTCTCAAGCTTCACGCCAAGCTTGCGAAGGAACGCGGTGGGAGCGTCGGCGCCTACCAGCACGAAGGCGTGATCGTACTCACGCTCTTCCGCCTTCTTGCGACCGTCGCCGTCTTCGATCTCAAGCTGGTAGCGGCCCTGGCCAAACGATTTCACGTTGGAGCGGAACACGGCCTCGACCCGGCCCGCGGCGACCGCTTCCTCAAACTGGCGGCGGTTCTCCTTGAAGACGCGGGCGAGAGCCTCTCCACGATAGGAGAGCGTCACCTGGTTTTGTGGCGCCAAGGCCAGAGCCGCTTCAATGGCGCTGTTGCCGCCGCCCACTACCAGCACCTGAGCCTCGCGATAGTTCTGGGGGCTGTAGAGCCGATGGTAGACGCGCTCATCCTCCTCGCCCGGCACGTGCAACCAGCGAGGATTTCCCCGCGAACCGATGGCCAGCACCACGCGCCGCGCGATGTAGCTTGCCTTCGCCGTCTTCACGTCGAAATGAAGATCCGTCCGGCGTTCGATTGCTTCGACGCCCTCATCCGTGTGCAGTTCCAAGGCGTTGGAACGGATCGTTTCGTGCCATCGCGCGAGCAGGTCCTCTTTCGTAGACCCTTGCAGCCAGAGCTTTCCTTTGGCCGGCACCGAATCGGGTTCGGCATACACCCACTTGCCTTCGGGAAAATCCTCGATGGTGTTCGCCACGCGGGACTTCTCCAGAATCAGGATGCGCAGCCCATGCTCCCGCAGGGTGAGCGCCGCATTTAGGCCCGCCGCGCCGGAACCCACCACCAGCACGTCCACCGCGCCGGGCAGTGTGGCCCTGCTGTCCGATAGCGACGCGATGCGGTTGCCCACGCGGTAACCGTGCTCCATCGCCAGCTTCACCACCGGAGCGCCGGCCAGGTCGCCGATGACGAAGAGACCGGGCAGCGAGCTTTCCAGATGCTCGTCGACCAACGGGCGCCGGGAATCCATATCGGAGCTTTGGAGAACCGCGCGAAAGCCCTCGCGGATGCGCTGCATCATGCGAGAACTCCGGTTCCCTTCGCGCGCGCCGCATCGGGTTGGTTTAATAGCGATCCTTTTCGCAGCACCGGCAAATCACTCCTGCCCCATCAACGACCGCCACGCAGCGACCGCTTTGGCGAGCCAACTGGCCTCATCCTGCAACCAGCGGTCTCGCGGAGTGGCGCCGGAAAAGAGAAAGAGCTTTCCGTCGCGCAAAGAGAATCGCCGCGGGTCGCAGCTCTTTCGCTTTCCGGCAGCCATTGCAAACGCACAGTAGCCTCCAAACTGAGGAACGAAACGATCGGGATCCTTCACGAAGCGTTGCCTGTTGGCGTCGGATGCGAATAGAAAGCGCGCCCCCTTGTGATCAGCCTGCCACATTGTCGTGCCTTTACGGGGAACGGAGCCTTCAAAATATGACACCACGTCGTAGCCGGCAATGGCCACGCCTTCGGAATCGACGAAGATCGCCGGCGCTTTGGCCTTCCCTTGCCACGCCGCGAAGCCGTCGAGAGAGAGGAGGAAAAGCATCGAAAAGCAGAGCGCGGGAAACAGCCTCATGCGTATAGTCAATCACAGCCCTCCTGCGGTTTATTCCCATCGATGCCGTCCCGGTTGTCGAGAAGTGCCGGCATTCGACGGCGCAGGGTTGCTGGAATAGGCCTTTGGTACAATCGGGGCATCCATCGGCGGGGTTGCGGGAGACGCTAGGATTGCCTTCGCTGTCGCTCCGCCTTGGGGATCCATCGAGATGCGTTTCTTTCCAGCCAGCTTTGTCTTCCGAGTGCTCTTGACGGTTGCTGCTGCGCTTGTGGCGGGCGTTCCCGCGTTCTGCCAAAAGCCCCCCGAAGAAGAGAAGCCGCAGGTGCGGGAATTCGCCCCGGAGGCGCCGGACTACATCAAGGCGGAGACAGCGAAACTGGCGTATCTCGCGGTCCCCTTGGAAGATCGCGGATTGCTTTCCCGGCAGGTGGAAGAATCCATGAAGAACCTGCGTCGCCTCCTGAGAAAGCGGAAGTTGCTGCGCATCACCGCCTGGGTGGGGGGCGCGGGCGACGCGCGTCGCGTTTCTTCGAACATCCGCGAACTGCTGGGCAAGTGGCGGATGCCCATCCCGGCGATTCGCGTGATTCGCGTGGGCGCGCTGCCCAATCGCACGGCGCGCGTGGCCTTTGACGTCGAAGTGGAAGAGCAGGACGCCGTGAACCCCCACGGGCTGGTGTTTCTCTCCGGTGTGCGCGCGGCGGGATCTGAGTTCCACTTCAATCTTGGAGAGGAATTCGGCCAGTCACTGAACGTCCTTTCGGCGCGGCTCGCCGAGGAAGGCGCAAAGGACGAGGACGTGCTGCTGGCGCGCTGCTTCGTGAGCCTTACGGAGGACTTGCCCGCGCTGGAATTGCAATTGCGAAAGCGCTACCCGAACGGGAATATCCGCCTTCTGCAGAGCGTGCGTTCGAGCCCCGATTCCTACGCCAACTGCGATCTGATGGCCCGGCTTCCGGCTGCCCCCGCGGAGCCCCTGGAGGCCCGCGTGATCACGCCCGACGAGAGCGCCCCGCCCATCACGTCGTTGCTAAAGACCAACGCCCGCACGCTGGTGCTCAGCTCTGCCCAACTGGGCTTTCGGGCCACCGACGCCGACCTTGCATTGGCGTTTGAGCGCTTGGAAGCGACCCTCACCGCCGCGGGAAGCAGCCTGGCCAACGCCGCCCAGCTCAGCATCCTTTCCGAGAGTGCGGACGTCGGCCGCCGCACGGAAGAGCAGGGGCGGAAATACCTTAACAAGAAGCACGATCCCGCGATTTTGCGGGTGACCGTAGAGGGCTTGCCGGCACTGGACGCCACCGTCTCCCTCGACGCCATTGCGGTGATTCGCTAAGCGTAGAGCGGCGCGGGAAGGGGCGTTGGCAGAGGGAATGCCTCAGTAACAAGGGCCAATGCAGCAATAGAACAGGAATAGAAGAAGAGCAATAGCAGAGCGGGAAATTGCCGAAAGAGGGCAACGCTCTTTCGGCCTGTCGAATTCGGTGTCAGAGTTCGATCAGCATTCTGGTTCGAAACGCGACGTCGGCCAGCTTCTATCCCTCCTCAGCAAGTTGGGGTCCCGGGAGTAGCCCATCGAGTAATCCCGGCTTCAGGGCATTTTCGTCGCATTGGTCCACAGCTGTCAGGACGGTGGCCTGAATCAGCAGTTCGCCGATGCCCGGACATTCTTCTGATTTGCAGGTCCGGCACATCTCCAGCATTTCGGTTAGCCTCAATACGGCGGACTCACTGTTTCCCGGAGCGAGCAACCCGGTCGCGAGGCCTTGAAAGGTAGCCTGGTGGCAGCAACACGTATTCTTCATGGCGTCGTTTGCCGCTCCCCTTTTACCGTAATGAAGGAAGCGAAGCGGCTTGACGGTCCCTTTTGTGTCTGGGTTCAATCACGCCGCCAGAGCAACTCACGGTCTGCTCGATACAGGACCATTTGTTACACAGCCGACGCAACTTGGTTTATTCTCACAGAGTTCCTGGAGAAAAGCCAATGCATTTGCAATCCAGATAGTTGCAAGTGTTAACGAAATAGCGAGCGCTCTAGCCGCCAACGCCTTCTTTTCAGGAAGGCTCACGTGCCAGATCCTCGCCAGTGGGAAGGTGCATTTCGCTCTCCGATTGGGCCACATAGGTGCAGCAAGCCAGGTCGCCCGTGACGTTGGTGGCGGTACGCATCATATCCAGAATGCGATCAACGCCTAGAATCAATGAGATACCGGTTGCCAACTGGTCCCCCATCCCAAGGGATTGAAGGACGATGATGATGGTGATGATGCCGGCGCTAGGAACTCCGGCGGTGCCCACCGACGCCAGCGTGGCGGTAAGGAGAATTTTGAGCTGGTCGGTGACACCGAAATCAAGCCCGTAGATCTGCCCGATAAACATTACTGCAACGGCCTGATAGAGCCCCGTACCATCCATGTTGATGGTGGCCCCGAGGGGCAACACAAAACTGGCGATGGAATTCGAGGCGCCGAGCTTGGTTTCGGCGGTCTTCAGCGTGACGGGGAGAGTGGCGTTGGACGAGGATGTCGAGAAGGCCACCAGTTGGACGGGAAAGATGCGCTTGTAGAAAGTGCGCGGGTCTACACCCGCCAGGAAGCGGACGATGAGGCCCAGCGTACCGTAGGTGTGGAGGAAGAGCCCGCCCGCGACGACCGCCGCATAGATCAACAGGCTCCGCAGGAGGTCCATGCCAAAGCGCGAAATCACGGCGGCGATGAGAACAAAGACCGCGTAGGGCGCCAGGTGCATCACCCAGCCAATGATCACCATAGAAGCTTCATTGACGCCATCGAAGAAGGCAATGACTGGGGCACTTTGCTGCTTTGGCAGAACGCTAAGTGCCGCGCCGAAAAGCACGGTGAACAGGATGACCGGCAAGAGATCGAAATTGGCGGCGGAGGCGATCGGATTCCGGGGAATGATGTTCAGCAGCGTATCGGTGAGCGAAGGCTGCTTGCTGGTGAGATCGAGTTTGCTGGCGGCCTCGCCGGCGAACTGGGAGGAGAGGGAATCCCGGGTGGCGGAATCGATCCGGCTACCGGGCTTGACGAGATTCGAAAGCAGCAGCCCCAGCATGATCGCCAGCACGGTGGAGAGCATGTAGTAGAGAAAGGTGCGGAGACCGATGCGCCCCAACCGCCGGATGTCTCCAAGAGACGCCGTTCCCACAAGCAGGCTGGCCACCACGAGCGGGATCACCACCATCGTGATGGCGCGGATGAAGGCCTCGCCAAACGGCTTCACCGCGTCGAGCGTCGCGTGCAGCCAGCCGACATCGCCGAAATTGGCAATGCCTCCCACAACCACACCCGCCACCATTCCGATCAGGATCTTCGCGTAGAGCTGCATGCGGTCTTTCCTGGTGAATTTTTCTGGTGAATTGCCCGTGAATTCGATCTGTCAGTTCTGGGCCAATGTCACCGCAGCATGGGGCAACAGGGGAAAGGGGCAGTCTAACAGATTGGAGCCGGGGCGCCACCTTGAGACACTCCCCAATGCGGCGGCTCCGGACCAGAACAGAACTGATCTCTTCGGCGCTGGCGGAACGGGAGGGTAGCGAGCGGGGAGGGGGATGGATCAGGTGCTTTCGACATGCTGGAGTTGCGGACCGGCCGAGCCCAAAGAGCAACGTGCTGGTGAATTGCCGCAAGCGAATCTAAGGGAACGTACCCGCCGGATTCGCGGCAACGGGTCTGGCGCTAAAATAAACCCGGTTCGCGAACGTCGAATTCGCGCAGGTTTGTTCGACTAACTGACACTGACGTCGTGCGACGGCAAGTTTTGCGACAAAGCGGAAGGAACAAGGCGAGACAATGCTATCTACAACGAAGCCGAAGAACACGATTTGCCTCTGGTTCGAGAAGGATGCGGAAGAGGCGGCGCGGTTCTATGCCGCAACCTTTCCGGATAGTGAAGTGACCGCGATTCACAAGGCGCCCAGCGACTATCCCAGCGGCAAAAAAAGGGATGTGCTGACGGTGGAGTTTACGGTGGCGGGCATTCCTTGTCTCGGCCTCAACGGCGGCACCGCTTACCGGCATACGGAGGCCTTCTCCTTTCAAATCGCCACGGAGAATCAGGAAGAAACCGACCGCTATTGGAACGCGATTGTCGGCAATGGCGGTAAGGAGAGCGCTTGCGGCTGGTGTAAGGATCGCTGGGGCCTCTCCTGGCAGATCACACCGCGCGTGCTTAGCGACGCGATCGCGGCTGGCGGGGATGAGGCACGACGCGCCTTTGAGGCGATGATGACGATGACAAAAGTGGACATCGCGGCGATCGAAGCAGCACGGCGAGGCTGACGGGACGACGCCGACGGGTAGCGCCCCGGGAACCAGGGCTCGGGGTATGGCTTACGGCAGGGAGTTTTGCGGGCGAAATTGGCGCGCGAGGGATTGCGAAGAAGGACCGAGCTTAGGCGGACTTGCGATTTGCGCTGGAGTTATTTCGAGCTCTCTAAACTCGCGTGGCGGAATAGCAGACCCGCCGCGACGAATATCAGAACGAAGCCGCCATGCATGACTAGGATGTTCCAGACAGGCCCTGCGGGCGTATCCGATGTGAGCACCTGGGTAATCACCCAAGCGACTGCCAGCGCCGCCGCCATCGCGAATAAAGCGCGGGCCATCCCTTGTGCGTCAAGCCGCGCCAGCGCGGCACCGGCGGCCCCTACCGCGAGAACGCCGAAGTAGACCAGGTTCACCGGGTTTTCCGTTTCCGACATGTGGACCATGGTGGCCCACCCCAGGACGAACCCCGCCACCAGCGCGAGTGCCACGGCGGCCTTGTAAGCCCACGTGTTCCCGTTCCAGGCGATCAGCGCGTACGCCATCCCCGTTGCAAAGAACAGGACATAGGTGAACACGAAGGTGCCCGGGCCCCAGTTCCAGCCCTCCACCACGCGCGAAGCAACCAAGGGCACCATCAATAATCCCAATGCGACCAGGGCCACGCGCAACGCCGTCTTTTGCATTTGTGTCATCAGAGTCGTGTGCTCCTTAACGATTCCCAGCGACGTTTCGAAAAAGACGTATAGGGCAGGGATGCTATATCCGTTCCGGATACATGTCAAGCCTCATCGAGCGACCGAAGGATTTGGGGAGTTCCTCGCTCTGGGGACTTCGATCTGATCTCAAAGATGCTTGCAGAGCCTAAGGCCGGGGCAATTTGCGTGCCGCCGCACTGACGGAGCGGAGAATACGGCCTGAATTGCGGGGCCTATTTAGCGTTGATCTAGTTGGCGGGGCGCCCGTGAGCGAAAGATGAGCGTTTAAGTGATAGAAAATATGGCACTTACGTGATTTCGCGGGTGGGGTACTGGAAGTTCTTGCCCATGAAAACCAGATCCGATATACTCCAACTTCGGACTAAATCTGCTCAGTCATACAGAAGGTGATCGTGATTTCCCATCCGTTTTCCGGCGCTTCTCCACGTTTTGGCATGGTTGTAGGAACCCGGCCTGCCGCATGCCGATCGTATTTTCACTTCGCGTCTCTGGCGCTACTGGTTTTGTTTTTCGCCGGCTTTGCCGCCGCTCAGACGATCAGCGCGCCTCTGAACAGGACCGTGGATTACCTGGAGGGCACCGCCTCGTTCACGGTAACGACAAACCCGGCGACGGAAACACCCTGGCAGCTCTTCGTTCTCGGCAGCGCGGATACGCCAAACCCCGGGACCTGGATTACCATCACGAATCCGAATCCCGCGGTGAACCCTGAACTCCTCTTTCAGGGCTCGAACCAGGTGACCTTCGATTACACGGAGAACACAACGCCTTTTCCGCGCACGAATCGCTTCTGCGCCACGCTCACCGGATCCTGCAATGCGGGCAGCGGATATGTCATTTTCGAGTTTATCCAGGAGCCCCCGGAAAAGACTGCCACGCTCACGCCTTCGACGATTGAGATTGACGGCTTCGGCGGGACGCGCGACATCGCGGTGGTGACGAGCCCGGCCGGCACGCCGTGGGCGGGCGTCACCCAGGCTAGCTGGATTCAGGTCTTGAGTGCCCCCATGAACGGGGATGGCACACTGAGGATCCGCATTCTTGCAAACACGACGGCTGCGCAGCGGGTTGCCGATGTCACCGTATTGAATGCCAAAGTGCGTGTGATTCAGGCAGCGGCCACGGCGACGTTTACTCTCAACCCGGCATCCACAACGGCTCCGGCGGCGGGCAAGACCGGCGCGGTGGGTGTGACCGCGTCAACGGGAAATCCAGCCTGGACGGCGGTATCGAACGCCGCCTGGATTACGGTGACGAACGGCCCCAACTATACGGGCAGCGCTTCAGTGAACTACAGCGTGGCGGCCAACGCATCGGATGATCCGCGGACGGGAACCGTGACGATCGCCGGACAGACCTTCACGGTGGTGCAGGCGGGCGTGGATGACGAACCTCCGCCACCAACGGCTACCCTCTCGGCATCGCCCACTTCGTTGAGCTTTGTGCGGAATCTGGGTACGGCTTCAAATACCCTCAGCCGCACTCTAAACGTAACCAGTTCTGGCGACGCGCTGGATTTCACGGTGCAGATTAATTCTGTCTCCGGCGGAAACTGGCTTTCGGCGAACGTCAGTTCGGGCACGACGCCGCGGACGCTGGAACTTACGGCGAATCCGGGCAGCCTCACCGCTGGCGCTTATACGGCAAATGTCGTGATCACGCCGACCGGCGGCACCGCGGTTACCGTGCCGGCCACGCTCTCAGTGAACCCTCCGGGCGATCTGCCGGTGCTACCCGCCACGCCCAAGAGCCTCTTCTTCAGCCGTCTGTTCGGCGGCGTCGTTCCGGGCGTGCAGCGGGTGCGGTTGAGCGCTCCCGGTACCCTGGTTGGGGCGGATCTTTCGATTCAATCGAATGCGTGGCTGAACGTAGCTCTGGTTTCCGACCAAACGGGCACATTCATCAACGCTTCCATTCGCGACGTGAACCTCTCGCCGGGCATTTACGATTCGGCGATTACGGTGGAAAGTAACAGCTTCCAATTCGCGACCTTCCAGATTCCAGTGCGCTATGTGGTGAATCTGGCGGGCGGCAGTGGCCCGCGGATCTCCTCGGGCGGCCTCACCAATGGCGCCACCTTCGCCGCGGGTGCGGCCCCGAACACCTGGATCAGCGTGTTTGGCAGCGGTTTGGCCAGTTCCACCCAGAGTTGGAACCCCAACACAACCAACGGTGCCTTGCTGCCCACCAATGTGGGTGGCACGGAAGTGTTCGTTGGCGGGGTGCGGGCGGCCATCAGTTACGTAAGCCCCACGCAGGTGAATGCCCTGGTTCCGGCAATCGCGGAACGGGGCTGGGTGGCGGTGGAAGTGCGCTCGAACGGACAACCGTCGGAGGCGGGCTATCTCTGGATTGCGGACCGGGCGCCGGCTTTCTTCAGCTATGCTTTCGATGGCGGCAAGTATCCGGCGGCGCAGCACGGCAATGCGGATCCAGTGGCTCCCGCCGGTCTGTTGCCGCGATCCCGGCCGGCGAAGGCGCTGGAAGCGATCGCGATCTACGCGACGGGCTTTGGGCCTACTTCGCCGGCTATAGACCCCTCCCGCTTCTTCAGTGGCGCGGCGCCGCTGTCGGATCCGGGGCGGGTGAGCGTGACCGTGGGCGGCCTCAATGCGGCTGTTGAGTTCGTGGGACTGGTTGCCCCAGGGCTCTATCAGATCAACATCAAACTTGCTGCCCTGCCGGTGGGCGAACATCCATTGATCGTGAGAATCGACGGCTTCACCACACAGGTGGGCAGCGTCGTGATCATCGGCCAATAAGTGCGGACATCAGACAGATTCGAACGGACCAATCTACGCGAAAGGGCGGCTCAAAAGGCTGCCCTTTCTTGTTTTTGGTTAAAACATAATCACGCGGACTTGAATTTTGTACTCAGGTCATTCACAATCCGTGCAGGGTGTGAAATAGGATAGGGATGTCGATGTTTTTTGCCGCGTACAACTTGTTTGGCGCGGCGCTTATCCCACTCCCAGAGACTTTCGGGATCAGGTGGTTACCCATGACGATGAGAAATGTTCAGACCGGCTCTTGCTCTACCGCGGCGATGCGCGCGGGCTGGGCCTCTTTCTGGCGCCTTCCGCTAATGGCTTCGCTCTTCATCCTATTGCTTGCATTCCAGTCGGCGGCGCAAAGCGACTTCACGATCTCCCCGATGAATGGCACCTTTACGGGTGTAGGCGGGACAATCACCGTGAACGTATCCGCACCCGTTGGCACGGCATGGAGTGCCAGTTCCAACGCCGCGTGGTTGAACGCCACCGGATCGGGCAGCGGAGCGGGTGCCGTGCAACTGCAGGCCGAAGCGAACGACACAAACGCGGTGCGCACGGCACAGGTTACGATCGGGCCGGCGACCTTCTTCGCGGTGCAGGAACCTCTCTTTGCCGTGATTCAGTTTCTGCCTGAGCAGATTTCGGCGAGCGCCACGGGCGGGTTGCGCACCATAACGGTGCTTGTGCAGCCGGCGAATCTGAAGTGGCAGGCGACCTCGAACACCCCATGGATTACAGTGGTGACGCCTCCCGACGTTGGCTCAGGGAATCTGGGCATTGCGATCGCTACCAACAACAGCACCGTTTCGCGAACGGGCACCGTTTCGATTCTTGGCAACAACCTCACCGTGATGCAGGCCGCCGGTATAAACGCCACGTTCAGCCTGAGCGCCAACGCGGTGAGCCTGCCAAAAGAGGGCGGCTCTGGGATGGTTACGGTCACCGTGACCCCGAAGACCACCGCGTGGACGGCCATCTCCGGGGCGCCGTGGATTGCCGCCTCACCCTCGCAACTCACCGGCGACGGCGCGGTTAGCTACACCGTGGAAGCCAACCCGACGAACAGCGCACGGCAGGGTGTTATCCGGCTAGGCAGCGCGGTGTTCACGATCAGCCAAGCCGCCAACCCGGACGCCGGCGGCGGACCGACGCCCGGCTCGACTTTCTCTCTCTCGACCGGCATCGTGAACTTCACGGTGGCCGAGGGCAGCACCACGGAGGTTTCGCAGAGCTTGGCGATCGGCAGCACGGGAGAGCCGCTGAACTTCAGTGTGGAAGTAAGCGGCGCCGCTTGGCTGCGTGCGCGCTCCACCACTGGCACCACGCCCACCAACGTGCTCTTCACGGCCAACCCCACGGGGCTCACCCGGGGGACGCTGCTGGGCACCATCCGCATTCGTTCGACATCAAACAGCGCCGTGGTGGAACTGCCCGCCCGCATCCGCGTCTCACCGCCCGAAGGGACGCCCGACGCCGCGCCGGTGAGCCCACGTTCACTCTACTTTTCGCGGATCTCCGGGGATGCCCTTCCCGCCAACCAGACCGTTATGGTGGGACGTCCTGGCGAAGCGCTGACAGCTTCGCTGAGCATCCCCCCCGCGGCAACGTGGTTGCAGGCTGTGGCGGTGGCTGGCGCCGAAGGCACCACCATCACCGCATCGCTGCGGAACCTGAACTTTCTGCCTGGGCTTTACGAAACGGCGATCACCGTTTCAAGCCCCGCCAACCAGTTCCAGACCTTCGAGATCCCGGTGGCCTACCGGGTGCAATTGGCTCCCATGGGCAACCCCTATATCAGTTCCGGGGGCATCGTGAACGGAGCGAGTTTCGAACAGGGCGCATCCGTCAACACCTGGCTCAGCATCTTCGGAAGCGGCCTGGCGAAAACTACGCGCAACTGGCGCACCGCGGACTTCCAGGGTGGCTTACTTCCCACGCGCCTCGATGGCGTGGAAGTGACCATTGGCGGGAAGAAAGCCGCCATTGCTTACGTGAGCCCCACGCAGATCAACCTGCTTCCCCAAGCGGGCGTGCCGTTGGGTGGCGCGGAAGTGGTGGTAAGCGTGGATGGAGCGCTGTCAGAGCCAGCGAAGGTTTACCTCACCCCGGTGCTGCCCGCGTTCTTCACCTTCGGGCCGATGTCCGGGAAGTATGCCGCGGCGCTGCATCTGGACAGCCGTCCGGTAGGACCGGCAACCCTGTTCTCTTCCGGACCACCCGCGCGGCCAGCCAAACCTGGAGAGGTCATCCAGATTTTTGGTACGGGCTTTGGCGTCACAAATCCGCCGGTGGATCCCTCCCGGCTCTTCCAGGGCGCGGCTACTCTGGTGGACAAAGACCTCTTGAAGATCACCATTGGCGGCGTTCCCGCCACGGTGGGCTTCGCGGGGCTCTCCTCCACCGGTCTCAACCAGTTCAACGTCACGGTGCCCGCACTGGCGGCGGGGGACCATGAACTCGTTGCGGAAATCGACGGCGTGTTCACGCGCACGGGCGTGTTTGTGCGGGTGGAACCGTAACGGAAACGTCGAGGCTTTTGAGCCCAATCAAGCGAGACGAAGCCAATCACGCAAAACGAAACGGGGCGGCACAGGCCGCCCCGTTTGCTTTAGGCCTCAACGTCGAGTGCCGGTTCAATAGCCTAGCAAGCGCCGCATCTCGGCGGTGAGATCTTCCACCTGCGGCAGAATGGTGTTTTCGAGGATCGGGTTGTAAGCCACCCACACGTCCTTGGCCGCCACCCGGCCCACAGGTGCATCGAGGCAATGGAACAATTCGCTGGCGATGCGCGCGGCGATTTCCGCCCCGTAGCCCCAACTGAGCGTATCCTCGTGGGCGATGAGCACGCGGTTGGTTTTCTCCACCGACGCTTTGATCGCTTCCCAATCGTAGGGCGAGAGTGAACGCAGATCGATCACCTCAATGGAGCATGCGGGATCTTCCCGTTCCATCTCCGCGGCGGCCAGCAAGGCTTTATGCACCAGAGCGCCATAGGTGACGAGGGTAAGGCTGTCGCCGGGTTTGGCGATTCTGGCTTTGCCAAAGGGAATGGTGTAATCCGCGCCAGGGTGCGGGAAGCGATTGTAGGGCTCGCGGTATAAACGCTTGTGCTCCAAATAGAGCACCGGATCGTCGCAGCGAATGGCTGTGCGCAAAAGGCCGGCCGCGTCGCGGGCGTTCGAGGGGAAGACCACCCGCAGCCCTGGGATGTGGGTGAACGCCACTTCCCCGCTCTGGCTATGATAGACGGCACCGCCGTTGAGATAGCCGCCAATCGGCACGCGCATCACGATGGGGCAGGAAAAGCCGTTGTAGGAGCGCCAGCGCATCGTCGATAGCTCGTCGCGGATCTGCATCATCGCGGGCCAGATGTAATCGAAGAACTGGATTTCCACCACCGGCTTCATGCCGCGCAAGGCCATGCCCAGCGCGCGGCCGACGATGCCCGCTTCGGCCAGCGTGGAATTGAAGCAGCGCTGGTCGCCAAACTCGCGTTGCAGACCGAGAGTGACCTTAAAGACGCCACCCTTGCCCTTCACCTGCGGCAGACTTTCGCTGCGGCTACAATCGGCCACGTCTTCGCCAAACACCAGCATTTTCGGGTTGCGGCGCATCTCTTCGTGCAGGGTGAGGTTGATGGCGTCGAGCATTGTCCGCGGTTCACCCTGGTCACTCAACAGGGCGCTGAGGAAGGCGCTGGAGGTGGGGTCCACCGTGTCGGAGTAGAGGAACTCCATGACACCGGCGGGGTCTGGCATTGGCTCCGCAAGCACATCCTGCTCGATATGGGCGATCTCGCGATCGATCTCCGATCGAATGCTTTGTAATTCTGCGAGACTGTAAACACCTTTGTCGATAAGGAAGCGCTCCATCCACACGAGGGGGTCACGGCCCGCTTCCTTTTCGCGCTCCTCTTCGCTCCGATAGTGGCGTTCGTCGTCGGAGAGGGAGTGGGAATAGGGGCGAATGACGTGGGCGTGTACGAAGGCCGGTCCGTGGCCTTCGCGGCAATACGCCGCCGCCTCCTGCATGGCTAGATAGCTCGCGACGAAATCCGTTCCTTCGACTTCGATGATCCGCAGGCCGGGAAAACTCTCCACCAAACGCGAGATGCTGCCGCCCGCCGTCTGCACTTCTACAGGTACGGAAATGGCGTATTGATTGTCCTGGATGAGGTAAATAATGGGCAGTTTGCCAAGGCAGGAAATATTCAACGATTCCCAAAATTCGCCTTGGCTGGTAGCCCCTTCGCCAGTGGAACAAAGGGTGATCTCGCGGCGCTCCGGGTGCATCCGCCGCGATGCATCGGCGCAGCCCACCGCATGCAGATAGTGCGACCCGGTGGGGGAGGAAGAGCTGACGATGTGCAGTTCTGGGCTGCTCCAATGGGAGGGCATCTGGCGTCCGCCAGAAGCCGTGTCGGCCTTTGCGCCAACGCCCTGAGGGCAGCATGTCGCGTGCCGTCCAGCCCATCGCCAGAGAACTGGCGCGGTCTCGATAGTAGGGGAAAAACCAGTCGTAGCCCGGACGCACTGCCATGCCGGCGGCGGTCTGGATGGCTTCGTGGCCGGCGGCGGAGATCTGAAAGAAGATCTTCTGCTGCCGCTTCATGAGTACTTCCCGGTCGTCGATCGCCCGGGAGGTATACATCAACCGGAACGCTCGTTTGAGTTCTTCGACGGGGATTCCCTTAAGATGGGGTTCGGTTTCGCGGGCCGGCTGCGAGATCCGGTAGCCCTTCGCCGTCGTTCTCCTCCATACCAAGGGTTTAGTTTAACGCGCACCCCAAATATCAGTCAAAACCATGAGTCCCATAAGAAATACGAATGGGCCGCTTCCCTTCTCTTGAGGTGATCGTAACCGGGCAGTCACGTTCCACTTTGCTCTGGTTCTGCAACGCCA
>JAXHKT010000053.1:0-24600 GCA_034522975.1 Bryobacterales bacterium
AGCAACGCCAGCGCCGAGCAAGCCAGCGCGGCAAGCAACGGCCTCGCATGGCGCTGCCTGTAAAGCAGCGCCGCGGCCACAACGCCCCACGGCCAGAACAGTCGCCAGGTTGTTCGCAATAGAGTCTGCAAAAACGGGGCCGCTAGAGAGAAGGTGCCGTCGTTGAGGTGCTGGTGCTCGCGGCTGGCACCAAAAACGAAATAGGTGTAGGCGAGGGCGCCAAGCAAGGCAAGGGCGATCGGCAGCAGATTCGCGTAGCGGCGGTCTGCTTCCAACGTCCATATCAACGCCATCAGCGCCGGGAGCACCGCGGCCGATTCCTTTGAGTAGAGCGCCAGCACAAACGCAAGCGCGGTAAGCAGAAGCCACCCGGTTCCGCGCACCCGCAACCACTGCGCCCAGGCGATAAGACAGAGAATGCTGAACGCGAAGACAAGAAGCTCGTGAACGGCGGCAACCCACACAACGGCTTCCTGGTGATCCGCCAGAAGTAGAAACGCGAGCGCCGCGGCAAAGGAGCGCCGGTAGCCCAAGCGGGGCCAAACCCCGGCGGCGAAGATCAGCAGTCCGTTCGCCAGGTGCAGAAGAACTCCCGCCAAACGGTGAACGAAGATGCTGGTGGCAATCTCCTCGCCGCTGGCGGCTTCCACCAGCCTCGTGAACACAAGCGAAGTGGCGCGGGTCCGGTAAAGCGGATGGGCGGCAAGCTGCGGCAAGCCCTCCATGGAAACGAACTCCCGCGCCAAACCGATTTGCATGTAATCGTCGGAGATGGGCGGCAACGGAAGAAACGGTATGTAAGGCACCACGGCTGCGGCGGCAAGCAACGCGGCTGCCAGCAGTATCCGCCCGCGCGGGAGCATGCTTGCGGTCATGGGGCGCTCTCCGCATTGTTGGCTAGCACCCAGAGCGACTGTCCCACGGGGAAGCTGCCCCCTCGCCGGATCCACGCGGCTTCGGCGAAGAGAAATTGTCTGAGGGTCGCGTTGAGCAACGGGGGCACGCGCTGCAATCCACTCTGCGGAACCGAGTTGGTGAGCGGTTCCCAGACGCGAAACTTCAGAAGGGCAACCGGCAGCAGCAGCGAGTTCGCATAGGTGTGTCGTATCGGCTCAAAGCCGCTTCGTTCGAGCGTGGGAAGAAAACTGTTCCGGCGAACGCGCGTGCGTTCATGGACGAAGATGGAATGGCGGCTGCGAAGCAAATCGAATGCGGACGCTCTTAGCAGCAGCAGGCCGCCGGGGCGAAGGACACGGGCGAACTCTTCCAGAGCGCCGCCAACTTCTTCGCCTTCAAGGTGAGCGATAACGTCGAGTGCCAACAGCGCGTCAAACGTCTGGCTGGCATAGGGGAGATGCCGGATGTCGCCTTGCGCAAGCGCCCGCAGACCGCGGCCGCGGGCATAGCGCAAACCCTCCGGGGCGAGATCCATCGAAGCAATTTGCCACCGCGGGTAACGCATTCCAAACTGCTCGCTCACCCATCCGGTCCCGCAACCCACTTCAAGCGCACGCCCATTCGTTTGCGCTTTGAGATGGGCGTCGAGAAAACTCCATAGCATGCGATTCATGCCCTGGAACCACCAGAACGCGTCTTCGGTGGCGGCGATGTTTGCGAATTCCGAGGGGTTCATGCCGGTGGAGCGGAAGCGGTCAAGCGCAGCCCATTCCGCTGGTAGAGCAGGCGTGCTGCCGCGCAGCCCAACCGTAGTAGTCAAGTGTCTCGCGGATGCCATCGGGCATTCTGGTGGAAGCCTGCCAGCCTAGCACGGCGTGGGCGAGCCGCGTATCCGTCGAGTACGATCCGATGTCGATGGCGCGCCGGCCCTCCGGGAAAGGGCAAAGTTGCGGAGCGGGCAGCCCTGCGATGTCGCTCAGCAATTCGGCAATCTCCTTGAGGCTCCACACCTCGGGATGTCCGATGTTAAACGTGCGGTGCTCACTGAGTTCAGCGAGACCCGCCAGTAGAATTGCCTCGATGGCGTCGTTCACAAACAGAGGGTCCCTGGTCTGGCTGCCGTCGCCAAAAATGCGAAGCGGTTTGCCCTCCAGCGCCTGCGCGACGAAGTGCGCCATAAACCCTTGTCCCGGCAAGCCAAGGCCAACCCGAGGGCCGTAGATGTTGGTGAGATTCAGAACAACCGCATCCAGCTTGCCCATCCGAGTGAGCAGCAGGTGGTAGTGTGCGGCCGCCTGCTTATGGACGCCGTTGAAGTCGACAGGCTGTACCGGATGCCGCTCATCCACCGGCAGATACGCAGGCGGGCCGTAGACCTGTCGAGTACTCGTATAAACCACTCTTCGGCCGGGAAAATGCTGCGCGCACAAGTTCAGGAAAGACAACTGGGAACGAACGTTCAGATCAAGATCCCGCGACGCTTCGGCGAAATCGCCGGAATGGGAGATTTCCGCGGCGAGGTTGAAGACGATTTCGGCATCGCGAAGCAGCGGGGAAACCTTGCCGGCATCTGCGATATCGGCTAGGGTCACCCGAATGTCGTTGATGGCATCCCCAAGGTTTGCCAGCGCTCCTCCGCATCCGGGAACGAGACTATCGACTACGGTAACGCGGGCACCGCTGCCGCGCAGGGCTAGGGCGAGGTTCGATCCAAGGAAACCGAGTCCTCCGGTAACCAGGACGTGCCTGCCCCGGTAGGCACCCATCCGCGGTTGCAATTGCTGGGTCACGCAAACTCCTCCACAGCACTGGCAACCGAGTCCACCTGTTCTAGCGAAAGGTGGGGGCCGATTGGCAACGACAAAATCTCCTTCGCCGCCTTGGCCGCGTGGACGGGAACTTCCCGCCAGGAGGCATAGGGGAGCAGCCCCGGCTGTTCGTGGATGGCCACCGGATAGTGAATTCCAGTTTGCACGCCGCGGCTGGCCAGGTGGGTGCGAAGCTCGTCGCGGCGGTCGCTTCGCGCAACGCAGAGATGGAAAACAGATTCGGAGGTGGTCTTCAGAAGCCGCGGCGAATCGAGATGGCGCAGGCGATCCGCGTAGGCAGAGGCCAGCTTGCGCCGGGTGGCGTTGAAGGTCTCCAAATGGGGCAGGAAGGCGCGAAGGTAGCAGGCGTGCATCTCGTCGAGCCGGGAATTCAGCCCAGGGCCGCGGCAGACCTGGTCTCCCCGCCGCCCTCCGTCGCGCAACTGGCGCAATCGAGCCGCTATCTCGCGGTCCGAAGTAACCACGGCCCCACCGTCGCCCAGACAACCGAGATTCTTTGTGGGATAGAAACTGTAGGCGCAGTAAGGGGAAAATGCGCTCAGCGGCCGCCCCTGGTGGAATGCGCCATGCGCCTGGCAGGCATCCTGAACCAAAACGGCGTCTCGCTCTTTGCAAAGCGCGGCCAAGGCTGGCAGATCGCAGGTCTGGCCATAGAGATGCACCGCGATCACCGCGCGGGTGGCGGGCGTCCATGCCCGGTCGACGGCTTCCGCCGTCAGCAGTAAATCCTCCGGGGAGACGTCGGCCACCCGCAGGCGAGCACCGGCGGAAAGCACCGCCTGAGCCGTGAATAGAGAGGTCATCGACGGGACAATTACCTCGTCGCCCCGGCGGGAAGCGCCCCATGAACCGATTCCGGCATCGCGGAGGCAAAGCTCGAGGGCTGCCGTTCCATTCCCCGTGCCCACCGCGTCCGCACCGCCCATCGCCTGCGCAAACTCGGCTTCGAAGCTGGCCGTCTGAGGCCCAAGGATAAATTGGCCCCGGCGGTGAAATTCGGTAAGGTTCTCCGCGATGGCATCCCCGGCCGTGGAGAGGGCTCCACGGAGGTCGAACATCGGGATGTCGAGCCGCCCGGCCTGGCGAGGCACTTGGACCACCATAAGGCTTCTTCTCAAAAGATTCACGGCGTCTATCCGGATGGCTAATCCGGCGAAAAACGATCCGTGAGTCCCGAAGAGAATAACAGGATACTATTAATGTCGCGCAACGTAATAACTCCTGTGTCGAAAATTAGTAACCATTCCCAGGGTCCAGTCGTCCCCCTCAAGTCGTTTTGTACTAGAACTGCCCCTCCGTCCTCTTCCCCCTAATGCCCCCTGGGCTCCCGCCAACTTCGTCCACGCCCGGAATTCCGTGCGACCCGCTCTGCATTGAGCCCAATCTGCATCGAGCCCAACCTGAATCGATACTGCGAATCGGGATATCGTACGTAATGCCATGCCACGTTACGCAGCGATCGACATCGGAAGCAATTCGGTGCGGATGCTCGCCGCCGAAGCCAACCCGGGCGGCGGATTGCGGGTGCTAGCCGAAGACCGGCAGGTGACCCGGATCGGAGAGAGCGTCTTCGCCGAAGGCGTGGTGAGCCAACAGACCCTCGATTTGGTGATGAGCGTCCTGAGGCGGATGCGCAAGACAATCGATCCTCTCAATGTGGCCGGGATGCGGGCAGTCGCCACCAGCGCGGTACGGGACTCCCGTAACCAGCGGGAATTCCTCAGGCGGGCCAATGCCGAATTGGGAATCGAGGTGGAAATCATCTCCGGACTCGAGGAAGCGCGGCTGATCCATCACGGGGTGGTGGCCGAAGCGGCATTCACCCGAGGGCGGCAATTGCTGATCGACATCGGCGGGGGCAGCGCGGAGTTCATCCTCAACGAAAACGGCACGATGAAGGGGGCCTACTCCAAGCCGCTGGGCGCGGTGCGGCTTTGGCAGAGCTTCCTCTCGACAGACCCCGCAACGCCGCAGGCCTTGCAGCAATTGGAACAATACATCGGCGAGAAAATCCATGAGGCGGTGAACGAATTCGGCACCGGGGGAATCGACTTCGCCATCGGAACCTCGGCCTCCGCGTCGGCGGCGGTCAGCGCCATCCGGGAGATCCCACGGGCGAAGCGCGAGTCGGCCAATGGAGTAAGCGTCAGCCGGGAGGAACTGGCGCGGCTTTACCGGCGCCTCGCACCCATGACGGTCGATGAGCGGCGCGATGTCACGGGGATCGGTCCGCGGCGGGCGGAAATCATCGTGCCTGGGGTGGCGTTGCTGGCGCGCGCGCTGGAAAAATTCGGCGTGGGTCGATTGGTTTATTCGAACGCCGGAGTGCGCGACGGCATCGTCCTCGATCTGGCCGCGCGCGGTGTGGGCATTGAGCGCATGACGCTCACCGACGAGCAGCGGGCGGTCGTGGAAGGGCTGGCCAACCAGTTTGGCGTTTCGTTGCCCAGAGCGCGGGAAGCCGCGCGTTTTGCTCTGGATCTCTACATCGGTCTCGAGCAGCTTCACCAGCTTCCGCACACCTACGGGCGGATACTGGAAGCGGCGGCGTATTTGCACGACATTGGGCACTTCATCAGCGCCACCCGGCACCACAAGCATTCGCACTACATCGTCTCCGGCGTGGATCTGCCCTCGTTTACAGAGAGCGAGCGCAGGCAGATCGCCGTTTTGTGCCGCTACCACCGCAAGTCAATGCCGGTGGCGTCCCATGAGGAGTTCACCTCGTTGCCCGATACGGAACCAAGGGCGATCCTTTGCCTGATCCCACTACTGCGGATCGCAGACGCCTGCGGGCGAAGCGCGGAGCGGCGGATCTCCCGGCTAACTTGCCAGCCCGAAGCGAGCACTGTGACAATAGAGTTGCATCACGTGCCGCCGCTCGACCTGGAACTCTGGGCGATTGAGCGCAACCTGCCCATCTTCCGCGAGGTCTATCGGCGCGGAGTGGAGTTGAAGCTGATCGCGACGCCGCGGGTAGCGGTTGAGAACCCCCTGCCATGACGCTTGAAGAGCACATCACGCAACGCTTTGAAAAGCTCTTCGCGGACTACCGGAAAGAGCTCGCGCGCGCGAGGAAACGCGGTAGCGAAGAGGCGGTTCACCAACTGCGCGTGGCTTCGCGACGCATCCTTGAGAACCTCAAGGTTTTCGAAGGCGCCATCCTCAGGAGGGCTGGTGCGTCCCATCCGCCGTTCCAGAACATCGTTGAAGCGCTGGATGCGGGCATCGGGAGCCGTGCGGGATTACGACATCGCCATCCAGCTTGCCGAAAGCAGCGGTAGCGAGTCCGCGCTGGCGGCGGCTTCAATATGGCAGCGGAAGCGCGCGGGGCGCTGGAAGCGGGTCCTGCCGCAAGTGCGGGAAGCTTCGGTGTGGAAGGGCGACACCCCAGCCACGACGCTTTCGGCCGGCGAGGAGACCGGGCAAAGCGTGATTTGGGACGGCGCATTGCCCGCCGCCCGGAACGCCTCGCTGGCGCTCCCTCTGTTGCTGGACCGGTATGTGTTGCACGGCGATGCCCTTCACAAAAGCGCCTTGGACGAGACCGGCCGTCCATCCGGCGATCTGGATGATTCGGCCTATCATCAATTCCGGCTACGCACGAAGCGCATCCGTTACGCGCTCGAATCCTTCGAGGCCTTCTATCCTCGTGAACCCTATCGAGAATTGCTGGGGAGCCTCAAGAACTTCCAGCAAATCCTCGGAAATCTTCACGATTGCGAAGTGGCTTCCGGGATGCTGGAAAGCACGGCAAGAAAAGGCGGCCAGGAGCCCGGCGAGGGCACCGGGGAAGCAGAAGCAGCGCTCGTTGCCGGCGGCCCGGAAGCAGACAGCTTTGCAGCGTTCCTCATCGAGAGGCGCGGGGGATCTTGCGCGCACCAGATCTCGGCACCAGGCCTGGGAACGCTTCGCAAGCTCCGATGCGCAGCGGGTGGCCAGGACCTTTCTGCGCGAGGCAGCCGCTGAGCCACTTTCGCAGCCCGTCCCGCGCGAGGCAAAGCGGGAGGCGGCCGAAGCGGCCACCGCCTGCGCCCGCAAGGCTTCTTAGCGAAGACGGGCGATGTTCTTTTGCGGACATATCCGGCGCAACCCGAGGCGGCTGAACGACTGACGCTTGGTGGAAGATCCTTCAGTCTGCGTTAGCCCCGAAGGGGTGCCAGTCTCGATTGCCGCGCGCAAAGCGAAATCCCCGAGCGCCGCCCGCGGACAACGCGCCCCGGTTGCGTTTCACCGCCGCCAGCGCTTGGCGCAGATTCTCTTCCGCCACCACTGCTTCCATCCGTATCTCGTTCATCGCTTTCTGTCGGGAGTTCCGCGAGCCTCCCGCCTCGGGATCCGCCGCCTCCGGCTAGAGTCGGTTCCACCGCTCCTCCATTGACCGCCCAAAGGCCTGGCTGCTCCCCTGCTTTCGCCTTCCGGTCTCCCGGACAAGCACCCTTGGCCCTCGGTGTCCTGTTCCCTCTCGGCGAGTTGCCCAGTCCCTCCTCCGGTCTGGAGATTTCGCCAGTGGAGAAGCGAGATGCGGGAGGAGCCTGGTCAGCAAGGCGCGCAACCGGAGGAGCCAGTAGGCGTACTTGAACCGAACGTCGAGGACTCCGCCCGAGCGTAACGCAGCTGGAGCGAGCTCATCGCGCATCGCAGCCGAAATCTGGTGAGATATCCGGACCAGCTCCGTTCTGTGACTCCTTCAACCCTTTGCTCCAGCCCCATTACAGAGCCTTCCTCACTACTACGGGAAGTCGCATCGCCAAACGGGGCGCTGCTTCGTGGTCTCGCTGCACGAGCAGCTATATCCCGAGGCTAGAAACTCGTGACGGTTGAGGAGTGGCACATCGCAACAGGTGGGCCATTTCTGATGGCCGAACGCATGGAATCTGTGGGTGTCCGTTATTCCCTTTTGTGGCGTGGCGCTTTGCGGCCCAAAAGGGAAAGGCGCACCTGCCAATTCAATCAAGGCGTTTCCCTGACTCAGGCCGATCTTCCGACGGAGTTCCGACACGAACGTAGGGCCGAGGGCCGAGGGCCCAGTTTGCGGAGACCCGCACAAGTGCCATAGACCCACCGTTTCCGTCACCGGAGTTCGAACCCGAGGGATCTGCTTTGGTCGATTGGCTAAGCTTCGTGAGCCGGTTTTCCCAGGCGAGCGAGTTGCCTGGCCGAACTCTCGGCGCCCGGTGGTTCCCGGAACGGTTCCACTTGAATTCGTTCATAGGACACCTCGAACACGGTCAGGTATGCCTTCCCGCCCGGCGCTTCGAGAACCACGCGGTCGCCCTCCTCCGCCTTCATCAAGGCCCGCCCCAACGGCGACATCCAACTGATGTGCCGGCGGTCGAGATCCACCTCATCGGCTCCCACGATGCTCACCACTCGCTCGGTTCCCTCATCGTCGGCATACCGCACCGTGGCTCCAAAGAAGACCCTCGTCGCCGCCTGCCCCTTACGTGGGGTCTCGGGGTCCACCACCTCCGCGGCCTCGATTCGCTTCAGCAAGAAGCGCAACCGCGAATCGATCTGCCGCAAGCGCCGTTTGCCGTAGAGATAGTCGGCATTTTCACTGCGATCGCCGTTGCTGGCCGCCCACGCCACCACGTCCTTCACCGCCGGCCGTTCCCTGGTGTGCAGAAAGCGGTATTCCTCTCGCAGCCGCTGCAACCCGGCCGGCGTGATGTAGTTCTTCGCCGTCGGTCCCGGCGGATCCTCTGGCGGTTTTCTGGTGAAGCCTTTGCGCATACCGCTTCGATCGGATTTTACCCCGGAACGGACCCTTGCTTTCCGACTCGCTGGTCACAAGTCGCCGACCCCGGGGCCAGCCCGTTCGCTCGTTTCTGGAGAGCCTCGCGCGCGGACACGGAATCGCCCTCGCTTGGGCGCTACGAGGTATCTCGTCCAGCCGGAAGCCGAAGCCAGCATCCCCGACGCGCTCCTCTCGATGAACTTACAGCACCCGTGCTTCGCTTCGCCGGCCTGGAGCAAGTCCAATTCCCCAGACTCGTCCCCAGCAGGCTCCTTGACTGCTGGCGGAAGGCAGGTTTCCAGAGACGGCGGGATCAGGCTGCCCTGCCGGTCGGTCTGAAATAGGAGGCATGTTTTGGAATACGCTAGAAGTATTGGTATACACGATGGTTGCCGGTCCGGCTGGCCGCGGCGACGTCGTCTTAGGCCGACCGGAATCGTGTTGTCCAGGTCAACCTAAACAGAAGTTAGCCCTACAATAGAGACCGTGAGGTGGCCGCATGAACGTACCCCAACAGCGAGTAGTCCCCGCGCTTCGGATATCAGACTACGCACGGAGCAAAGCATACTACGTCGAGACGCTCGGCTTTACGGTTGCTTGGGAGCATCGCTTCGAGCCCACCTTTCCGGTATTTATGTCCGTCGTCCGCGATGGCATGGAGATTTACTTGACACAGCACAGCGGCGATTGCCAGGTGGGTGGATTGGTTCACTTTGTGATTTCGGATGTAGACGCCTGGCACAGGGAGTTTCGGGAGCGCGGGGCTCGGGTGACCGAAGGCCCAAACAATGATCTGGGCTTCCGAAACATGACCATCACGGATCCAGACGGCAATCAATTGCGTTTCATGGAGCCGTCGAGCAATGAGGCCTAATAACAGCATGCAACGGACGGCGCCGCGTACCGCCGCTGATGCTGGGCGTTAGGCAGCAGGAGAAATCAATATGCAAATCTCTTACGTAAACGTCTTTGTCAGGGATCTTAATGAGGCCACGACGTTCTATCGCGACAAACTGGGACTCCAACTCCAATTTTCCTCGGCGGAGCATGGCTATGCTTCTTTCTCCGCAGGTGGTGTTCGCCTCGGAGTCACGTTACCGGGGGCGGATCAGGCACAGCTTGTGGGGCGGCATACGGGCGTTGGTTTCGAAGTCCTCGACCTTGAGGCTGAACACGCGCGCTTGTCAGATCTTGGCGTGCGCTTCACGATGCCGCCTACGATGCAACCATGGGGTGGCTTCATGGCAATGATCTCGGACGTTGATGGAAACGTGTTTTACTTGGATCAGGTGTCAGCGGCACATGGCTAGCCAGGGAGTTGGCCATCTGCCTAACAACCGCTTGTAGCAGACGGCGCTGTGCGCCGCCGCTGATGCTGGGCGTTAGGCCTCGGGCAAGCATCCATGCAAAGAATTGATCTCAAGAAGGAGTTGAGGCAGCTCTATCAGCCCTCCCCGAAAGAAGTGGTTCAGGTTGACGTTCCAACCCTTCGGTTTCTGATGATTGACGGCGAAGGCAACCCGAACACGTCGCCGCAGTATACCCAAGCAGTTGAAGCATTGTTCTCAGTGTCCTACTCAGTGAAGTTCAAGGTGAAGAAGGGGTCTACTGCGACAGACTATTCCGTCATGCCCCTCGAAGGTCTTTGGTGGGCTGAAGACATGTCTGCCTTCGTCGCCAACGACAAGTCCAAGTGGAAATGGACCATGATGATCATGCAACCAAGTTTCGTGGAGTTAGAGGTACTTCATGCAGCTATTGCCGAGGTAAAGAAAAAGAAGGCATTACCTGCAATTGACAAGCTGAGAATTGAGAATTTCACAGAAGGTTTGTGTGCGCAGGTGCTTCATATTGGCCCTTTCAGCGAAGAGGGGCCAACAATTCAAAAAGTCCACGCCTTTATCAGCGCAAGATCCAGCCTTGCTGGAAAACATCACGAAATTTATCTCAGTGACATACGGCGTGCCGACCCTGCCAAGTGGAAAACAATCATTCGTCAACCAATGAACTGAGGGCTAACAAGTCATTCCAGCGGACCGGCAAGAAGCTGCTCCATTTGTCATCCGCTGAATTCCAACATTAGCTGCTCACGTAGAGAGACCGAGGAGAAAATGAATTCCTTTGGCAGGTTCTATAGGGCTACGGCGATATGTTCGTTTTTGTCGGTTGCCAGTACACTGCTACTCATTTTTCTGCCGCGCTTATACGACTCCGGGGAATCGTTCGAGTCCCGGCTCGCACGGGTCGGCAATCCCATCTACATGTTGCGAGCATGGGTCTACTTGCTGCATCCATTCGTCGTGCTCGCCGCGGCGCTGGGGGTGGCGATGGCGATGCGCCGGCTGTCTGGGGGGGCCGCGGCAGCGGGGTTCCTCTGCTTCCTGCTATGGGCTCTAACTGAAGCAGGGCAGCAGGCATTGACTCTGGTAGCCTATCACGGCTGGGCCGGAGCCTATGCGACCGCCGATGTCGCGACCCAAGAGGTTCTGCGCATGCAGATCTCCATCTACCATGCCATCTGGGACTCGATGTTCCTGTTGTTGCTAATCGGATTCCTCCTCGGCAATCTCCTCTACGGCGTAGCGATGGTTAACAGCCGTGGAAGTGCATGGATCCTGGGCGTCCTGTTTCTCGCTGTGGCGGTCTTGACCGCGTTCGGCGTGTCGCGCGAGATCGGCGGGCCGGGCCTGCCGCCCGCGCTGGCGGTGTGGCTGTATCCAATCGTACAGCCTGTGTCACGCTTGCTAGTCGGCCTTTGGCTCTGGAACATGGCTGAGGATCTATCTTGATGCCGCATGATTGCTTTCCTGCGCCAACGGCGCGTGAGAATGGTGGATTCCCACCGCTCAGCGGGTGTCAGCAGCTACCTGGACGCCACGGATTCACTGACCGGCTCGGAAAGGGCAGCTAACAACAGCATGCAGCGGACGGCGTTGCGCGCCGCCGCTGATGCTGAACGTTGGGCGGGTTCAGGCACGGACATCAGACCAGGCGGGGAAGGGATCAACGTGCAATGGTCAGTGGCACGACCGTGACAGGAGTCACATGAATAGAAGAACATTCCTTCGCAACACCGCCGCCATGGCCGCTGGTGCAGGTACCATCCTGGCGGGAGGGTGCACTCGACGCTGGGGTAGAGCCGAGGTGGCAGCCGACCTGTGGCGCATGAGTGCGACGGAGCTTGGAGCGCTTGTCGCCGAGAAGCAGGTTTCGGTGCGCGAAGTGGTCGAGGCGCACGTGCAGCGAATTCAGGCGGTGAATCCAGCCGTCAACGCAATCACAACGTTGCTCGAGGACTCGCTCGCCGATGCCGACGCGAAGGACGCAGTGCTGGCGACTCGCGCGGGTTTGGGCCCGCTCTTTGGCGTGCCGTTCTCGGTCAAGGTGAACATCGACGTCAAGGGGTCGGCCACGACGGAAGGTGTCCGGGGACTCGAGGGGAGTGTGGTTGATGCGGACTCTCCCCATGTGGGCATGTTGCGCCACGCCGGGGCAATTCCAATCGCGCGCACCAACATGCCGGACTTCGGCTTGCGCTACCACACGGACAATGACCTGTACGGCGCAACAATCAATCCATGGAACCGGGCTCTCACGCCGGGCGGATCAAGCGGTGGCGACGCAGTGGCCGTGGCGACGGGGATGGTGCCGTTGGGACTGGGGAATGATTTCGGTGGGTCGATTCGGTATCCAGCCCAGTGCTGCGGTATCTGCGGATTGCGGCCGAGTCGCGGGAGGATAGCGTCGTCGACAAGAGCAACGTCGCAGGGGAGCATCTCGCATTCGCTGAGAGCGATGGCCGTGCAAGGTCCACTGGCACGACGTGTCGACGATCTGCGCGCCGCGCTGCAGGTCATGAGCGCATTCGACCCGCGCGATCCGACCTGGGTTCCAGCGCCTTTGGACGGCAAGCCTGGGAGGTCGTTTCGAATCGCGCTCATCACCGATCCGGCCGGACTGGGGGTGGATGACTCGGTCCGAACAGGGGTCTTGAAGGCGGCGTCGATCCTGGAAGCGCATGGCGGGATCATCGAAGAGATCGACTCGTCGTCACTCCAGGAATCGGCGTACCTATGGCTCGAGATGGTTGCGACGGACATTCGACAGCTGTTCCTGGCTGGCATCAACGAGCTCGCGTCGGACGAGGCCCGGACATTCGTATCGGAGATGGTTCGTCTGAGCGGCGAAGAAAGCCTCGACCGCTATGTGCGCAGTCTGGCGCGCATCAACGGCATCGCGCAGTCATGGGGAGAGTCGCTGCAAATCTACGATGCCATCCTCGGCCCCGTGTCGTCGCGGAATCCATTCCCGGTGGGGTTCGATGTCGCTGGCGCCGATTCCGCTCGGTCTGTCCTTGAATCGCAGGTGCTCACCGTAACCGTGAACCTCCTCGGTCTTCCCGCGGTCGCGGTGCCGGTGGGCGTATCCCAAGGAATCCCGCAGGCCGTCCAGATCATCGGGCCGATGTTTCAGGATATGCGAATTCTCGACTTGGCAGAGCTGATCGAGAGAGAAGTCGGGTTGCTCACTCCCATCGATCCGAGGACAGGAGGCAGCCCAACAACCGGTTGCAGCGGACGGCCCGCCACGCGGCCCGCCGCTGAATTGGAGAGTTAGGCGTCGTACTTCGCGGTTTCGATGAGTAAGGCCGAGGGACGCGCTATTCGGAAGTTGAATCGGCCCACCCCCGTGAGCGACCCTTCAGAACCGGATACGAACGGGTGACTCTGGAAGTCATCCGGTTGAATGCGACACGCACTTTGGATTCAAGGTTTGTCTTTCTCTAGCCAGTCTGGTGGCGCACCACGACCTCGCGCAGCCGCGCGCACGGCAAATGCTGGCCACTGAAGATGTACAGCGACAGGTAGGGGTAGTGTCCATAAAAGCCGTGAAAGAAGCGGCCCTCCTGCTTACCGTGAATCGCCGTATCGGTCACATCCAGATAAATTCGTTACCAGTTCATTCTTTCGCTCATCGAAAACCCCGGTCCAGACTCGCCCTTTCCGCTCGGGGGTCCGCAAACCCGCCCCGCCACCCCGCGCCATCACGGCCACCAGCAAATTTCCCAAAATCCCCGCAAATCCAATCCCCACAAACACTTCCCACCCATCCGAAATCTGGAACCCGCAACCCGAAATCCGCTTCCGCCCTCTGCTCGCTACAATCAACCAGAACCCACAATCAGGCCCGCTCGTTCTCCTCTTTCGGGCCTGCAAGGCACGTTATGCGGAGCCCAGGGTGAAGCCACGTCGCCCAGGTACGGCGCAGCCCTGGGTAAACCAGCCTCGCGCCGGCGAGACCATGGAGAACGAGCCCGATTTGGCGAGTGCGACTCCGAACACCGCGCGGCTCACCGCGTCACCGCTGCACAATTACGGTGACTGGCGTGCCTTTATAAAAAGGTCATGACGCGCAAACGTCGACCAGGCAGTCTTCCTCCGTGTGATACGCTAAGCCGGCAAGAGTGGGACGTCAGAAGCAATTCCACCGCACGTCGCCGCTCAACGCTGGGCTTGTTTCCCACTTCGCGCACACCGAAGCTCTCTGACGTCGCCGTCGGCGTGTTGGTCAGACGATCATCGTGCGCCCCGGTGCGGGGCAAGGCCTAAGCAGCAGTGCAAGTTTCGAGGAGAGCACATGGACAACGTAAATCTTCTGAAGAGTCTCTACACGGCATTTGGTAGCGGAGATATCCCTACCGTTCTCGGGACGATGGATTCGGACATCCACTGGCATGAGGCCGAGAGTAACCCCTATATGCCGAGCGGCGAACCCTGGGTGGGTCCGGACGCCGTCCTCAACGATCTGTTCATGAAGCTTGGCGCGGAATGGGATGGCTTCACCGTCCATCCAAAGACCTTTCACGGTGCCGGCGACAGCGTCATCGTGGAAGCTCGCTACACGGGCACGTTTAAGGCGACCGGGAAGAGCATGAATACGCAAGTCTGCCACATCTGGGACGTGAAAGATGGCAAGGTAACCCGGTTTCAACAATACGTGGACACGGCGAAACTTCAGGACGTCAAGGGAGCCCGCTAGAGAGCCGGATAACACATCCCGAGAACTGCGGAGCCTACGCGCACAAGCCCCGGCGTCCCGGCCACATTGGCCCTCACATGCGCCCCGCCACGTCGCGCCCTCACGGCCACCGACAGATTCCCCAAATCGCCCCAAACCCAACCCCCACAACCACTTCCCGCCCATCCGGATCCCGGACCCCGCAACCCCGGTTCCGATTGGTCGGAACTTCCTCTCGGCCTCGGGGTCCAATTGAGAAATGAGATCGAAACATCTGGCGGAGTACACCATGTGGGCGTTGAATCTGCCCTACTTTGTGTTGCTCCCGTTGGTGGTCTCGCTCCTTTACCTCACGGCGTTAGTGGTCCAATGGCACACGCTTTCCGATCCAGCCACTTGGATATTCACAGATGGTCATACCACTCCCGAAGAACTCAACCAAGTGCGGCGCGCTGGCTGGCCACAGTACTCGCAGGAGCAAATCGAGCGCTTGGGAGCAAGCGATCTCCGGTCAATTTTCGAACTGTGCCCATCTCGTACCTGGCAGGTGGCCATCCTCGCCACCTACCCCTCAAGCCTGATTATGTACCGCCTGCTCACATGGCACTGGGTTTTCTGGTTCCCGTACTCCGACTTGATTCTTCCGTTGGTCTTTGGACTCCCGCAGTGGGCGCTCCTGGGGTTCTGGCTAGACTGCCGTGGCGCGCCGCGACAATCCATCATCTTCACTCGCTCGTTCACAGGAAGAATCGGGATGATGTCCGTTGCATTGCTGTGTCTTTTTGGGATTCTCGTTCCGGGTCGCCCGATGCAGGGGCAAATCCTTGGCGCGGTCTTGCTCGTCAGCGGGCTCTGGATGCTCCTGTACATGATCATTCCCTTCGACCTTCTCTTCCTGGCTGTGTGCCGCCATTTCGGGCACTGCACTCATCCGCGATCCTGAAGCGCATGAAGACATCGCACATTGCACTTCTCCTCTTTCCTCTGGCTTTCATTGCGACATTGCTTCCCGCCGCCGACTCCAAGGCACACGGGCCTTTGGGGACCGGCCACGGCGTCCCGGCCACATTGGGCGTCACATGCGCGCCGCTACAATCGAGCGGAACCCACAATCAGGCGCGCTCGTTCTTTGGGCCTTGAGATCTTGAGCGCTACCGGAGTCCCGCCTGCCTTGGCCGCGAAATGCCCCCCTGCCTATCAGTGAGCCGGCGGCTCGCAGCGTCACATTCTTAGTCCCGAAGGGGCGCCGGAATTGTGTTTGCCATGCGGCGCCAGCCCGCGGAAAAGCAGCCTCGCGAGAGCGAGATCATGGAGCCGTCGCCCCATTTGGCGACTGCGACTCCGCACTCTCCCTCCGGCACCACCGTCTCCAGGACAGATCGCACGCCGGACAACAAATCCGTCTGCCGCACACTCGCAACGATCCTCGCCCAAAAACTCCTCATCCCCCGGCTCGCTTCGCTCGCCCGCGCGAGCCTACTTCCCCTCATCGAATCCATCAACGGAACCTGTACAAATCTTTAACCCCTAGTAACCCCAAATCTGCAAAGAAAACCGTCCTTCCGATCCCCGGCCTACAAGGCACGTTATGCGGAGCCCAGGGTGAAGCCGCGTCGTCCAGATGCGGCACAACACTGGGGTTAACCCGCCTCGCGTGGCGAGACCATGGAGCACGAGCCCGATTTGGCGAGCGCCATTTCGCAGCGGCCACGCCCACCGATTCCCCAGTCAAGCCATTCCGCCCGTTCCCCTTCAGAATTGCCGTTGCTCCTTCGCGTCCCAGTTGCGACGCCATGCTGCGAGTCCAGCCGCCCGCCCGCAGCCCCATCCATTGACCGGAATCAACGGACCCAGACGGACTCCGAATCCCCTCGGCTCGTTTCGCTCGTCCACAGATGCCTACTCTGTCTCATCGAATCTATCGGCAGAACCAGCACGAAACTGTAACCCCATGTAACCCTAAAAAATCCCTCGCATCGCGCCCCGCCGCCCCGGACCTCACCGCCACCCGCAATCTTTCCCGAAATCCCCGCAAACCCAACCCCCACAACCACTTCCCTGCCCATCCGGAAAGCCAGAAATCCGCATCCGGAGCCGTTTCCGCCCCTTGCTCGCTACAATCCACCAGAACCCACAACCAGGCCCACTCGTTCCACCCCCGCCCCCTCGAGCCTGAAGCACACGCACCCTTCGAGCGGCGCGCCGCGCCACCTTCGTATCAAGCCCCGAGGGGGCGCCTCATTCAGGGGTAGCTACGTGGCGTCAGCCCGGGGAACCCACAGCCTCGCGCAGCGAGACCATGGAACACGGCCCCGTTTGGCCGTGTGACTTCGAACGCCCCGCAGCTCACCCCGCCACCGCGATGCCCGTCCTCCTCTCCACGCAGAAACGCCAACTCATCGCCGGACGCCGGAAGCCGCTACAGACCAGCTCGCTTCGCTCGCCCCCGCGAGCCTACTCTGCCTCATCGAATCTATCGGCAGAACCACCACGAAACTGTAACCCCAAGTAACGCAAGAGCCCTCCTCTGCTACTTCCCTCAACCAGCCCCAGCCCATCAAACAACAAAACCTCGCGCCAGCGAGACCACCGAGCAATCGCCCCATTTGGCGAGTGCGATTCCGCAGCGGCCACGCCCACCGTATCCCCCAGCCAAGCCATTCCGCCCGTTCCCCTTTTTAGAGTCGCTGTCGCAACCCGAATGTGACATTGAACGCGTTCCATCCCCCCGAAATGCGAACGAGCAGGCCGCTAAGACGTCCTGCGGCTAGACTGGAATCCTGGGTAGTCCTTACGTTCGTTTGACACTGATCGCCGCCATTTGGGGCTCCTGCTGGGTGGCGGCTAGCGCCCTGGCGCGGAATGGTGTGCCTGCCATTCACGCGAGTCTTGGCCGCTTCGCGTTCGGGTCCATCGGCTTGTTGGTCGCGCTCGCGGGCGTACGGCCTTGGCCCCGGCCTACGGGCCGGCAGTGGGTTCATCTGGCCGCCATGGGCTTCTTTGGCGTCTTTCTCTACAACCTGTCGTTCTTCAATGGACTTCGGACGGTCCCGGCGGGGCGAGCTTCCCTGATGGCTACCCTCCAGCCTTCCCTGGTATTCGTGTATGCCTGTCGTCTTCTGGGACAAAAAGCCCACCTTGCGAAAAATTGAGCGGACTCCCTGTTGAGCCTTCTTGGGGCCTCTACCGTGCTGACGCAGGCAAGTCCCGCGCAGCTTTTCCGCACCGGCCTCGGCACCGGCGATCTGTGGATCCTCGGCACCGCGGTTTCCTGGGTGGCCTATACCTTAATCGGCAGAAGAGTGGCCGGTGCCCTGGCTAGCCTACCCGCGACGGCTTATGCCGTGTGGCTGGGCTTCGCGATGCTGGTTGCGTTCAGTGTGTTGACCGGTGAGGGGCTGCCCGACTTCAGCAAGACTTCGCTGTGGCTGGTTTCGGGATATTTGGGGCTGCTGGGCACCTCGCTGGCGTTCTGCCTTTACCTGCGCGGCATCGAGCAGGTGGGCGCCGCCAAGGCGTCTATCTTCATCAACCTCGTCCCCGTATTCGGTGTCCTCACGAGCAACCTCTTTCTGGGTGAACCCGTCACCTGGGCAACGGTTGCCGGTGGGCTAACCGCCCTTGCTGGCGTGCGTCTGCTCACGATGTCGAGGTGACGCCGCAGCATCCGGATTCGCAGCAAGGATACGCGGGAAGGTCCGCCGGCAACGGCGCCCAATCCGCGCACACCAGAAGACTCATCCGTGAAACTCGGCAGCGAAATTCAGTATTGAATGCATTCCGGCAGGCAGGTAAGCAGCTGATCGGCGGAATCGAAGAACCATCGGTGACGGGTAGGGCTTTCGGCCGGGCCTTGGGGGAAGCCCCCGGCGTCCCGGCCGGCACCTCGCCGCCAAACACTGACCACCACCCGGGTGCCATGACGGCAACCCGCCGATTTCCCAAATACCCGCAAACCCCAATCCCCACAACCACTTCCCACCCACCCGGAACCCCAAACCCGAAACCCCGGAGTCCGTTTCCGCCGCGCCCATCGCTACAATCAACCAGAACCCACAACCAGGCCCCGGCCATAGCCTTCCACGCGTTTCGCCAGTCCGTACCGGAAGCGTAAGCGACCGGTTAAATCCGAGCCGGAAGCGTAAGCGCCCGGTCCCCCCGTTCCTCGACCAAAGCGAATCCGCGGCGCACAGCGCCACCAAGAAGCGCACGCCGCCCCGTGCGCGACCAAAGCATCCCGGGAGCCCCGAAAAGGGCGCTCAGTATCCTGTTGCCATGCGGCCGTCAGCAACTGGAAAAGCAGCCTCGCGACAGCGAGACCATGGAGCACTCACACCGCTTAGTGAGTGCGACTCCCAGCGGCCACGCCCACCGCCCCCACTCTCAAGCCGACAATGCCCGCATCGCCCCGGCAATCCTAAGCGATTTGCCAACTCACTCACGGAAGCCGCAAGCCGCGGGCCGTTAGCCGCAGGCCGGAAGCCCCACAATCCCCCGCTCGCTCCGCTCGCCCCCGCAGGCCTACTCTGTCTCATCGAATCCATCGGCAGAACGAGCACGAAACTGTAACCCCATGTAACCCCAAAAATCCCTCGCATCGCGCCCCGCCACCCCCGGGGCATCACCGCCACCCGCAATCTTTCCCGAAATCCCCCCAAACCCAATCCCCACAAACACTTCCCGCCCATCCGGAAGCCGAAACCCGCAACCTGAAGACCGTTTCCGCCCCTACGCCGCTATGATCAACCAGAACCCACAATCAGGCCCCACGGTTCACCTCGCCCCAGCCAGAACGCATCAGCGGCCGCAGCGCCACCTTGGAGCACTCGCCGTGTTCCGCGAGTGCGACTCCGAGATCCGCACCGCCCATCCCACCACAACTGCTGCAAAGGCCAACTGCCCCCGCAACGAATTGATTTTCCGGAAGCAACACTGCCAGTTCGTTACTGATCCCGCCTCTCCCCCGCTCGCTCCGCTCGCCCCCGCAGGCCTACTCCGCCCCATCGAATCCATCGGCAAAACCGACACGAATCTTTAACCCCAATTAACCCCAGGATCCCGAATCACTCGTGCTGCCATGCGGCGTCGACATCCCGATCCACCCCACGCCATCCACTCGCAATCACCACTGCCAACCCCCAGCAGTCCGCACTTCCAATTAATTTCCCCATGAACAACCACATCCGAAATCGATTCAGACCCCATCCCGCCCCATCCGTATCCTCATCGCGGCAGGGGAGCTGCCCCCGCCCGAAGCACGCGAACGGCGCAACAGAGCCACACAACAAGAGCCCCCGACACCAAGAGCCCAGCCAGCCGAGGAGCCGCGCCACAAGGACCCCACCCCGACGGCACCCAAGGCCGAACCCGGGGGCCACCCGCGCGGCCACGAGAAAGGCGCGCCGCGGAAGGCCGCGCCGCCGCCAAGCCGCCCGCGAAAACACCGCCCGCAAACCGGCGGCCACGCCCGACCCACCCCGCCCCCCACCCACCAGGACCCCCCCACCCCCGCACCGCGCCGCCAACCACCCACCCGCAAAACACCCCACCCCCCCCCGCCACCGACCCCATCCACACAACCGACCCCCCACCAAAACACCCAGCGCGCGAACCCACCCCACCACCACCCCAACCCACAAACCGGAAAAAGAACCGCCCCCACGCACACCCACCCCGCCCCCCCCCGCCGCCCCAACAACACCCCCCACCAACGACCCAACCGCAGCCACCACCCCCAGGCCCACCCGCCCCCCCATCCCAGCGACACCCCCACCCCCCACCCCCACACCGCGACCACCACCTCGACGCCGGCCGCAACCCGTTCGCTCGCCCCCGCGCTACTCTCCCCTCCTGACCAGTCACCCCAGACCTCAATTCTCGGTCATCCCCTCCCCACCCCGCCCCCACCCCACCACGCCCCATTTGGCGCTCGCTCGTCTCCGCTTGCACACACCTCCATCGCCGGGAACGCACCCCACCCGAAAAACCGCGCCGGATCACGACTTCCCTCGACCGCACCCTCGCACGCCTCGCCCACCCCTCCCCCCGCACGGCCCATCCCCCCACCGCTCGCTCCGCTCGCCCCGCGAGCCTCTCCGCCCCATCGACCTCGGCAAAACCGACACGAATCTTTAACCCCAATTAACCCCAGGATCCCAATCAACTCGTGCTGCCATGCGGCGTCGACACGCCTATCCACCACGCCATCCACTCGCAATCACCACTGCCAACCCCCAGCAGTTCCGCACTTCCAAATTGATTTCTCCCATCGAATCAACCACATCCGAAAATCGATTTCAGACTCCACCCCGCCCCATCCGTATCCTCATCGCGGGCAGGGAACTCTGTCTCCCGCCCGAATGCATCGCGAAACGGTCTTGCAATCATGAGCAACACAAACAAGCAGCCCCTCGAATTCACCAAAGAGCCCAAGCTCAGTCCGATGGAACCCCGCCACAAGGATTTCCTCTTCTACCTCGCCGACGGCCATTCCCTCGAGCAGGCCTGCAACCTCGTGGGTGCCACCCGCGCGGCCTACGAGAAATGGCGCGTCCGCGTCGAAGGTTTCCGCGCCGCCGTCCAAGCCGCCCGCGAAAATCACCGCCGCAACACCCTCTGCGGCTTCCACGTCGCCGACGCCTACGCCCGCTGTCTCCTCGACGCCATCCAGCGCGACGAAGCCCTCCCGGCCACCCTCCGCTACCGCGCCGCCAAAACCATCCTCACCCGCAAAGGCAAAACCGACTGGCTCCCCGACCCCCTCCCCGCCGACGCCGAGCCCCTCATCCCCTACGACGAACAGCCCGAAACCCTCCCCAACCAAGCAACAGCCCAGCGCGCGAGCTCCGAACACATCCCGCCAGCCCAACCACCCCAAGCCCAGCACCAAAATCCGGACAATCCGGACAAACCAGACACCGCCCTCCACGCCACTAACGCCATAACGAATCAACCAGATAACCCAGCAACCACCACCCCCCAGCTCCCCCTCGCTTTTTTCAACAATCCAGACAGACACCCCCTCCACCAAAGTGAGCCGCCAGCCGCCTCAATCCAGCCAGCCCCCAGCGATTCACCGCAACCCGCTCTCCCCCCATCGCTCAGCGAAACCTGGCTAAGCAACACCTTCCTCCACAAGCACGAATCCCCGCAAGCCTTCGAACGGCTCCTCGACCACCACCTCCGCGCCTACCAGCCAGCCACGCCCCCCGAAGAACTCCTCGTCTTCCGCATCGCCCAAAAAGCCTGGCTCCTCCGCCGGGTAGAAACCTGGGAGCGCGTCATCGCCGATTCCAGCGTCGCCAAAGTCCGCGCAAAGAACCCCAACGCCGCCGCCCCGGCCTGCATCGCCCTGGCCCTGTTCGAACGCAAGCAAACCGCCCCCATCCGCTTCTACGACCGCACCGCCAAACTCCGCAAAGAACACGAAGAAGCCCACGAACGCCTCGAATCCAAACTCCACACCATCCAGCACCGCCGCAAAGCCGCCGACCCCATCCTGGCAGCCCAGCCCTTCAGCAAGCGAGTCCCTCAAACAACAACCGGAGCGCCCAACCAAACCTCGTTCTCTTCCTCGCTCCCCCCCCAACGCCACCCCTGATTCCGCAGCCCGCGCCTTTCAACCCCCGAGCCCGAAGCCCTGCACCCTTCAACCCCCGGCTAAAGCCCTGCAAAAATCAGCCGAGCGTCAGCGAGACCATGTTGCGTCGACCCATTTGTCGACGCAACGCCACCGTACCGCTCCAATCCAAGCGAAATCCACCCTGAAACAACGCAAGCCCCATCCACCGGTTCCACAAACGCAGATTTCTTTCCCCGCATTATCAACCACATCCAAAACCCAATTTCGGAGTCCAGCCCCGCATCTCCGTAAAGTGTTTGCGAGTGAGCCGCCGCGCGGGCTGCGCGGGCCGCCCACTCCTGAGCTGCGCCGCCCCGCGCTTGATGAACGCGAGAGGCGGTGATCTGCCAGCCCATTTCCGGCACCGCGCAGGATCACTTGGCGGGGCTCCCGCGCGGTGCCGGAAATCGCGGCCACGTTCACGAGAGGAGATGCCCAACTGCCTTCGATTGGAAAGCGGCGCGGTGAACGGAAGCTTGCCCGTCTCCCAGATACGCCATCACGCCTGAATTGAGAGAATTGCCGAAAGAAGGACTTATTTCCATGCAACCCTCCAACCCGCTTCCGATGTGGAACGCGCGTCTTACCCCGGATCGCATCGATGGCATCCCGGTTCTATCCCACCCCGCCACCGATAAGCTGCTTGCCAACGTGGCCAATGGTGGCGCGCCGGAAGCACGGGGAGCGGTGGATCGGGCGGAGGGTGCGGCGGAGCGATGGCGATCCATGCTGGTGAAGAGCGCGGTGCGCTTGCTGCTGCGATTCGCGGCGTTCATGCTGCAAGAGCAGGATTCCCTGGCAGCGCTCTGCGAACCGCGGAACAAGGCAAACCGCTGGCCGAAGCAGCAGGAGATCGCCGTATGCCGCATCCTTCCTGCGCATTGCGGCAGGCGAAGCCGAGAGGATCTACGGAGACCTCGTGCCAGCGTCACACACAGATAAGCGCATCCTGGTGCTGCGCCAGCCGGTGGGAATTGCGGCGATCGTGACCCCGTGGAATTTCCCCGCCGCGATGATCACGCGCAAGATCGGTCCGGCGCTGGCGGCGGGCTGCACCGTCGTGGTGAAGCCGGCGGAACATACACCGCTAACCGCCTTGGCGATGGCTTGGCTGGCGCGGAGGCAGGAGCTCCCCAATGGCGTGATGAACGTCGTGACCCGTGAGGCGGAAGCCATTCTCGACGCGTGGCTCAGCGACTCGCGTGCGTACGTCAAGCTTCACCGGCTCCGATCGAGGTAGGGCGCCTGCTGATGGCGAAAGCCGCGAAAAACGTCACACGGCTATCGCTTGAACTGGGCGGGCACGCGCCATTTCTCGTCTTCGACGATGCCGACCTCAATCAGGCCGTCGAAGGCGCCATCGTCAACAAGTTTCGCAACGCCGGGCAAACTTGCATCTGCGCCAATCGCTTCTACGTGCAGGCCAAAGTCTACGACGAGTTCGTCGCGCGCTATGCGGCAGCGATTCGCTCGCTGAAAGTGGGTAGAGGCACGGATGCCGGGGTGAGCATCGGGCCGTTGATCGACGACGCCGCAATCACGAAAGTGGAAGCGCACGTGGAAGATGCGCTGGCCAACGGCGCGAAGTTGCGCGAAGGCGGCAATCGGATCCCGCTCAAAGGGCTGGCGGATCGCTTCTACGCCCCCACGCTGCTTGAGGGCTTCACGCAACAGATGCTGCTTGCGCGGGAAGAGACCTTCGGCCCGGTGAGCCCAATGGCTCGCTTCGTTCATGAAGAGGAGGCGGTTGAAATGGCCAATGCCTTCCCTTACGGCCTTGCTCGCTGACTTCTACACCCGCGACGCTTTCCGGCTGATGCGCGCGCCTGGCGGAAGCCCCTGGAAATCACGGCATCGGCGCCAATGATGGGAAGCTCCTTCCACCGCGCCAGGCGCCCTTCGGCGGCATGAAGCATTCTCGGCTTCGGTCGCCAGGGTGGCCGCTACGCGATGGAAGAGATCTTTGGAGACGAAGTACGTTTCCTGGCGCCTCGAAGCCGCTATAGCTCCCGCACGCGGATGTTGCGGAACCACCACTTCGATGCCCGGGCCGGAATGAACCTGCAAGGCGATGATGCCGCGCGTGAGTATGCCCATTTCGGCTTCGGTGTAGTCCACGGTGCGCATCCCGTCGAGGGTAAGGCTGATGTGACGCCCGTGCGCGCGAATGGTGTACGTGTGCCAACCGGATTTATCGAGCTTGTCAATCGCCGGCTGCGGCGCCTGCACCAGCACTTTCTTTCGGCGCGATTCATCGTAGAGGCAGCCCCAATACTTCTCGCCTATGTCTGCCTGATAGCCGAACAACTCGTGCTCCTGCTCGGCGTTGATGCTGCGAAATTGGATGCCGCTATTGCCCACGCCGTTGGCGAGACGAAACTGAAGGGTGAGTTCGAAATACTCGAAAGACTACGTCCGCAGGAAGTCGTTCCACTTTTGGCCGCTATGCTTGCCGACGATCATGCCGTCGCGCGCGCTCCATACGTTGGGCGTAT